>JBAVXH010000172.1:0-10719 GCA_049698215.1 Xanthobacteraceae bacterium | reverse complement strand
CCTGCGCGGCGCCTGCGAGCGCGAGCAGCACCGCGAGCACGTTAAGACACTTCGACATTCTCAACCTCGCCGTCGGGCTTCACGAGCCAGGTCTGGATGCCGTTGTTGTGATAGATCGAGTTCATCCCGCGGATCTTGCGCAGCTCCGCCTTGCTCGGCTGCACGTAGCCGGTCTCGTCGATGGCGCGCGACTGCAGCAGCAGCTCCGGGCCCGTCCATTCGGTCTCGGCGTAGAAGCGCGACACCGCCTTGTCGAGCATGAGCCCGTCGAGCTTCGCCTCGCGCCAGTTTTTGCCGCCGTCAAGCGAGACATCGACGCGCGCAATCTTCCCGCGGCCGGACCACGCCAGGCCCGAGATCACCGTGAAGCCCTTCGCCTTCACCGGCGCCTGCGGCGACGGCGAGGTGATCACCGACTTCGCATCCATGACGAAGGTGAACTGGCGCGCTTTGCCGCTCTCCATCAGGTCGGTGTACTTCGAAGTTTCCTCGCGCGCGAACCAGGGCTCGTCGCCGAGCTTGAGCCGCCGCAGCCACTTCACCCAGACGTTCCCCTCCCAACCCGGCACCACCAAGCGCGCCGGATAGCCTTGCTCTAGGCGCAGCATCTCGCCGTTCATGCGATAGGCGACGAGGCAATCGTCGAGCGCCTTTGCGAGCGGGATCGAGCGGGTCATCGCAGCCGAATCCGCGCCCTCGGCGAGGAGCCACTTTGCGGCCGGCTTCACACCCGCTTCCGCTAGCAGCACACGGAGCGGCACGCCGGTGTACTCCACGCAATGCACCATGCCGTGCGTATACTGGCAGCCGTTGAGCTGCGCGCCGCGCCACTCCATGCCGGAGTTCGCCGCGCATTCGAGGAAGTGGATGCGGTTCACCCGCGGGAAGCGCTTCAGGTCCGCAAGCGTGAAGATCAGGTCTTTCTCGACGAGGCCGTGGACGACCAGCCGGTAGTCTTCCGGGGCGATCTCCGCGATACCGCCGTGATGCCGCTCGAAGCAGAGCCCGTTCGGCGTGATGATGCCGTCGAGTTCGTGCAGTGGCGTGAAGCTGACCGAGGACTCGCGGCTCGCGGTGAGCCACTGCACGTCGCGGCGGACGACATGCGCCTCGTGCCTGGAGGGCTGGCCATAAGGCCGCACCGCGACGCCGTCACCGAGCTGGCGCGTCCAGTCGGGCACGTTCGGCGGCAGGTTTTTCGGATTGCCAGCGAGCGCAGGGGTGGCAAGCGCTACACCGCTTGCAGCGAGAAAGCCACGGCGCGTCGGACGTTTCCCGGATTTATCGTCCATGGCGCATGCCATACCATGGCAAGCGCGGTTTCTTCTACAATGGCTTGCGAACGGGAAAGATTTTTCCGCAGATTTACCGCAACGCCAACGGCTTCAACCACCGACGACGTTCACCGACGTATTCGGCTCGACGCGGACGACCTTCTTCCCCGCCACGTATTTCTCCACCAGCTCCCACACCGGCGGACCTTCGGTGCCCTGGTTCACGCTGGCCCAGCCGGCCACCATGTACTCACGCGCCGGGTCGACGGGGCCGCCGGACTTGAGATGCGTCAGCGCCGAGATGCGGCTGCCTATCGGCTTGGCCGTGTCGACCGTATAGCCAAGGCCGCCGCAGCGGACCATGTCGCCGCCCTGCTGGTAGTACGGGTCCGGGTTGAACAAGTTGTCGGCGACGTCCTCGAGAATCTCCTTCAAGCGCGCGCCAGTCATGGTCTGGCGATAGACCTGCGGATAGCTGATCGCGGTCGCGTTGTGGATGTCCTCGACCGTGATCGCGCTGCCCGGCGGCACGCTCGTCCCCCAGCGAAAGCCGGGCGAGAGTGCAATCTCGGCATCCCGCTCCTGCATGATCGCGGCGCAAATGAGATCGTCGAACGAACCGGCGAAATTGCCGCGCCGGTAGAGCAGCGACTCGCTGCGCCCCACCTCGCGCGCAAGCTCCGCCGCGAACGGCGCGCGCACCTTGGCGATCGCCGCCGCCATCTCGGCGTCGGGCGTAATGGCGTCCGCAAACAACGGGATCAGTTTGTAACGGAAGTCGTTCACGGCGTCGTCACGCACGTCGAGATCGAGCCGGGAGAGGAACTTTCCGTGGCTGCCCGAGGCGATGAGCAGCGTCTTTCCGATCTTCACGGCTTCGGGCAGCGCATCGTGGGTGTGGCCGGTGAGGATCACGTCAATGCCGGCGACGCGTGAGGCGAGCTTGCGGTCAACATCGAACCCGTTGTGCGAGAGCAGCACGACAAGCTGCGCGCCTGCTGCCCTCGCCTTCTCGACGTTCGCGCGTACATCGTCCTCGCGGATGCCGAAGCTCCAGGTAGGAATCATCCAGCGCGGGTTGGCAACCGGCGTGTACGGGAACGCCTGCCCGAGCACCGCGATCTTCACGCCGCCCGTCTCGAACAGCTTGTAGGGCTCGAACACCGGCTCCTGCCATTCGGTGTCGCGCACATTGAGCGCCAGGAACGGAAAGTCGAGACTGTCCGCGAGCTCCTTCACCCGCTCGGCGCCATGCGTGAACTCCCAGTGGCCGGTCATCGCGTCGGGCTTCAAGAGTGAGTAGCAGTCCGCCATATCCTGCCCGCGGGTGCGGTTCGCACCGAGCGAGCCCTGCCAGGTGTCACCGCCATCGAGCAGCAGCACGCGGTCGCCGCGCTCGGCGCGCACCGCCTTTATGGTGGTGGCGAGGCGATCGAGCCCGCCGATGCGGCCATAGCTTTGCGCCAGCGCCGCGAAATCTTCGGCGGTCAACGCATACGCGGCAGCCGATTTCTCCGGAATGCCGAAGCGCGCGAGATAGTCCTTGCCGGTGATGTGCGGGAGCTGCCCCTTCGCGTCGCCAACGCCGAGGTTGCTCGACGGCTCACGGAAATAGACCGGCATCAGCTGGCCGTGCACGTCCGTGACATGCAGCAGCGTGACGTTTCCGAGCGGCTCGAACGCGAGCAGCTGATTTTGAGTCAGCCGCTGCTGCGCGAGCGCGCGCGCTGAAATGTTGGGAACGATCGCCGCAGTGGCGGCGGCCACTTGGAGGAGTTCGCGGCGGGAGAGCATTTGAAGTCGTCATGCCCCGCGAAGGCGGGGCATCCAGTAAACATCACATTCGCGAATTTGCACCATCGTCGCGTCCAACACGATCAGTGTCTACTGGATCATCCGCCTTCGCGGATGATGACGACGGAGAGTGCCGTCAGGTGACGGTGATCGTCTCTTCGCCCACGATAGTGCTGCCGCCGTCCTCGGTCCAGGTCAGCACCACGGGACCCGACTCGGTCGCCCGGAACTTGAACTGGATGTACGGGTTCGCCGCGACCGCCGGCTCGAACTCGGCGGCGAAGACCTGCTTGCCAGCCACCGTGCAGGTAAACTTGTTCAGGATCTTGCGCGGAATGGTCTGGCCCTGCGCATCCTTGCGCTGACCGGTCTCCATCACGTGCTGCACGAGCGCCTTCACCTCGACGAGGTCGCCCTTCTTGGCTTCCTTCTTGTCGAGCTTGATGCGCGGTTTGACGACGGTCGCCATGAAAATTCTCCCGAATGCTCAGCCGCCGCAGCCGCCGATCGTGACCTTCACCTGTTTGGTCGCGGTGAAGAACGAGCCGTCGTTCATCCTGGCAACGGCAGTGATGTTCTGCGTCGCGGCAAGCCGGATGCGCGTATTCGCCTCGGCAGCGCCGCTCAAGGGCGAGAAGTGAAACGTCGCCATGCCGCCGTTCGGATTGCCGTCGCCGACCACCAGAACCTCGGTCACATGGGATTGCTCGCTCATCGGGCTTTCGACCATGACCGTGATCGGTACGGTATTGCCGTTCTCGGCGATCTCGGGGAGATCGAGCTTGACCTTGCCTTCGGTCGCGGTCTTGCCGCCGGTGAATTTCTTGATCAGGTCGGCGGCATCGTTCGCGGCCTGCGCCGGCGCAATCGAGGCCGCGGCGGCGAGTGCGCCCGCGCCGAGCGCCAGGGCCTGCCGCCGATTGACTGAGTTCATGATTCTCTCCCGAACCGTCCGCAGAACAAGCTTACCACTATCGCGCCCTGCAGAGGACTTTCTTTCCACAACTGCGGCGTTTGGACCCGCCACGTAGTAGCAATTTTCCAAATGTCTAGACGCTGGCTCCCGACAATGCAACAAACTGCCCTGCGCGCCGCGCGGGCGAAGCGGTGCGTCCAAGAGAGCGGCCGAACAGGCAAGAATTTTCTCGGAGGCGCAGGTGAGACGATTGGGTTTGTTCGCGGCGCTCGCCATCGCGCTTGCGCCCGCCGCCCTGGGGCAGGACGCGGATACCGAAAAGGCGATCGAGAAATACCGCGCGATGCTGCGCGAGGACCCGTGGAGCAATCCGGGTTATCTCGACGCCGATCGCGGCGAGGCGCTGTGGACCACCAAGGCCGGACCGAAGAACGCGAGCTTCGAGCAATGCGATCTCGGCAAGGGCCCGGGGAAGGTGGAGGGCGCCTTCGCCGAGCTGCCGCGCTATTTCGCGGACGCTAATCGCGTGATGGACCTCGAGACGCGGCTCCTCTGGTGCCGCGAAACGCTGCAAGGCTTGAGCACCGCCGACTACGTCAAGCGCCCGCACCCCGGCGGGGGCCAACCCGTGAAGGAGATCGGCGCAATCGCCACCTACGTGGCGAGCAAGTCGGCGGGCCAGAAGTTCGCCGCCAAGCTGGACGCCCCGCAGGAGCGCGAGGTCCTGGCGCTTGGCGAGACGTTGTTCAATCGCCGCTCCGGGCCGTTCGATTTCGCCTGCGCCACCTGCCACGCGCAATCCGGCCTGCGCATCCGCCTCCAGGGCCTGCCCTGGCTCGCCGAGAAGAAGGAGGCGAGCAAGGTGATCGGCGAATGGCCGGCCTATCGCGTGTCGACCACCCACGTCATGACCATGCAGCACCGCCTGTTCGACTGTTACTGGCAGATGCGCATGCCCGAGCTGCAAATGGGCTCGGAGGCGAGCGTCGCGTTGATCGCGTTCCTTACCAAACAGGCCGAGGGCGGCGAGATCGCCGCTCCGGGCCTCAAGCGCTGAGCGTGGGGCCCATGCGTCTCTTCATCGCAACGATCCTTGCGCTGGCAGCCTCGCCTGCCCTCGCGCAGTCAAACAACGCGACCGCCGGCACGGCCGTGAAGGCCGCGTTCCCCACGGCGCCGGCCGACTGGGCCTCGCGGCTCGCTGCCGATGAGACGATGCAGCAGTGTTCGGCGAGCCGGAACAGCCCCGCGAAGGATATCGCAGAGGCCATTCAGAAGCGCGAGCAGACCACCATCGTCTATCCGCCCGACAACAATTTCATGGGCGACTGGAAGAAGGGCGAGGCGCTGGCGCAGTCCGGCTACGGCCTGCGCTTCACCGACTATCCGCCCCGCCAGGTCAACGGAGGCAACTGCTATGCCTGCCATCAGCTCACCAAGGCCGAGGTGAGCTACGGCACGCTCGGCCCGAGCTTGTCGGAATACGGCAAGCTGCGCGACTTCAAGCCGGACGCCGTGAAGGCGACCTACGAGAAGATCTACAACTCGCACGCCGCCTTCCCCTGCTCGACCATGCCGCGCTTCGGTGCGAACAAGGTGCTGACCATCGAGCAGATCAAGGATGCGGTGGCGCTGCTGATGAGTCCCGAGAGCCCGGTGAACACGGGGAAATAGTCATTCCGGGGCGCGCCCTCTCCGTTCGTCATGCCCCGCGAAAGCGGGGCATCCAGTAAACACAAGGGGCAGGGTCGACGCTAATTGAGCCGGCGGTGCTTACTGGGTCGCCCGCCTTCGCGGGCGATCACGACGGTTAGGTTCTCGTCGCCCTCACATAATCCCGAAAGCTCTTCCGCTCGTATTCCTTCTCGCGCACATAACGGAACATCGCGAGGAAATCGTCCGGCCGCAGATAGCCGGCTGCGCGGGCGACCTCGCGCTTATCCGGAGGCGCCTTCGAAAGGTCCTGAACGCTGTCGGGGAAGAACTGAATCGTCGGCGTGAAACGGACACCGTACCTCGCGGCGAGCGCCTTCTCGGAAATCTCGGCACCGTCGAAATCCGTGACCTTCCGCGCCCCGATGACGTTGAGCTGCAGGATGTCGAAGTTCGTCTTGACGTACTCCTCGATATCCCGGCGCGCGAAGTTCACCAGATGCGTCTCACGGCAATAAGGGCAGCCGCGCAGCTCCCACATGACGGCGAAGCGCTTGCCCGACTTGGCTGCCGCCTGAAGGTCGTCCCCCAATTCGAGGAAGCTCTCGACAAACCAGGGTTGCCGGTAAAGCCCATCGTCGGTCAGCACGGGTTCGGCGCGTAGCCGCAGGGCAACAGCGCTGGCGGCAAGCGCCACACCGCCGGTCACCAGATTTCGTCGTGTCGGCTTCATGCGCTGTTAACGGCAAGTTTCCGGCGGCCACCGTCGTGGCGGCAGATCCGCTATGCTGGCGAATATGGAGCGCCTCGCATCCTGGCTCAAGCACGCCGCCTGCATGGCAGCCCTGGCGCTCGCCTGCATCGCACCGGCGTACGCCGACGATCTCGACGATTTCAACCGCGCCGTCGAGGCAGCGATGAGCCATCACCGCGTGGCGGCCGGCTACCTGCGCACCGGCAATATCGAACTGGTCACGCTGGAAATCGACGGGCTGCGCGAAGCCTGGGCGAAGGTCAGCACCCTGCCCCGCCCCGCCGCATTCCGCGATCAGGAGCGCTACACAGGAGTAATCCTCCAGGTCGCCGCGCAGCTTGTCGGCATCTCGCTGGTGCTCAACCTCGGCCGTCCGGATGTTGCGCGCGAATCGCTCGACACGATCCGCAAGATGGTCTCCAACCTGCGCCGCGAGAACGGCGTCACGGTGCTGGCCGATTGCGTGATCGATGCCAACGTCGCATTGGACGCGCTGATCGCAACCGACCGGCAACCCGACTGGGAGAGCGCCGCAGCCGGCGGAGAGTCCTACGCCACGACGCTGCGGCGGTGCGACGGCATGGCGCCGCGCGGCATCCGCGATCACGCGGAATTTCGCCGCCTGATCGACGGCGCGCTGGCAAGCCTCGCGCAGTTTCCCAAAGCGATCGAAACGCGCGACGCCGACCTTCTGCACCGGCTGATGATCGAGCTGCGCTCGTTCGATAACCTGCTGGCATTCCGCTACGGCTGAGGCTATTCGAGGGGAATGCGTCTCCTTGCGCTTCTGTTTTTCATATTCATCGCGGCTCCCGCGCAGTCTGCCGAGCTCGTCATGTTCGAGGCGAAGAGTTGCGTTTGGTGCCAGAGGTTCGATCGCGACATCGCGCCGGCCTACGACAAGACCAGCGAGGGCAAGCGCGCGCCGCTGCGCCGGGTCGACATCGCACACCCTGTGCCGCCCGATCTCTCCTTCATTCGCCGCGAGCGCTTCACGCCGGTGTTCGTGCTGATCGACCAGGGCCTCGAGATTGGCCGCATCCGCGGTTACCCCGGCGACGTGTTCTTCTGGGGGCTGCTTGCGAACCTGATCGAGCGCCTCGACCGCGGCGAAACCGCACCCGCGGAGCCCTCAACCAGCCCGCCGCGCGGCGCGACGTTCGCCGAGTGATCCCCGGTTTATGAATGGCAGCACCGCGCACAGTTCGTTGCGTGCACAGCCACGAACGATCCATCATGAGCACAAGCGGCCCTCAGCGAGCCGCAGGGAGGCACGCCATGACCCACGCGCTCCGCGCATCGATTGTTCTCGCCGCAGCCCTCGCCCTTACGCCGGCCGCCGTCGCGCAGAAGGGGGAGAAGTGGGCAACGAGCTGGGCCGCTTCGGTGCAAGGTCCCTACCCGGTCGGCAATCCGTCCGCGCAGCCGAACCAGAAATTCGCGTTCCCCTCCCCCGAGGCCGGCGCGCGCGATCAGACGTTCCGGCTCATCGTGCTGCCCGACATCTGGGGCAAGCAGGCGCGGCTGCGCTTCTCCAATGTCTTCGGCACCAAGCCGGTGACCATTGACGGTGCGTTCGTGGGGCTGCAGCACACCAGCGCGACCCTTGTGACCGGCTCGAACCGGCCGGTGACCTTCGGCGGCAAGCCGGGCATCACCGTCGAGCCCGGCAAGGATGTCTGGAGCGACGCCGTTGCGCTGCCGTTCGTGCGCGACGCAAAGGCGATGGCCGGGCGCAAGCTTGCGGTCAGCTTCCATGTCGCGGGCGAAACCGGCCCCATGACCTGGCATGCCAAGGCCTTGCAGACGTCTTACGCGACCGCGCCCGGCGCAGGCTCGAAAGGCCAGACGGAGGACGAGTCCGCGTTTCCGTTCTCGACCGCCTCGTGGTTCTTCCTCGATGCCGTCGACATGATGGCGCCGATCGACACAAAGGTGATCGTCGCATTCGGCGACTCGATCACGGACGGCACCGCCTCGACCATGAACGGCGACGACCGCTGGCCGAACGTGCTGGCGCGCCGCCTCGCGGCCACGGGCCATCGCGCGGCCGTGATCAATGCAGGCATCGGCGGCAACCAAGTCGCCGGGCCGCCCGAGTATTCGCCGCAGAAGCCGTTCCCGGGCGGACCGTCGTCCGCCGCGCGCATCGAGCGCGACGTCCTCTCGCTCTCGGGCGTGACCGCGATGATCTGGCTCGAAGGCATCAACGACTTCAGCAAGAACGGCAATGCCACTCCGGAGACCGTGCAGTCCCGGATGAAGGAGGTCGTCGAGCGTATCCGCGCCAGGAACCCCGCAATCAAGGTGTTCGGCGCGACCGTCGCGACCGCGCTCGGCGCGACCAACGTCAACCACGGCTTTCCCGAGCAGGATGAGAAGCGCAAGGCTCTCAACACCTTCATCCGCTCATCGGGCCTGTTCGACGGCGTGATCGATTTCGACGCCGCGACGCTCGATCCCGCGACCGGCGGACTGAAAGAAGCGTTTATTCCTGACAGCACGACCGGCGGCCCCGGCGACAAGCTGCACCCCAACCGTGCCGGTTATCTGGCGATGGGAAATGCGATCGATCTCAATATGCTCGTGGGCAAGAAGGAGGCCCGCGCAAGCGCGCAGAAGAAGTAGGTCACCGCGCCACCGGATCGGCGCTCGCCATATCCATCAGCCGCAGCTGCACGCGCTCCTCGCCGTTCCAGCGGTCGATCGCGAGCGTGCCGGCGGCGTGTACCGCGCGGCCGCGGTTCTCGATCAGAGCATGGCCGAGCGGCTTGCCGGCCGCGCGAAACGCAATCGCGTTCAGCATCGTGCCGTCGCCAGCGCGCAGCCGCGCACGCACGTGGCTCTGCCCCACCTCCTCCGCATAGGCGACCACATGCGCCGGTAAGGCGAACACCGGCTCCGCGTGGCCCGCTCCGTATGGCCCGGCCCGGCCGATGTCGTTGAGCATCGCGACGGTTGCACCGGCGGCTGACACGGCGCCGTCGATCTCCAGACAATCCTCGTGCCGCGCCTGCTCGACGGACTCGTGCAGCGCCTCCTCCAAAAAAGCGCGGAAAGCCGCGAGCTTGTCGGGCGCAATGGTGATGCCGGCCGCCATGGCGTGGCCACCGCCCTTGACCAGCAAGCCGTCAGCCACCGCGTGGCGCACGGCGCTGCCGATATCGACGCCGGTGATAGACCGCCCCGAGCCGGTGCCGATGCCGCCCGGTTCCAGCGCAATCGCAAAAGCCGGACGTCCGTAGCGCTCCTTGAGCCGCGCCGCGACAAGGCCGACGACACCGGGGTGCCAGCCCTGCCCCGCCGTCACGACGACGGCGCCCTTTTCTTCGATGCCGAGCGCAGCCATCGCCTCGGCCTCGGCCTGCGCCAGCGTCGTCTGCTCGATCACCTGGCGCTCTCGGTTGAGCCGATCGAGCTCGGCCGCCATCGCGCCGGCCTCGGTAACGTCGTTTTCGAGCAGCAGCCGCGCGCCGAGGTCGGCGCGGCCGATGCGTCCGCCCGCATTGATGCGCGGCCCGAGCAGAAAGCCCAGGTGCCAGCACTCTGGCGGGCCGGTCAGCCGCGCCGCATCCATCAATGCGGTGAGCCCGACATGCTCGCGGCGGCGCATGGCGATCAGGCCCTTCGAGACGAAAGCGCGGTTGAGCCCCTTGAGCGGCACCACATCGGCGACCGTGCCGAGCGCCACGAGATCGAGCGAGTCGAGCAGGTCCGGCTCGGAGCGCAGCACATGCCAGAAGCTGCGCTTGCGCAGCTCGCGGTTCACCGCGACCACGGTCATGAACACAAGGCCGACCGCGGCAAGATGGTTGAGCCCCGAGAGATCATCCTGCCGGTTCGGATTCACCAGTGCGTCGACCGGCGGCAGGGCTTGGTCGGCCTGATGATGATCGATCGTCACCACGTCGAGGCCGAGCGCCTTCGCTTCTGCGAGCGGCTCGATGCTGGTCGTCCCGCAGTCGACCGTGACGAGGAGCTGCGTGCCCTTCTCGGCCAGCGCGCGCACCGCTTCGGTGTTCGGCCCGTAGCCTTCGAACAGCCGGTCCGGAATGTGGATCAGCGGCTCCAGTCCGCAATGGCGCAGGAATTTCGCGAGCACCGCTGCGGAGGTCGCGCCGTCGACGTCGTAGTCGCCGAAGATTGCAATTGTCTCGCGCCGCTCGATTGCATCGGCGATGCGCGCCGCGGCTTTGGGCATGTCGGTGAGCGTGTCCGGATCGGGCATCAGCCGCCGCACCGTCGGATCGAGAAATTCCGCGACCGTGTCGACCTCGACATCGCGTCCGGCCAGCACGCGCGCGAGCAGCTCGGACACGCCGTGGCGC
>JBAVXH010000171.1:0-7659 GCA_049698215.1 Xanthobacteraceae bacterium | reverse complement strand
ATACATACGTGGGCCTTGGCGGGTTCGGGATCGAGATCACGGAGACGGAGGGGCTGGAGGGGTAGCGACCCCCTCCCCCGGGCAATCCGGCAACCGACGTCAATCTGCCGTGTGTGCGGCCCGATGCTTATCAGGGGTCAATCGGCGGACCTTCAACCTTCCAACGGGTGAATTGAGGGTCGCCGTTGTTCGAGAGGAAAACTGCTGAGCTGCCCGGCCGGCCCTCCAGGAAGCGCGGCCCAGAGAGCGGAGCGAGACATTCGAGTGTGAACGTGTCCTGCCCGACCTGAGTAGCCCGCCATGTCTCGGGCTTTCCACCGGGCGTTTGATCGCGCGGCACAATGAGAACCGAGCCACTGTTGCTTCCGGCGAGAAACAGATCCTGCGCGACCACGCCTTGCGGCGGATCACCCAAGCATCGCAGAACCCAGATATTGCCGCGCGAGGCACGACGCCAACGTGTGCCGCTTGGAGAAACGCTTGGGGCCAGCACAACGCTGTGGTTGCCGCCGGTGAGTCCGTTGAGATGGTGATTTCCAATTCCGGGCGACAACGATTTCAAGGTGATGGTCGTGAATATCGTCGGTTCGACGACTTCAGCCGTGTGCGGCAAAACGAAATCAAACGACCCCGTCGGGTTGTGACCAGCGCCTTGCACGCAGCGGCCGGGATTGCCTCCGAAGAACATGCTGCTGCACTTGTTGCAGAACCGCCAATTCCGCTGGCTGCCGGGAGGCTCCGGCATATCGTGAGGCAGGACGAAATTGAAAGATCCCGTCCCGTCATGACCGGCTCCCTGCACGCAGTGGCCGGGGTTGCCTCCGAAGAACATGACGCTGCACTTGCGGCAGAAACGCCAGTTCGCCTGCGCTTGTCCCGTTGCGGGTTCGTCGAACGGCAAGGTGAACGTGAAACCCTGCTCGTCATGCTCGCCGCCCGCAACGCAATGTCCCGGCAGTGGGCCGAAGAACATACAGCTGCACTTATGGCAGAAGTGCCACTTCTCTTGTCTGGCCATGAAAAACGCGCCCCCCGATCAAAAGAAAAATCGCCGTACCCGCGGGCCGAAAGCGAGGCCCGGATCGAGCGCGCCCCAAGTTCCATTGGTAGCTGCTAACCGTCGGCTTCGCAAACGGCTTGCTCCGACACTCAGTCCAAGCCGTCAGCTCCACAGTTTCGGGCCAGGACCAGCACGCAATGCGAACCCAAATTGGCGTTGCCCGGGCACAATTGAGCGTCACCGATCAAGTGCCGAATGCGAAAGGATGCGCCAGCGATCCGAAAGGTTGGTTGAAGCCCTGCCCGGCGGGTGCGACGTCCCCCCTGCAGCTCAGGCCGCGTCTGTCAGCGCTGCCCGATCCTGACAGGGAGCACAGATGAAAACGATCGGCATCCTCGCCTGTGTCGCCGCACTCCTTGTGAGCGCTTCCATCGCCAGCGCGCAGAGCCGCTCCAGCTCGATCACCTACGGCGACCGCTACAACACCAGCTCAAGCTCCCAGAGCCGCTGGGACTACAGGGGCGGCTTTGGCTCGGGCTATGGCAGCACCTACACCGGCGATCGCTCCGGCGGCATGAGCTTCGGCGGCATGTGAGCGGCAGTCGAAGCGCGGCTCGTGTCCATACTGCGTTGACCATCACTGCTTGGATACAGCGGGCGGCGCGGGAGCAGGCGCCGGCGCTGTCTTTCCGCTCGTCGCGGGCGGGTTGTTGCTGGCCGTCGTGGTGCGCTCGTGGGTGCCGAAGAAAACGAAGCCGAGGATCACCAACGCGGCGGCGACAATCAGCGGAAAGCCCCAAACCGACATGCCACCGCGGTCGGGAACGCTTGATGGCCGGCGCACCGGATCATCGGTCGGCACGCGCGTCGGGTCATTCGGGTCCATATAAGTCATTGCATCCTCCAAAACGTGTCTGGGGAATGCAACGCGGCGCGGCATCAACTGGTTCGGCTGGAACTCGGCGGAAGAAGGCCGCGCCAAGCCTGAGCCCGGCGCAGGCCGGGCTCAGTGCGCATCCAAATCAAGAACTCTCCCCGATACACTTGTCGACCGAGCTCTTCTTGGCGGCTCCCGCAAGCGCCTTGCCATCCTTGCTCACGGCGGCGGTTTCGCAGCATTTCTTGATCGCGCTCGTCTTCGCGGCGCCCGCAAGCGGCTTGCCGTCCTTGCTCATTGCCTCGTTCTTGCATGAGCCCTGCGCGGCGGCGGGGCTGAGGCTGATCGGAGACAAGAAAGCTGTCGCACTGATGAAGCACACAAGCGTGGCTGCGGTCGTGACGATCCTACTCATCGGCGCCTCCTTCTGCGCTGGCGGGAGCCAGCGCGCACCGGAAGCTTACGATCCGCATCGGTGACGGCAAGCCCTTTCCGGACCCTCGCTGGCGCCTTGTCTCGTGCGGCCTGACAGCTATCTAGGCCGGGTGACAGACCTTGAAAAAACCGCGCACCCGGAGCTCGCGCTCGATGCCCGCGACGGCTGGCCGGCTGACTTGCGGCTCCTGATCGATCGCTATCCGCGCGGAGTGTGGCAGGGACATGCCAATCTCGGCGCCATGGCTCAGTTCTGGCTCTCGCGGCACGGCATGTTCCGCGACATCGGCACGGCGCTCGAGGAAGCGACCACCGCCTTCCGCAACGGGACTGCAAGCGCGCAAGACTTCCGCGCCTGGTTTCCGCCTCGGCTGCAGTTCTTCCTGCAGCAGCTGAATGCCCACCACCAGGTCGAGGACCTGCATTACTTTCCGGTTTTCCAGGCGGCAGAGACGCGGCTTGCTCCCGGCTTTGACGTGCTGGAGAGCGATCATCATGCGATCCACCAGTCGATCGACCGCGCGGTGGAAACGGCCAACGCCTTCCTGCGCACGCCGGTGAACGATAGCGGCCCGTTGCGGGCGACCGGAGATGCTTATGCGGCAGCCAGCGATACCTTGCTGCGCCAGCTGCGGCGGCACCTCGATGACGAGGAAGACCTGATCATTCCGCTGATCCTCGATCGCACCGAGGCCGGTCTCGGCGTCGCCTGACCCGGCGGCGCAGGCCGCAATCTTATCCACGAGCCACGTGCCGCGCCTTGCGTCAGCATTGCATCAAGAATGCGCTTCGCGAACAGGCATGGGTTATCGCATGATTGTTGCGGTGTGCTGATTCGCGTTTGCGTTCCCGTTGCTCGCGTGCGCGTGCCCGCGTTTCACCTGGGCGGCATTCACTTTCCAACCAACAGCGAAAGATGGACACCACGCTCTGGAGTCGGACCCCGCTGGCCACGCGGCCCAGCCGGTATGACACGGGTGCCTTTGCGATCCACGACATCGAGGAAGGCACGATCGTTATCCCTGAATGGAATGAAGCAAGCGACGGCAAGGGCTGGATCCGCCTCGATCGGGCGCAGGTGCAGAAGCTCCCGCCCCCCGCCAAGGCTTTGTTCCGCCGCTACGGGCTCGACACCGACTTCAACGAGATCCTCGGCCCGGTGGACATCAGCTTTGTCACGGACCCGGACAACTTCATCAACCACTCCTGCGATCCGAACCCGCGCTACGACACGGCGGGCAATGTCGTTGCGGCACGCGACATCCGCAAAGGCGAGGAAGTCTTTATCGACTACGGCTTCTTCGTCGTGAATTTCGACGAGCCATTCACCTGCACGTGCGGCGCCCGGAATTGCCGCGGCCGTATCCGGCGGCAGGACTGGAAGAAGCTCGCAGCCACCTACGGCATGAACATGCCGCGCTTTCTCCACAGCCGCATCGCGACGCTGAAGAACGAACAACAGAATGAGCGGCGCGCGCGGTATTCTCCTCAGGCGATGCTCGCCGCACAGTCCAATCCAGCCTCGACCGGGTAACCATCATGGGCGCACTTCCGCAACTAAAACCGCGCGCCGTTCCACCCTCGCTCGACGCGCTGGAGCGGTTGTTCGAGGCGCGCGCCACCAGGATTGGGCGCGGGCTGTTTGCCCGCCAGCCGATTACGCGCGGCACGCTCCTGTTCAGCGAGGATGACTGGGTCGATGAGGCGGAAGCGCGCGCCTTTTCGGTGCTCCCAGCGGCGCAGATCGAGAAGCTCTCGTCGGCGCTGCGTAGCGCGTTCCTGCGCTACGGTTACAACACCGCGCTCGATCAGGTCACCGGGACCTTCCATCCCGAGGCCGTGCGCCACCCGGTGAATTTCATCAATCACAGCTGCGAACCGAACCTCGGCTATGACGGCGTGGACGCGATCATGGCATTGCGCGCCATCTCGCCCGGCGAAGAAATCCGCATGGACTACGGCACCTACAGCTTTTCTTTCGATCACGAGTTCACTTGCACATGCGGCGCGTGGGGCTGCCGCGGGCAGATACGGCGTGACGACTGGAAAGGCCTGGTACGCGCCGGCCTGCGTTTGCCCGGCTTCATGCGCGCGAAGGCCGATCAGATCCTGTGGGGCTAGGCGAAGCACATCGCTCCTGCCACCATTGAGGCGCACAGGAGGCCGCCATGCGAAGGCTGTTGCTGGGAGCGATCGGAGGCGCCGTCGCGCTTGCCGCCTGCGCGGCGCTGGCGGCGCCGCGGTTGGCCGATTTTCCCGGCAACAAGGCGGCGAATTCGGTCGAAGTCGATGCCGAGCTCGTGCTGGCGGTCGACATCTCCTACTCGATGGACATGGACGAGCTTGCGTTGCAACGCGAGGGCTACGCGCACGCGGTCGCGTCGCAGGAATTCCTGAACGCGCTGAAGCAAGGGACACACGGGAAAGTCGCCCTCACGCTGGTTGAATGGGCGGGCGTCGCCGACCAGCGCGTGGTCGTGCCGTGGCGGCTGATCGATGGGCCGGCGGCCGCGCAGGCAGTCTCAGAGGAGATGGCGAAGGCTCCGGTGCGCCGCGCCTTTCGCACCTCGATCTCGGGTGCGCTGATGTTCTCGGCCGCGTTGTTCGACAACAACGGCTACCGCGGCATCCGGCGCGTGATCGACGTCTCGGGAGACGGCACCAACAACCAGGGACCGATCGTCACGCAGGTACGCGACGACGTGCTCGCCAAGGGCATCGTCATCAACGGCCTGCCGATCATGCTCAAGGAGCCGCAGCCGAACTCGATCGATATCAAGGAGCTCGACATCTATTACGAGGATTGCGTGATCGGCGGGCCCGGCGCGTTCGTGGTGCCGATCCGCGAGCGCGACAAGTTCAAGGATGCGATCCGCACCAAGCTGGTGCTCGACATCGCAAAGTATGACGGGGCGCCGCGTGTCATCCCGGCCGCCGCGAGCGCGCCGCGCATCTCCTGCACCATCGGCGAACTGATGTGGCAGCGGCGCTGGGGTGGCGGGATGGACCGCTGAGGCTAGCGTTCGAACCTCGCCACGATCTCCCCATGCGCCGAATAGCGAAACTGGTCGACCGGGGTCACCGACGTCAGGCGGTAACCGCCATCGCTGAGGATGCGTGCATCGCGCGCGAAGGTCGCGGCATTGCAGGAGACCGCAACGACCAGCGGAACGCGTGACGCGGCAAGCTGGCGCGCCTGCGCCTCCGCGCCCTGACGCGGCGGATCGAACATGACCGCGTCGACGGTTTTGAGTTCATCCGGGGCAAGCGGCCGACGGAAGAGATCGCGCGCTTCGGCGTGAACAGGCTTGAGACCGGGGGTCTTCGCCGCGTGGCGGAGCGACGCGACAGCCGCCACGTCGGAGTCAGCCGCCATGACGCGCGCTCGCTCGGCAAGGCGGAGCGCGAACGGCCCGACGCCGCAGAACAGGTCGGCGACCGCCCTCGCCTTGCCGACATGCTCCGCGACCAGCCGGGCCAGTTCCGCCTCACCTTCCGCGGTCGCCTGCAGGAACGCGCCCGGCGGCAACGCAACGGTGGCCTTTCCCATGCGCACCGTCGGCGCGGCGCGCTGCACGATCAGCTCGCCATGCCGTGTCAACCGCGCCACGCGATGAGTATCGGCAAGGCGCGCGAGCGCCGCCGTGTGGCGAGCCCCGAGAGAACCCGAGCCGCGCACATCGACGTCCAGCCCGGCATCGGTCGCGGTGACCTGGATGTCGAGCGGCTTCTCAAGCCCGATCGCTTCCGCAATCGCCCACGCGGCGGGCAGCGCGCCGTCAAGCGATGGCGCCAGCACCGGGCAACGGTCGATCCCGACGATCTGATGTGCGCGCCAGGCCGCAAAGCCCACTTCCAGCACGCCATGCGGACCGCGCCGCGCATGGAACACAGCACGGCGCCGCCCCTCCCCGTGCGCGTCGATCAGGTCGCCGACCGGCGCGTCGAGCCCCGCCTGCCGGAGCGCCTCGACGACGAGCCCGCGTTTCCACTCGCGGTAACGCGCGAAATCCCGGTGTTGCGTCTGGCAGCCGCCGCAGATGCCAAAATGCGGGCAGACCGGCGCGATGCGCTCCGGGCTCGCGCTCTCGACGCGCAAGAGATGCCGGCGATCCGGATGGCCGGCGACCGCCTCGACCTCCACGGTTTCGCCCGGCAGCGTATAGGGCACGTACACGGGCCCGTCCGGCGTGTCGGCGATGCCATTGCCGCGGTGGCCAAGGCGGGAGATCGTGAGACGTTGGGTCATGCCGGCGCGGTCGCGATCTCCGGAAGATAGTGCCGCGCCGTGAGCCGATGGAAGCGCCAGATCAGCAGCACGGCGTAGACCCCGATGCCGATGGAGAGCCCGATCCAGATGCCGTAGGCGCCAAGTCCGAGCGTGAATCCGAACAACCAGCATCCCGCAAAGCCGACTAGCCAGAAGCTCACCGCGGCAAACAGCAGCGGCACGCGCGTATCGTTCAGCCCGCGCAGTGCGCTCGCCGCGACCACCTGCACGCCGTCCGCGATGAAGAACGTCGCGCCGAGTACCAGCAACGATGCCGCGATCGCGACCGTCTGCGGGTCGGGCGCCTCCTTGCCAAGGAACAAGAGCGGCAGCTCATGCCGCGTCAGCGCGACCAGCAGCGTCATCGTCGCCATGAAGGCGATGCCAAGCACGATCGCGACGAAGCCGGCGCGGCGCGCCGCGGCCGCGTCGCCACGGCCGACCTCGTGTCCGACCCGCACGGTCGCCGCCATGCCGATGCCGAGCGGCACCATGAACATGATGGCGGCGATCTGCAGCGCAATCTGGTGCGCGGCGAGCGCCGCGGTGCCGATCCAGCCCATCAGTTGGGCGGCGGCCGCGAACACGCCGTACTCGAGCAGGAACGTGCCCGACATCGGCGCGCCGACCACGATGAGCTGGCGCATCAGCGTCCAGTCGAACCGCCAGAACTTGCCGAGCACATGATATTTGCGGAAGGGGCGGCGCGCATAACAGAACCACACCGCCGCAACGCACATGCCGACGTTGACGATGGTCGTGGCGAGCCCTGCGCCGAGCAGGTCGAGCGCGGGCAGGCCCAACGCGCCGTAGATCAGCGCGTAAGCGAGCACGCCGTTGAGCGGGATCGCCGCGAGCGTGATCCAGAGCGCGGGCTCCGGCCGGTTCACCGCGCTCATGAAGTTGCGCAGCGCCATGAAAATCCAGCCCGGCACCATGCACCACGCGATGCCGAGCAGGTAGCGCTCCGCGAGCGCCGCGGTCTCTCGCGATTGCCCCAGCAGCACCAGCAGTTCGTCGCCCCACATCTGCATCCAGGTCAGCGGCACGCCGAGGATCACCGCGGCCCAGATGCCG
>JBAVXH010000170.1:0-6630 GCA_049698215.1 Xanthobacteraceae bacterium | reverse complement strand
CGAGCTCAGGAAGCTCGCGCTCTATGCGCAAGGGGCAGGGCGCGTCGAGCTCGATGACGTGATGGCGATCGTGGCGGATGCCTCCGCGCTCGCGCTCGACAGCCTGATCGATGCGGCCTTCGCGGGTCAGCTCGCCGATGTGGAGAAAGAGTTTGCCAAGGCGCAGGTCGCGGGCACAAGCGCGTCCGCGATCATCGGCGGAGCGTTGCGGCATCTCGAGCGGCTGCACGCACTGTCGCTCGAGATCGCAAACGGCACCTCGGTGTCGGAGATCGTGCAGCGTCCGCAGTCCGGAATTCATTTCCGCCGCCAGGACGCCTTCACCAAGGCGTTGCGCGCGTGGACGCCGGAGCGCCTTGCGCGCGTGATGTCGATGCTCGCGCAAGCCTCGCTCGATGCCCGCAAGGAGTCCGGTCTCGGCGAGACCATCGCGCATCGCGCGCTGATGCTGATCGCGCGCGGAGCGGGGCGGCGCGAGGGGGTGTGACCTCTCGTCCGTCATGGCCGGCTTGCCCGCCAGTCGTAGGGTGGGCAAAGCTTCGCGCAGCGAAGCGTGCCCACGCGGCTGCACCGATGTACTATCGCCGCCATGTCTCGCTATCGCCGAGCGCACGTCCCCGGAGGCATGTTCTTCTTTACCGTCGCGCTTGCGGATCGCTCGAGTGATGCGTTGGTGCGTCACATCGATCTCCTCCGCCGCGCATAAGCCGTGGTTCAGAAAGAGCGCCCGTTCGAGACAATTGCGATCTGCATTTTACCCAAATCACCTGCACGCGATCTGGTCGCTGCCTGCAGATGACGCCGATTTCGCAACTCGCTGGAACATCATCAAGGGCAATTTTTCGCGCGGGCTGAACGCTTCCAAATCAAGGTCCGCAAGCAAGATTGCTCGGCGGGAAAAGGGCGTGTGGCAGAGACGATATTGGGAGCACGCAATCCGCCATGACGCCGACTTGGCCCGCCACGTGGACTACATCCACTTCAATCCGGTGAAGCATGGGCTTGTGCCGCGCGTCGTCGATTGGCCGCATAGCAGCTTTCATCTGTACGTGAAGCAAGAAGAGCTGCCCGCAGATTGGGGTGGCGACGTTGGCGAAATCGCCCGCGCCTTTGGTGAGTAGCTCGCGTGGGCACGGCGCTGCGCGCCTTTGCCCACCCTACGATGCTTTGCCCTACGATCATCGCGCCGGGACAAGCCCGGCCATGACGAGGCAGAAAATTAGTGCGCCGTCCCTACAAACTCCGGATCCTCGGCGCCGGACTCACCTGCGCACCACCCGCCCCGCTCTCCAGCCGCCGCGTCACGTCGTCGAGCTGCTCGACATTGCGATAGCGGATCGAGAGCACGCCCTGCCCGTCGGCGCGATGCATGACGCGCACCGTGAGACCGAGCGCATCGCTCAAACGCTTCTCCAGCGCGACCGTGTCGGGATCGGGGCCCATCAGCCCGGTCTTGCGCACATAGCGCGCCTGCCGTCTGCCGTCCGCGCGCGCCATCTCCTCGACCTGGCGCACGTTGAGCCCGCGCTTGACGATCATCTCGGCGAACTCTGCGGCGTTCGGCTGACCGACGAGCAAGCGCGCATGGCCGGCGCTGAGCTGGCCTGAGTTGATGTAGGCCTTCACGGCATCGGAGAGCTTCAAGAGGCGCAGCGTGTTCGCAACATGCGGCCGGCTCTTGCCGACGATCTTCGCGATGTCGTCCTGGCTGTAGTCGAACTCCTCGGCGAGTGACGCATAGCCGCTCGCTTCTTCAAGCGGATTGAGGTCGGCGCGCTGCACATTCTCGATGATGGCAAGCTCGAGCGCTTCCTTGTCGCTCACTTCGAGCAGCAGCACCGGCACGTCGTGCAGGCCCGCGCGCTGCGCGGCGCGCCAGCGCCGCTCGCCGGCGACGATCTCATATTGATCCATCGCGCCGCGCACCGTGCGCACCAGGATCGGCTGGATGATGCCGCGCTCGCGGATCGATGCCGCGAGTTCGTCGAGCTCGGCCTCCGCGAACGCGCGCCGTGGGTTGCGCGGATTCGGCTTCACGAATTCGATCGGCACGCGGCGCTGGTTGCGCTGACGCTCCAGCACTTGCGCCTCGTCGCCGACGTCGCCGATCAGTGCCGCCAATCCGCGGCCGAGCCGCGATCCATCTGCCATGGTTGGCTCCTTATTACGCCGCGCGCAGCGCGCGCTCGCGCTGAATGATTTCAGATGCGAGCCGCAAGTACGCCTGGCTGCCGACGCACTTCAAATCGTAGAGCAACACCGGCTTGCCGTAGGACGGCGCTTCCGAGACACGCACATTGCGTGGGATCATCGTCTGATAGACCTTCTCGCCCATGAAGCTGCGCACGTCGGCAACAACTTGCCCTGAGAGATTGTTGCGCGCGTCGTACATGGTGAGCACAACGCCGTGGATGGTGAGACCGGGATTGAGCGAGGTACGCACCTGCTCGACCGTCTTCAGCAATTGCGAGAGACCTTCGAGTGCGAAGAACTCGCATTGCAGCGGCACGAGGATCGAGTTCGCGGCCGCCATCGCGTTGACGGTGACGAGATTGAGCGACGGCGGGCAGTCGATCAGCACGTAGGTGTAGTGCACGCCGGCTTCGGCGCCATTGAGCGCGGTCAGCGCATCGCGCAGCCGATAGGCGCGGTCGCGCTCCTGCGCGATCTCGAGCTCCAGGCCGGAGAGGTCCATCGTGGACGGCACGATGTGCAGCCGCGGCACCGCGGTCTCGAGGATCGCCTCGCGCATCGTCACCTGGCGGGTGAGTACATCGTAGGTCGAGCGGCGGCGTGCCTTGCGGTCGATGCCGAGCCCGGTCGAGGCGTTGCCCTGCGGGTCGAGGTCGACGATCAGCACGTTCTCGCCGATCGCGGCGAGCGCGGTGCCGAGGTTGATGGCGGTCGTAGTCTTGCCGACCCCGCCTTTCTGGTTGGCGAGGGCGAGGACGCGGGGGCTAAGAGACGTCTCGGTCATTTGGGACGGCTCCGGACGAAGCCAAACGTTATAAAGTCAAGGTATTACAAAGAGTTACCGCTTCGACGCGTGCCGTACCCGGACAATTCGGCTCCGCGGATCGGTTCTGCTCGGGAGCAGATCGACCTCAATAGTCCAAGATTTAGAGGCTTGGGTCAATTCGGCCTCTACATCTTGTCCCTTCGGAAACAGGCCGACCGTACCCGTTTTCAACAACGGAATTGCGTAGCCGATCAGCTTGTCGAGCGGGGCCAGCGCCCTGGCCGTCACGACGTCGAAGCGCTCGGTTGTTGCAGAGACAAAATCCTCGATTCGCACCGCATGGACAATGGCGGGAAGCGCGATTTCGGAGACCACGGCGCGGAGAAACGCGGCTTTCTTCTGCACGCTCTCAACCAGGTGGACTTGCGCGCCCGGTTTTCCGGCCAGGACGCAGGCGATCACGAGTCCCGGGAACCCCCCGCCGGCTCCGAGGTCGATCCAGCGCGCGCCGTTCGGGACGATCGGAACGAGCTGCAGCGAATCGGCGACGTGGCGCGTCCACGCCTGAGGAATCGTCGAGGATGCCACCAGATTGGTCGATCTTTGCCACCGCAATAGCAGATCAACGAATTGCTCGAGCCGCTCCCATGTTTCACGTGAAACAGTGGAGCCGAACAGCGCGACGGCCTGGGCCTTGTCTTCGGGGTTTGGAGAGCCAATCGGGTGCGGCATCGAGCTCTGGCTGGATCACCGTAGCGCAACGGCGGATTTGGCATTTCCGCGGCGCAGATGCGCGACCAGGAGCGTGAGCGCCGCGGGCGTCATGCCGTCGATGCGACCCGCCTGCCCGATCGTCCGCGGCCGGATCGTTTGTAGCTTTTGGCGCACTTCCATCGACAGCGCCGTCATGGCCGCATAGTCGAGGCTTTCCGGGAGCTCCAGGCCTTCGTCACGCCGGTACGCCGCGACATCGGCGGCCTGCCGGTCGAGATAGACCGCATACTTGGCGTCGATTTCGATTTGCTGCGCGATGCTGTCGGGGATTTCGGCGAGTTGCGGCCAGACGCGGCTGACGTCGGCCATGCCGATGTTGGGATACGACAGGATGTCGATCGCGCTGCGCCGCTGGCCGTCCTTCTTGAGTGCGAGGCCATGGCGTTCGGCCTCGTTGGGAGTGACCGACAAGGACCGGGCCAAACGCCGCCCCGCCTCCAGGACATCCATTTTCGCACGGAAATGCGCCGCCCGCGCCGGCCCGACGCAGCCGATGGTAATGCCCTTCCCGGTCAGCCGCTGATCGGCATTGTCGGCGCGCAAGGTCAGCCGATATTCGGCGCGCGACGTGAACATGCGGTACGGCTCGCTGACGCCGCGCGTGACCAGATCGTCGATCATCACGCCGAGGTAGCCCTCGGACCGGTCGAACACGATTTCTGCCGAGCCCCCTGCCCGCGCGGCCGCGTTGAGGCCCGCGACCAGCCCTTGGGCTGCAGCCTCTTCGTAGCCGGTCGTGCCGTTGATCTGTCCAGCCAGGAACAGGCCGCGGAGACGTTTTGTCTCCAGTGTGGCCCGCAGCTCGCGCGGATCCACGTGGTCGTATTCGATGGCGTAGCCGGGCCGCACCAGCCGGGCCTTCTCCAGCCCCGGAATGGTCGCGACCAGCGCGCGCTGCACCTCTTCGGGCAGCGAGGTGGAAATGCCGTTCGGATACACGGTGGTGTCGTCGAGGCCCTCCGGCTCCAGGAAAATCTGATGCCCGTCGCGCTCCCCGAAGCGCACGATCTTGTCCTCGATCGAGGGGCAATAGCGCGGCCCGCGGCTGGCGATCTGCCCGGAATACATCGGCGACCGGTGTACGTTGGCGCGGATGATCTCGTGCGTGGCGGCCGTGGTGCGCGTGATCCCGCACTGGATCTGCGGCGTGGTGATGCGGTCGGTGAGCGTTGAGAACGGCTCGGGCGGCTCGTCGCCGGGCTGCATTTCGACCGCCGCCCAGTCGATCGTCTTGCCGTCGAGCCGTGGCGGGGTGCCGGTCTTGAGCCGTCCCAGCGCGAAGCCAAGCCGCTCCAAAGTCAGCGACAGCCCGATCGCCGGTGCTTCGCCGACCCGGCCGGCGGGCGTCTGCCGTTCGCCGATGTGGATGAGGCCACGCAGGAACGTGCCCGTGGTGAGCACCGCGGCACCGCAGGCAAGCTCGCGGCCATCGGCCAGCCGGACCCCGGTCACCGCGCCGTCGCCGGTTGTGAGATCGTCGACCTCCGCCTCGATCACCGTGAGATTGGCGGTCTCGCGGATCGCGCGCTGCATCGCCGCTGCATAAAGCTTGCGGTCGGCCTGGGCGCGCGGGCCCCGGACCGCCGGACCTTTGCGGCGATTGAGCATGCGGAACTGAATGCCGCCCGCGTCCGCCGCCACGCCCATGAGGCCGTCCAGCGCATCGATTTCGCGCACCAGATGGCCCTTGCCCAACCCGCCGATCGCCGGATTGCAGGACATGGCGCCGATGGTGGCAAAGCGGTGCGTGATCAGCGCGGTTCTGCCGCCGATCCGCGCAGCCGCAGCCGCCGCCTCACACCCGGCGTGGCCGCCGCCGATCACGATGACGTCGAATTGTGTGCGCACGGCGCAGCTTTTACCGAAGGTCACGTTGACCAACAAGCTAAAGACGGCCGTTCAAGATTGTCCCCAATGTTTCCCGGTTGTCCCGAATGTTTCACGTGAAACAGTCCATGGATTACTTCCCGATGCAGAAGTCGCGGAAGATCACGTCGAGCACATCCTCGACGTCCACCCGGCCGGTGAGGCGGCCGAGCGCTCGGGCGGCGAGGCGCAGTTCCTCGGCGATCAGCTCCTCCTGGCCGGACCTGCCAACCGCCAACGCGCGGGTCAGCGCATCCGCCGTTTCCCGCAATGCAACACGGTGGCGCTCGCGGGTGACCAGCGCGGGTTCGCCGGTGCTCAGCGCATCGCTGACGAAATCGGCCAGGTCGGCCACCAGCCGCTCGACTCCCTGTCCGGTCAGCGCAGAAATTGCATATTGGCTTGTCTGATGCCCCAGTTGTGCTCCCTGAGTAGATAAGTCAATCTTGTTATGAATGATCCACTGTTTCTTCACTTTACTATTTCCTGCCATGGCGGGCGCGTCGCTTCGCGCCTTTGCCCGCCCGACCGGACGTGGCACCCCCGCCTCCACCACCCACAGCACCAGGTCCGCGGCCTCGGCCCGGGCCCGCGCGCGGCGCACGCCCTCCTGCTCGACCGGATCATCGCTCTCGCGCACCCCGGCCGTGTCGAGCAGCGTCACCGGATAGCCGCCCAAGTCGAGATGCACCTCGATCACATCGCGCGTGGTTCCAGCGTAGGGCGACACGATCGCGGCCTCGCGCCGCGCCAGGCGATTGAGCAGGCTCGACTTGCCGGCGTTCGGCGGGCCCGCGATCGCGACCGTCAGCCCCTCGCGCAGCCGCTCGCCACGATGTTCGTCCGCGAGCGTTTTCTCAGTCTCTTCAACCAGTTGCCGCGCAACATGAAGCGCGGGAGAAACGAGATCGTCGGGCACGTCCTGGTCGGAAAAATCGATGCGCGCCTCGATCAGCGCCAGCGCCTCGATCAGGGCGCTCCGCCAGGCGTCCGCGCGGCCGCCGAGCGCGCCGGAAAACTGGCGCATCGCC
>JBAVXH010000169.1:0-2530 GCA_049698215.1 Xanthobacteraceae bacterium | reverse complement strand
GCGCGCGTGGTCGGCGGCGCGGTGCGCAACGCCATGTTCGGCCAGACCCCCGACGAGATAGACATCGCCACCACGGCGGTGCCCGACACCGTGATCGAGCGTGCGCGCGCCGCCGGCTTCAAGGCGGTGCCGACCGGCGTCGACCATGGCACCGTCACGGTGGTGGCCGCCGGCCGCCCGTTCGAGGTGACGACCCTGCGCGAGGACGTCGAGACGTTCGGCCGCCACGCGACGGTGAAATTCGGGCGCGACTGGACGCGCGATGCGCAGCGGCGCGACTTCACCATGAACGGGCTCTCGCTCTCGCCGGACGGCAAACTGCACGACGATGTCGGCGGGGTCGCGGATCTGAAAGCGCGGCGCGTGCGCTTCATCGGCGATGCGGCGACGCGCATCGCGGAGGATTACCTGCGCATCCTGCGCTTCTTCCGCTTCCATGCGTATTACGGCGAGGGCGACCTCGACGCCGCAGGACTTCGCGCCGCGATCGCGCAGCGCGATGGCCTCGCGCGGCTCTCGCCCGAACGCATCCACATGGAGCTGACAAAGCTGCTGCTCGCGCCGCGTGCGGCGGCTGCTTTCTCAGCCATGGCGGACGCCGGCCTGCTTGCGCCTGTTCTCCAAGGTCGATCCGACATCGAGGCTTTTACAAAGATGTCGAATATCGAAGCAGCATGCGGATTGCCACCAGACTCTGCGCGGCGGCTTGCGGCTCTGGGCGTGTGGCCCGCCGAAGATCTCGCGCTGCTCGGGCAACGTTTACGCCTCTCGAACATCGAGCGAGACAAGATCATCGCCATGTCGGACCATTTTTGGCTCGTGAATCCACACATCGGCGAACGGGGCGCGCGCGAACTCATCTACGCTATTGGCGCGGAGCAATTCCGGGATCGCGCGCTGCTCGCCTGGTCGCGTTCGGACGCGAGCCCGCATGATAAGGCGTGGCGCGATCTCGCTACATTGCCGGAGCGCTGGAGCGCGCCCGTGTTTCCGCTCAAGGCCGCGGATTTCATCGCGCGCGGGGTCGAGAAAGGCCCATCGCTCGGTGCGGCCTTGGCGCGCGCCCAGCGGGCTTGGGTCGAGCGGGGGTTTCCGATGGATCAGCGCGCCCTGAACGAGATCGTCAACGATGCGCTCGGGGGTTAGTTTGTCATTCCGGCCGAGCGGAGCGAGGGCCGGAATCCATAACCACAAGCAATGCGGCTCAAGAACCAGTCGTGGTTATGGATTCCGGGCTCGCCGCCATAGCGCGTCGCAGACGCGCGTAAACGCGCTTAAGGCGGCGCCCCGGAATGACGAAGTCCTACTCCGCCGCCTGCATGGTGGCGACTTCGTCGGCGCCCGCCTGCATGGTGGCGGCGATCAGCAGATAGACGCGCACCCAGGCGCGCTCCACGTCCGGCGTGAATTGATCGGCCAGTCCGCGCTCGAGCGTCCAGATCAGCGCCTCGCCGACCGTCTTGTAGTGATAGTCCTTCACGCCGTAGCCGGCGTGGCGCGCGCCAAGCTGCATGAGCTGCGGCGCCAGCGTGTCGAGATCGGCAAGCCCGTTCACCGCCATCGCGATCATCATCATCAGCTTGCGCTTCTGGTCGCGCATGTCCGCGGGGAACATGCCGCGCAGGCTCGGCGCCATGTAGAACAGCCGCTCGTAGAACAAGTCGGCGGCGACCCCCGCGATGGGCACGACGAGATCGAAAGTACGGCGCACCAGCGCAACGTCGGTTGCGGTCGGCGCGTTGTTGTCGGTCTGCACGGCAATTTCCTTTTTGAATTCGCTGCCTGGAACCGATTTGTCGTGCCCCCGACCGGCGCGGTTCGGAACGGGCTCGTATTGCGCGTGTTGAAATTGTATCGTCGGTATCTCGCCCGACCGGACAGCGTTAATGCGTACCCGCACTCCCGCCGATATCGCGGCAAAATCCGCCCAGTCGCTGCGCAAGCGCGCCGAAAACGACGCGTTCCGGCGCGAGACCTTCGCGCTGCCGCGCGAAGAGGCGCGGGCGAAGGCGCGCGAGGTGTTCCGCCGCTATCCCAAGCCCGCCTACATGACCGAGATCGAGAGCTGGCGCGAACTCTCCGACGGGCGCATCGAGTTTACGATGCGGCGCCTGCCGACGGCGGATTAATCGACACCCCGTCATGGCCGGGCTTGTCCCGGCCACCCACGTCTTGCTTGATGTGTGTCAAAGACGTGGATGCCCGGCACAAGGCCGGGCATGACGAAAGCCAAATCAGTGCTCGCCGCCCTCGCCGATCTTTCCCTCACCGAACTGTTGCTGATCGCCGGAATGGCGGTCGTCGCCTCGATCATCGGCGGGGTCGCCGGCTACGGCACCGGCGCGCTGATGCCGCTGGTGCTGGTGCCGATCGTCGGCGCCGAGCCGGTGGTGCCGATCATCGCGATCTCGGCGCTGTTCACCAACACGAGCCGCGCCTTCGCCTTCCGCCACCTGATCGACTGGCGCCGCGCCGCGATCATCGTGGTGGCGGCGCTCGTCACCACGGCACTCGGCGCCTGGGGCTACAC
>JBAVXH010000168.1:0-2315 GCA_049698215.1 Xanthobacteraceae bacterium | reverse complement strand
GTGCGCGTTTGCTCTGCTTGTAGTCGCGCCAGTACGCATGCGCCGCGTCGATGTCGCGCTGCTGGCGTTTCTTCGTTCCTCCGGTCAGGAGGATCACTAGCGTGTCGCCATCGCGCCCGAAGTAGATTCGATAGCCCGGTCCGAAATCGATCCGGTACTCGAGCACACCCTCGCCAACTCCTTTTGTGTTGGAGAAGTTGCCCTGCTCCATTCGGGCGATCGCCCGGGTTACTTTTGCGCGAGCGACAGCATCAAGTCCGACGAACCACTCGGCGAATGGCTCCGCGCCGCTCGCGGCGACGTAGTAGCGGACTTCAGCCATCGCGCATGGGTAACATATAGGTTACTCTGGCTCAAAGGCAAGCGGCCGACTGATGTAGTGCCGTCCGCGCGGCCCACTGGCGATCCGCGTACCGGCAGGCTACTTTAGCGACATGACGTTTACGCGCATCACGATCGATCCGGCGGTATGCACCGGCAAGCCCTGCATTCGCGGGCTGCGATTTCCGGTCGCACGGCTGCTTGGCCTGATGGCGGCGGGCGAGACACGCGAGGCGATCCTCAAGTCCTACCCCTATCTCGAATCCGGCGACATTGACGAGGCGCTTCGCTATGCCGCCTTCCTCGCGGAAGACGAGACGGTCGAGCTGCCCTTTCCCGCCAAGTGAGGTTCCTGGTCGACATGCCGCTGTCGCCGGTGCTGGCGGCATGGCTTGTCGGACGCGGGCACGATGCCGTGCACGCGGCCGAAGTTGGACTCGCGCGTGAATCCGATGTTGCGATCATGGCGCGCGCAAAGCAGGAGGGACGAACCGTCATCACCGTTGATCTCGATTACCCGCGCCTGCTCACGCTCGCTCAAGCCACGGAGCCGAGCGTCATCTTGTTTCGCGAGGGCGATTGGAGTGACGCCGCCGTGATCGCGCGGATGGGTGAGGTTCTTGCTGCGATGACGGAAGCGGACATCTCTGGGAGCATCCTCGTCGTCGATCACTTCCGCGTACGCAGACGGCGGCTCCCGATCGGTGGATGAGGAGCGCCGGCCCGCCGAGCAGCCGCATGCGCTCGTTCCACGCCGCGCAGGCGAGGCTGCCGGCGTGCGCCTGCGTCTTCTTCGCCGCGTCGTCCTTGATGCGTCACGCGATGCGGCGCCGGCTCCATGATTCGGACATGCGGCGAATGGTGCGCCGAGTCGGCGGGATGGCAAGGGGCTAGGGGGTTGGGGCGAAACAACCCTGCGCGCCTAGGAGATACTGGTTAGCGGATGGGAACTGTTGATTAGCCGAGTTGCCGCGTACAAACTGAGATTTCATTAGTTCCTGAAAGTCGCAGGTCTAGGTTGAATTGAGCTAGCGTCGAGGCTTCGATGTTACCCACCGAGTTACAAGCGGGACTGGCAGACTTCGATAGTGCCTTCGAAACGTCCTATGAAGACCGTGCCAACCAGACAAGGGGGGCATTCCTAAACGCGTTTCCGCTTGACGCATTGAGCCGCATGACGCTTGACGAGTATGTGATCGGTAAGCGCCAGCCTACTTTCTGCGACTATTTGGAGCATCGAACTAAACCGTGGGCGAACACCCTCGGCTCGACGGCTTTTAAGTTTGGCATCTATTATGGCGTCACGAAAAATAATCGAACGCCACGCTATCGATTTGTCAAGCGAGCCGGAACCTCCCCAAAGGAAGCGTTCGACTGGTTGAAAACTCATCTCCTTGAGTTGGTCGAAGCTGGTCCGGCGCTTGATTTCGAGGCGATAGACAGAAATCCGCTCGCTCAGATGATGAAGGCGAAGGTATTGAGTCTTTATTTTCAAGACAAGTTTCTAAACGTATGCAGCGGTGATCACTTAGATGACCTAGGCGCCGAATTTGGATTGGATGAGGACGCTTGGATAAGCGAGAAACAGCACTTGCTGCTTGAAGCAAAGCTGCGTGACCCCTTCTACGAAGCGTTGGAGCAATCCAAAATTTATGACCTTTTTATACAATACATATCTTCGTTCAGCCGATGAGGGGAGGGTTCCCCGCGGTGGATGGGCGCGACCCCGGGCTACCGCGAGACGTGCAGCCGCAGCCCGGCACGCTTCTGCAGGTATCCGATCACGCTGAACAGGTTCCTGGCCTGCGGATTGCCGCGCGGACCGAACATGCGGATCAAGCTCTTCGGCGGCGCGCCGGTCGCCGCTCCCAGCTTCTCAAACCCGACGGTCGCCTTGATGTAGTCACGCAGGATTGTTTTGCCGGTGTCCACGTCGCCGCTCAGCATCGCATCGACGCCTTCGCGCAGCAGGGCTTCGGCGAATTTCTTGTCCG
>JBAVXH010000167.1:0-15000 GCA_049698215.1 Xanthobacteraceae bacterium | reverse complement strand
CCTTTCACGCATGCTCTCTGCACGGGTGCAGCCGCGGGCTGCCAGGGCTGGCAGCAATTCATCTACTCGGCGCAGGGTTTCGTCTTCATGCAGTACTGGCTCGTCGGCTACGGGACGACGGTGGCATGCCCGGCCGGATGGATGACGTCGGCGCCGCACTGCTACCGGAACAGCGCCAATGCCGCGAGTGTTCCAACCTTCATACCGATCGCCAATCTCGGGCAGCTCAGCCTGACCGGCTCGGTCGTATCCGGCGGTATGGATACGGTCACATTCTCGAACGGCGGCGCCAGTTACGCGATCTCGGCGAACGACAACGTGCTCAATGCGGCGGGGTCCTGGCGCGAGGCCGAGTTCAACATCTTTGGCGACGGCAATAGCACCCAGGCCGTCTTCAACGCCGGCTCGCGCATGGCGGTCAGGATCGCCGTCAACGACGGCACGACAACTGCTCCTACCTGCACTGCCGCGAGCTTCACAGGCGAAACCAACAGCCTGACCTTGGTCCCGCCCTGCTGTCCGTATGGCGGCGCGTCGCCGGCCGTCGTGTTTTGGCAAAGCAGTAATCCGGGTGCGACATCGATGTGCTCCGGGGGGACCAGCATCGGCGACACCCATCTGACGAACTTCAATGGTCTGCTGTTCGATTTTCAGGCGTCGGGCGACTTTCTGCTTGCGGAAACCGATGCGGAGTTCGTCGTTCAGACCCGCCAGAAGTCGGGTGCGCCGACGTGGCCGAACGCGTCGGTCAACAAGGCGGTCGCGATGCAGATCGGCAAGACTCAACTCGGCCTTTGTCTCGAGCCGACCCGTTTCATCGTTGACGGCAAGCCAACTGATCTCGGGAATCGTCAATCGCTTTCGCTGCCGGACGTGGACGTCGTTCGGAACGGCAATACGTATGTTTTCACCCGCATCGACGGCGCGAATGTTCGGGCCGAGCTCAACAACGGCTGGATCAACGTATCTGTAGGCCTGGGCAGGCGAACGCCGGTGGCCAGGGTGCGCGGCCTGTTGGGGAACGTCAATGGAAACACCGGCGCGGACGATCTTGCGGCGCGCGGCGGAGCCGTGTTGTCGCGGCCGATTTCCTTTACCGATCTCTACCAGCGCTACGGCGAGAGCTGGCGGGTTCCCGATGGCGAGTCGCTGCTGACCAAGGTCTGCGGCGACAAACCACCGGAAAGTGGTGTTCCCGACAAGCCGTTCTACGCGCAGGATCTCGATCCGAAGGTTTACAAGCGCGCACGCGCAATCTGTACGAAGGCCGGCGTGAAAGAGCCGAAATTCTTGGACGCCTGTACGTTGGATACAGCCGTCCTGGGCGACCCGTCCGCCGCGAAAGTCTTTGTGCGCGCCAATCCACCTCGGGCCGAAGTGCGGATCGGCCCACGCACGGAGCGTTGAGCGCAGGCAGTTTCGCAAACGCAGCCGCCTACGCGTGGGCTTGGATGCTTCTTCCGCCGCTTGCAGTTTTGGCGCTCGGCTACTGGGCTGTCGGGGGATTAAATTCAAACTGAGCGGTATTATAGCGCAAACGCCACCACCCGGGATTGGCCGGGATCGTCTCAGTTTGAATTTTGATGGCACATGGGCGCGGTGGCAATTACAAAGAGCAAGTCCTCCACGTCTCCTCGGGAGTCATGGTTCACGCGGCGGCCTACCTCCCGCGCGCCTTGTGCGCGATAGAACGCAATCGCGTCGGCATTGATGGCAATGACATCGAGATGCACCTCCGCGATGCCGCGTCCATTCAAGCCACGCAATAGCTCCGATAACAGCATCTTGCCAATTCCGCGTCGGCGATAGGCGGCCAGAAGGTAGAGCGCTTCGATACGGTCTGCATGCGCATGTGCCAAGCCCAGGATGTCGTCTCCATTGGTCGCAAAGAACACCAAACCGCCCTCGCTCAACGCACGCTCCCATCGCTGTTCCAGGGTGGCCACATCCAACGCATACGCACGCGCACCGAATAATGGCGCATAGGTTTCCCAATCCGCCTTTGCGTGCACGCGCGCGACGGCGGGAACGTCTTCGCCTCTTGCTGGGCGGACTTCAATCACGTTGGAACCAGGGGCTACGCAAATTTCAAACTGAGACGCTACCGCTCGGGGACTTCGCTCGACAGATGCCGAAGGTTGTGAAACAATCTTGACCTTACTTGGTGGTAGCATGTTCCTCCATTGCGGGAGATCGTCATGGCTGACCCAAGATCGCTTTCCGTCAAAGAGCTGACCGCAGCGACCCAGAAGGCCGTCGCCAGAGTCGTCGAGCAGCAGCACGGGAAATTCCTGAAGCCGCCTTTCATCTTCGGTTTCTTTCCCCCGTGGTGGTGCGGGTTCGTGGTCCGCAACGTCGATGGCCAGCTGACCCACGGCGAGACGCAGCGCATCGCGGCCGACGTGTTCAAGCACATCGCCGGCGAGGTGACCGGCATTGACCAGGGCGGCAAACCGGGCGCGGTGATCGAGACCTTTGGCGGTCTCACCACCATCGGCTTCGCGTCGCCGTCTGACATGATTATCAAAGAGTAGCGTTCCGTGGCGCGCAGCGCCGACAAACCGTTGATGTGTCCGAGCGCGCAGCCCGGCATGGGCGACGTGCAGGTGCTCGGCGTCGTGATGCGCGACGCCGAGGAGCCTCGCCTCGCCTATCTCGATGCGCCGATGCCGGTGACGCCCGAGGTGCTGGCGATGGCGGCGCCGGTCGCGGTGTCGCAGGTGTTCCGCCTCTCCGCGCGCTGCGAGGAGACGAAGTGCACCCACTTCGATGGCACGCGCTGCCAGCTGGCGGTGCGCATTGCCACGATGCTTCCCGAGGCGGTCGACAGCCTTCCGGCCTGCAACATCCGGCCCGAGTGCCGCTGGTTCCGCCAGGAAGGCCGCGCCGCGTGCCTGCGCTGTCCGCAGATCGTTACCGGCACCTACGACGCCGACGAGCGGCTCCAGCAAGTCGCGGGCGTGCCGCCTCTCGCCGCGATGCCGTGACGGTCCCGGCGCCTCGCCTGACGCGGCGCGAGCGGTACATCAATACTCTTGTACGACACACCCTTCTGTTGTTTGATGCACAAAATACACCGGAGGGAGCGTTGCCATGGGGGTTTTGTTTGCGCAGACGTCGGGAAGCCTGAGCATTACGGGCGGCTCAGGCCAGCACCCCATTCCAGGTCTTGAGCTGACGCTCCCGCGCGCCTCTGGGGAGCAGGCCCTCGTTACCCTGAACGTGCCCGAATCCATCATGACGATGCCCGATAAGACACAGGGCGAGATCTCGGCTGGGTTCGCCATTGTGGTCGACGGAACCCGCTTGCCCCACTATGTCCAATACGCCTTCCCGACGAAGCCGGGCTTGTATGTGTCTCCCGCGAGGATCCATGCGCCGATGACACTGATTGCCGCGGTTCCTCTGACGGACAAGGCGCAAAAGGTCACCGCGCTGTGGTGGAGCCAGGCCGCTACGACCCTGGGCATTCCCAGCTCGGCCACGGCCTCGTTGAGCGCGGTGTATTGACCGGGACGCCACTCGTCCGGCAGCGACTGCGCTTCTTGTTGACGTGAGCCGGCGCTTTTGCTCTCGAATGACGTATCGTGACAGCGTCATTGAGCGAGTCCCCCATGCCCAACACCAATCGCGTCTATCGCGTCGCCGTCATTCCGGGCGACGGCATCGGCAAGGAGGTCGTGCCGGAGGGCGTGCGCGCGCTCGAGGCGGTGGGCAAGAAGTTCGGCTTCGAGGTGCGGCAGGACTGGTTCGACTTCGCCTCTTACGACTACTACGCCAAGCACGACCGCATGATGCCGGAGGACTGGAAGGAGAAGATCGGCGGCCATGACGCGATCTTCTTCGGCGCGGTCGGCTGGCCGGCCAAGATCCCGGACCACATCTCGCTGTGGGGCTCACTGATCCTGTTCCGCCGCGAGTTCGACCAGTACGTCAACCTGCGTCCGGTGCGGCTGATGCCGGGCGTGCCGTCACCGCTCGCGGGCCGCAAGCCCGGCGACATCGATTTCTGGGTGGTGCGCGAGAACACCGAAGGCGAGTATTCGGCGATCGGCGGGCGCATGTTCGGCGGCACCGAGCGCGAGGTCGTCGTGCAGGAAACCGTGATGAGCCGGGTTGGCGTCGACCGCGTGCTCAAGTTCGCGTTCGAGCTCGCGCAGAAGACGCCGAAGAAGCACCTCACCTCGGCGACCAAGTCGAACGGCATCGCGATCACCATGCCCTACTGGGACGAGCGCGTGGAGGCGATGGCGAAGAGCTTCCCGGACGTGAAGTGGGACAAGTACCACATCGACATCCTCTCGGCGCTGTTCGTGCTCAAGCCGGACCGCTTCAACGTGGTGGTCGCGTCGAATCTGTTCGGCGACATCCTGTCCGATCTCGGACCCGCCTGCACCGGCACCATCGGCATCGCGCCCGGCGGCAATATCAATCCGGAGCGCAAGTACCCCTCCGTGTTCGAGCCGGTGCACGGCTCCGCGCCGGACATCGCAGGGCAGGGCATCGCCAATCCGATCGGGCAGATCTGGTCGGCCGCCATGATGCTCGACCATCTCGGCGAGAGCGAAGCCGCGGACGCGATCGTGAAGGCGATCGAGCAGGTGCTGGCCGAGCAGAAAACCCGCACGCGCGACCTCGGCGGGCCGGCCAACACCATCGAATGCGGCAAGGCCATCGCGGCGCTGCTGGCGTGAGAGCCGATCCGCATACTCCGCTCATTCCCGCGCAAGCGGGAATCCAGTTCCTTCTTTTCCTGGCTCTGGGTCCCCGCTTTCGCGGGGACGAGCGGAGAGGGGAGTGATGTCCTCACGCGGCCTGATCGCGGTCGACAAGATGGGCGGGAAGGTCCTGTTCCTCAATCCCGCGACCTACCAGACCGAGACCGTGCTCGACGGCTTCCAGCGCACCGTGCATGAGCTGCTCGTGTTGCCGGACATCGGCCGCGCCTATGTGCCGATTTTCGGCGACGGCATCCATGGCCGCAATCCCAATCCCGGCCACACGCTGCACGTCATCGACCTGCACAAGCGGGGGCGCGTCGCCGACATCGACCTGCGCCCGCTCATCGCGCCGCATACGCTCAAGCTCGGGCCGGACGGCCTGATCTACATCACCTGCGAGAACAGCGCGGTGGTGGCGATCATCGATCCCGCGACGAACACGGTTGTCGACGCGATCGAAGCCGGGTCGACCAATGCGCACCGGCTGATCATTTCGCCGGACGGGCAGCGCCTCTACACCGAGAACGAGGAGGACGCGGCGATCTCGGTGATCGATCTCCCGAAGCGCAAGCTCATCGGCAAGATAATAACGCCGCATCCGCTCGCCGGCATCGCGATCTCGGCCGACGGCCGCACCATCATTGCGGTCGACGACGCGGAGCCGAACCTGTTTCTCATCGATGCCGTCACCGAGAGCATCCGCACCGTGCCGCTGCAGGGCGTACCGAAAGCCGCGCAGATCGCGCGCTACCGCGACGATTTCAGCCTGCTCGCCGTGAGCGCCGTCAGCTGCGGGATGGTCAGCCTGATCGACCCCGCATTCCAGAGCCAGACCGCGATTGCGGTCGGCAGCCAGCCGATGGACATGGCGTTCCGGGGGACTGAGCTCTTCGTCGGCTGCCAGGGCGACGGCACGGTGCATGTGATCGACATTCCGTCGCGTACCTGGAAGAGCAGCTTCAAGGCCGGCACGGGCTGCGAATCGCTCGGATTTTTCTGATCCTTCAGCATGCCCGTCAAACCGGTCGCTCTTCCGAAGGCTCAAGCTCGGCGCATCTGGCTCAACGCACAGCGGCTCGATGAAGCCGCGCCCTTCGGCGCGGGCGCGCCCGCGACCCCGGCGGCCGTTGCGCATCTCGGCTACGTGCAGATCGACACCATCAACGTGGTCGAGCGCTGCCACCACCAGATCCTCTACACGCGCATTCCGGACTACCGGCGCGAGCACCTGCGCCAGGCGCAGTCGGTCGACAGGAGCGTGTTCGAATACTGGACGCACGCGCTTTCCTACGTCCCGACCGCCGACATCCGCTTCTTCACGCGCGCCATGAAGAGCGAGGACGGCGGGCGGAGCCTGACCTTCTCGCTGGTGAAGCCGGGCGATCTGCGCAAGGTGCTCGGCCGCATCCGCCGCAACGGGCCGCTCACCATCCGCGACATCGACGACGACGTGCTGGTCGAGAAGATTCACGAATGGGCGAGCCGCAAGCCAAGCAAGCGCGCGCTGCAGCTTGCGTTCTTCCGCGGCATTCTCACGGTGAGCCAGCGCGAGGGCATGCTGAAGACCTACGAGCTCACCACGCGGCATTTCGGCTGGGAGCGTCTGCCCAAGGCCGCCTCCGAAAGCGAGCGCATGGCCTATCTCACCGACCGCGCGCTGCGCGCGCAGGGCGTGGTGAGCCTCGACTCGATCTGCCATCTCGATGCGCCGCGCAAGGCCGCGATCGCCAAGCTGATCGGCGCGCGCGTGCGGCGCAAGGAGCTCGTGCCTGTCGCGCTCGAAGGCGCGAGGCGTGAGCATTGGGTCGCGCCGGAAATGCTCGAGGCTGCGCTCGCGCCCGTTGCCGACATCGTGCACATTCTCAATCCGTTCGATCCGCTGGTGATTCAGCGCAAGCGGCTTGCGGCGATCTTCGACTACGAGCACCGCTTCGAGGCCTACGTGCCGAAGGAGAAGCGCGTGTTCGGCTACTTCGCGCAGCCGGTGCTGATCGGCGACGCGATCGTCGCCGTGCTCGACCTCAAGACCGATCGCGAGCGCGGCAAGCTGCTCATCCAGAAATGGACATGGCTGCGCAAAGATCGCCGCGCGGCGCTGCGGCAGAAGATCGAGAGCGAGCTCGATCGCTTCGAGCGCTTTCAGCTCGCCAGGGCATGATCCCGAAAAGTGGATACCGGTTTTCGGACAAGATCATGGCCCAAACAAAAGCTGAGGCGTCAGCTATACGCCAGCATCCAGTTCTCGATGCTGTTGCTCGCCGTGTTGCGCCACATGATGTCGCCGACGCCATTGTGGTCGAAATCGCCGACGCCGACCGCGACCGAGCCCGCCGGGTGCGAGCCGAGATCGACGCTGCCGGCCCACTGGCCGTTGTTGATCAGCCAGATGTCGATGTTGTTGGTCGACGGGTTGTACCAGGCGATGTCGGCAGTGCCGTCCAGATTGAAGTCGGCGGCGCCGAGCGGCTGCCAGCCGGCCGGATGCGCTCCGAGATCGACACTCCCAGCCCACTGGCCGTTCGAGAGCTTCCAGATATCGACTTTTCCGCTCGCCGAATTGTACCAGGCGATGTCGCTCGTCCCGTCGCCGTTGAAGTCGCCGGTGAGCGCGGGCTGATAGCCCGCGGGGTGCGTTCCAACGTCGACACTGCCCGCCCACTGGCCATTCGAGATCGTCCAGATTTCGGCATCGCGGGTCGAGGCGTTGTACCAGAGCACGTCACTGGTGCCATCGTGGTTGAAATCCCCCACGCCGCTCGGCGAATACCCCGCCGGGTGCGTGCCGATGTCGACGCTCCCCGCCCACTGTCCATTCGCAATTTTCCAGACTTCGGCATCGCGTGTGGTGGCATTGAACCACAGCACGTCGCTGGTGCCGTCGGCGTTGAAATCGCCGAAGCCGGCCGGCTGATAGCCCCCCGGATGCGCGCCGACATCGGCGCTGCCGGCCCACTGGCCGTTCGACAGCTTCCAGATATCGACATTGCCGGTCGTTGAGTTGAACCAGGCAAGATCGCTGGTCGCGTCCCCGTTGAAGTCGCCGATGCCTCCCGGCAGCCAACCCGCCGGATGCGGCCCAACATCGAGGCTTCGCGTCCAATGCACTGTCGGCAACGGGTCGCTCGCGTCGCCGACCGACACCGTGATCGTCTGCGTGTCGGCCAGGGTGCCATCCGAAGCGCGGACCTGCACCACATAGGTGTTGTTGTGGTCTGAGTCGCCGGGGATTTCGAAATCCGGCGCCGTGATGAACGACAAGGCTCCGCTCGAGGAATTGATCTGGAATTTTCCCGCGTCGCTTCCGCCGGCGATCGAATAGGTGAGCGGCGAATCTGGATCGGTCGCCACTACCGTCGTCACCACGGTGGTGTTCTCGGGGATCGATACAGTCGCGGTGTCGCCGCCGCCGTTCGACGCGATCACCGGCGCGTCGTTGACGGCGATCACATGCACGATTGCGTGCGCGACATTGCTGCTGACCTCGCCGGCCGACACGAGGACCGTGATGTCGCGATCGGTGGTATTCGGATTGTCACTCGAATTGACGAACCGGATCTGGCCGAGCGCGGTCTGGTAATTGGCAAGGGAGGCTGAACCGGACAGCAGCAGCGTGATCTGGCCGCCAACCGAGGTGTCGATGGAGCTCGCGATGCCGCCGGGGAGCGTCCCTGCGATCGACAGGCTGTCGCCGGTGGCGGCATTGGTCAGCACGACGGATGCCGACGTTACCGTTGCGCCATCGGAATAGGAAAGCGACACGTCGGTGTCGGCGATCGCGATCGGCGCGGCGTTCTCGTTGTAGGTGGTGGTGAAGCCGGTGCCGGCTGCGCTCGCGTCGAGGTCGAGAACCGGCGCTGCCGGGAAGTTCAGAATCGTCGCGTTGACCAGGTTGTCCGGATCGGTGTTCGGCGGCTGGCTGTTGAGCGAGCCGTCGTTGACCGTCCAGGTGATGGTCCGGTGTGAATTGGAGCCGCCGCTAGTCGGGTCCGCGGCGGTCGACTTGTAGGAGATCGCGTCGAGGACGGCCTGATAGTCCTGGATTGAGGACGAGCCGGATAGCGTGAGCGTACCAGCTGTATAACTCGCGGAAATGCCCGTTACGACTCCGTCCGGAGTCTTCAAGTGCCCAGTACCGGCGTCGGTCGCAAGATTGACGAATAGCTGGTCGCCCGCCAGGAAGCCGCTCACGATCTGGATGGTCGCGCCGGCAAGAGAGGGAGTATCGACGTCGAACGCGCCGAGCCCCGATGACAGGACGACGCCGGACGTGCCGGTCACGTAGGCCGCCGATGGCGCGACGTTGATCAGTTGCGGCGCATCGTTCGTCGGCGTGATGTTGACCGTCACGCTGCCCGTCGCGGTACCCGGCATCGCGCCGGAGCCCTGGTCCTGGCCACCCGGCAGCCCGTTGCCGTCGTCGAAGGTGAAATCGATCGTGACCGACGTGGGCGGATTGTCGTTCGTGTTGGCGTAACTGATCTGGCGCAGCACCGAGTCGATGTTGCTGCGCGACGCATTGCTGTTGAACGTGATCGCGAACGTGCCGTCGCCCGGTTGGCTGAAGGTGCCGATGAAGCTCGACCCGCCATCGAGCGAGACGTTCTCGCCCAGTCCATTGCTGTGGGTGAGATCGAGCTGTCCGGCGGCGGTGCCGTTGCCGCTGAAGACATCGTCCGGAACGGCACCGCCCTGCCGCGCGAGCATCAGCCTCGCGCCGCCAAAGTTCGACGGAGGATTGAGCTCCGCGTCGCTGACCGAGGCGTTGCCGTTCGCGTCGAGAACAACGGCCGCGCCGTTCTCGGTGTAGGACGCCGTGTCTCCGAGGCCTGAGAGCGTCGGGGGATTATTCGCCATCGCAATTGATCCTTGCCTGTGGATGGAGAGTCAAAGCGGCAGCAAAAAACCGAACGGGTTCTTGCCGGCTTGCAGTCGCCGGCTTGGCCGGGACATCGGTCCCAAGCCCCTAGTTGAACCCGATCCCCGCACCGTTGGCTAGGCCGTGCGCTCATAAAGCACGGCGTCTGCTCTTCGATCACGCGTGAATCAGCTATTCGACAACAGCCACGTCTCGATGTGGTTCGATGCGTCGCGCCAGAGGATGTCGAGATTGCCGTCGTGATTGAAGTCGCCGACGCCCGCCGGCGACCAGCCGCCCGGATGCGAGCCGAGATCGACGCTCGCCTTCCAGTGGCCGCCTGCGAGTTCCCAGATCTCGGCATTACCGCTTGTCGCGTTGAACCAGAGAATGTCGGACGTGCCATCGCTGTTGAAGTCGCCCGCCGCGACCGGCGCATAGCCGGCGGGATGCGCGCCGATGTCGCTGCTGCCGGCCCAATGCCCGTCGGACAGCTTCCAGAGCTCGACGTCGCGCGTCGTCGGATTGTACCAGAGGAGGTCGCCAATACCGTCACCGGTGAAGTCGGCGCTGGAGATCGGCTGCCAACCGGCGGGATGGGATCCGATATCGACGCTCCCGGCCCAGTGGCCATTCTGGATCTTCCAGATTTCGGCGTCGTTGGTCGCCGCATTGTACCAGACCACGTCACTGGTGCCGTCACCGTTGACATCGCCGCTGCCGACCGGCTGCCAGCCGAGCGGATGCGAGCCGATATCCACGCTGCCCGCCCACTGGCCGTTTGAAATCCTCCACAAATCGAGGTCGCCGTTCGACGGGTTGTACCAGAGCATGTCGGCCGTGCCGTCATGGTCGAAGTCACCGCTCCCGGCCGGCAACCAGCCGGCGGGATGCGCGCCGATATCGACGCTGCCGGCCCACTTGCCGTTTGAGAGCTTCCACAGGTCGAGGTGATTGGTCGCGGAATTGAACCACAGCACATCGTTGGTGCTGTCATGGTTGTAGTCGGCGGTCGACAGCGGCGACCAGCCCCCCGCGGGATGCGTGCCGATGTCGGTGCTCGCCATCCAGTGCGTCTCGATCACGATCACCGTGGCGAATCCATGGGTGCCACTGGCGTCTACATACGAGCCGACGATCTGGCCGCTGTCGTTGATGCCGAAGATCTGCGTGCCGCCGATGCCAAACGGCTCGTCGATCGTCGTGTAGACACCATTGCTGAGCAGAAATCCATGATTCTTGCCCAGCGCATCGACGTAATAGCCGACGACCTGGCCGACGTTGTTGATGTCGGTCGCGAAGGTTCCGTTGGTGCCGAGCGGATCGTCGAGCGTGATATAACCGCTGCCGGGCGCGATGCTGTGCTGGAAGCCGTGGGTGTGGTGCAGGCTGTCCTGAAAATAGCCGACGACCTGGCCGCCATCGTTGATGCCCTGCGCCCACGTTCCACTGCCGCCGTTCACGCCCAACGGATCATCGAAGCTTGTGAAGCTGCCATTCGAGTAGAGGAATCCATGCGGATTGCTGTTGTTGGTGTAGTAGCCGACGACCTGACCGAGATTGTTGATGTCGAAGGCAAAGGTCTGTGTGGTCGATCCAGGAAAGACGAGCGGCGTCCACTGGTTGTTCGCGTCGGTGATGTAACCGTCGGGCTTGGTCGAGAGGATTTCGTAAGCCTCCGTCGGCTGATTAAAGGGCGGGGGCTGGGTCGGTGGGGGCGGGATGATTGTCGTCAAGAAGAACGTGCCGGACCCGACCCTCTGACCGGCATTGTTGATTCCTTCGGCCGTACTGACGCTCTGCAGATCTTTTTGCATTGCGGGTGGCCGCGCCCCGGCGGTGGTGACGTCTGTGTAGATGCCGTTGGCGTAAAAGAATCCATGCGAGACACCGCTCGCAAAATACGTCCCGACGATCTGACCGGCGTTGTTGATGCCGGTGGCGGAGGTTGAACTTCCCAGCGGATCGTTCAGCGTGACGAAGCTGAATTTGATGGCCATCTCCATCCCTCCCTTGGAGCTGGACCGGTTGAATTGCGCCGCCTCGCCGGCAATGGCCATTTGCGCTCAAATGAGCGCAGGTCTCCGGCGTTGGATCAGCCGGGCACGGCAAAACGTTGCGACGCTTGAAAAAATTCCCCCCGGTCCGGCCGTCTACCGGCCAAGCGCACCGCGCGCCTGCGGCATTTTGTACTGCTGACGCTACGGTATGGCAATACTTTTCAGGCTGTAAGCCACAGTTATAATTGAGGAACTTTCGCTCAGGAGTTTAAAAAAATCGAGCGCCCTTGAAGGAGCACCGCGGGACGCGCGTGAGAGTCGCTCGATCGGGAAGAGCAGGCGCGAGGTGCTGGAATTGCTTTAGCTGTACGCCAGCATCCAGTTCTCGATGCTGTTGCTCGCCGTGTTGCGCCACATGATATCGCCGACGCCGTTGTGGTCGAAGTCGCCGACACCAACCGCAACCGAGCCCGCGGGGTGCGCGCCGAGGTCGACGCTTCCGGCCCATTGGCCGTTGTTATTGATGAGCCAGATGTCGATGTTGTTGGTCGACGGGTTGTACCAGGCGATGTCGCTGGTGCCGTCCATGTTGAAATCCGCGGCGCCGAGCGGCTGCCAGCCGGCCGGATGCGCGCCGACATCGACGCTGCCGGCCCACTGGCCGTTCGACAGCTTCCAGATATCGAGCCGGCCGTTCGAGGCATTGTACCAGGCGATGTCGCTGGTGCCGTCGCCGGTAAAGTCGCCGGTCAGCGCCGGCTGATAGCCGGCCGGATGCGGGCCGACATCGACGCTGCCGGCCCATTGGCCACCCGCGAGTTTCCAGATGTCGATGGCGTTGGTCGTGGGATTGTACCAGGCGATGTCCTTGGTGCCGTCGCCGTTGAAGTCGCCGACGCCGCTCGGCGCATAGCCCGCTGGGTGCGTGCCGACGTCGATGCTGCCGGTCCACAGGCCGTTCGCGAGCTTCCAGATATCGGCGTGACGCGTGCCTGGATTGAACCAGAGAATGTCGGCCGCGCCGTCGGAGTTGAAATCGCCGAAGCCGGCCGGCTGATAGCCCCCCGGATGCGCGCCGGGATCGGCGCTGCCGGCCCACTGGCCGTTCGCCAGTTTCCAGATGTCGATGCCGTTGGTGCCCGCGTTGTACCAGGCGAGATCGCTGCTGCCGTCGCCGTTGAAGTCGGCGATGCCCGCGGGCAGCCAGCCGGGCGGATGCGGACCGGCATCGACACTCGCGGCCCAGTGCAACGACTTGGTGCCCGCGAACAGAAAGTCGTCCGCGCTCAGGCTGCTGCGTGCCACGTTTCGCAATGTCAGCGTGTCGCCGCCGCCGAAGTTGATCACCGTGTCGCTGCCGACCTGCGTGGCGCGCGCAAGCACATCCGCGAACGTGCTGACGTTCTGAAACGCGCCGAGGGCGATCTTGTCCTCGGTCGCGGCACCCGCCGCGAAGCCGAAGATCGTGTCCGCGCCATAGCCCGGCGCGTAGCCGAAGCGGTCGTCGCCGGCGCCGCCATTGAGGAAATCCGCGCCGGTCCCGCCGTCGAGATTGTCCTGGCCCGCGCCGCCGAACAGCCGGTCGTTGCCAGCACCGCCCGAGAGCGTATCGCCGAGGTCCGACGACGCGACGGTGGGGGTGAGCCGATAGACCTCGCCGTCGATATCGACGATGTACAGATTGCCGCGGCCGTCCTCGCCGAACGAGGCGGGACTGTTGATCGTGCCGACGTTGGTTTGGACCTGGCTCGTGCGCTCCGTGCTGATCCAGTTGGTGCCGTTGAAGCGCAGCGTGAACAGCTTATGGGCGACGAAATCGGCGTAGAAATACTGTCCGTTCAGCCCGTCGCTTTCGCCGTTGTAGACGTAGCCGCCGGTGATCGACTGGCCGACGCCGTGATTGTAGAACGCGATCGGATTGACGAAGGCGGGGTTCCCGCTCGGCCCTTCGGCGTTGGGCCAGCCGTAGTTCGCGCCTTTCTGGCCGAGGTTGACCTCCTCGATCGTGCTCTCGCCGACGTCGGCGATGAAGAGCTTGCCGCTCGCTGAATCGAAACTGTCCCGCCACGGATTGCGCAGCCCCAGCGCGAATATCTCCGGCCGCGCGCCGGGCGTGCCGACGAACGGATTGTCGGACGGGATCTGGTAGGGGAGGCCGTGCTCGACGTCGATGCGCAGGATCTTGCCGAGCAGGTTGCTCAGCGTCTGCGCGTTGGCGCTGTTGGCGTTGTCGCCGGTCGCGATATAGAGGTCGCCGTCAGGCCCGAAGCCGATCCATCCGGCATTGTGGTTGGTCGCGCCGGAGAGGTTGTCCAGGTTGAGGATCGTCTGCCGGCTGCCGGCGTTCGCCACATTGGGATTGCCCGACACCTGGTAGCGCTCGACCACGTTGTGCGTGGCCGGTGTCGTCACCGTGCGATAGATGTAGAAGAAGCCGTTGGTCGCATAGTCCGGATCGAACGCGAGCCCGAGCAGCCCGCGCTCGCCGGAGGCATCGACCGACACGTTGAGAAACGGCGTGGCCACGACCGACCCCGTGTTCAGGTCGAGAATCTTGATCGCGCCGCCCTTCTCCACGATGAACAGCCGGCCGGTATCCCCTGGCGCGGCCGTCACAAATAGCGGCTGGGTCAGCCCCGAGGCGACGCGCGTTGCCGCAATGTTGGCCGACACAAAGGCGCCGTTGGGGTCGAACCCGTAGATCAGGTCGTCGCCCCCGCCCCCGGAAAGCGTATTGCTGGCGTCGTTGCCGCTGATGATGTTCAGGGTCATGCGGGTTGTCCCGTGCCGGTGCGCGCGCCGAGGCGCAATCGCCTGCTAATGCGGCGGAGCGGTGCGTGTTCCCTTCGGCGAGGCTCTAGCTTCATTCGCGGGGCGTCATAGCGCGAGGCGCCGCGAACTGCGCCGCTCACCGTGCGAGCGGGATAACGAACGGCAACCTGCGCGGTTAAGAATTGCCGGGTGTTTGAGTCAAAAGTTCCGCGAAAAAGCGGCGGTCCCGCCCACTTCAATCGTTCTTCAGCCCCATCGCGCGGTCGAGCCAGTGCAGGCCGACCAATGCCGCCAGCGCGAGCGCGATGGCGACGCCCATGACGGTCCAGGCGGCAAGCCCGCAGGCGATGAGGGGAGGGTTCCCCGCGGCTGATGCGCGCGACCCCGGGCTACCGCGAGACGTGCAGCCGCAGCCCGGCACGCTTCTGCAGGTATCCGATCACGTTGAACAGGTTTCTGGCCTGCGGATTGCCGCGCGGACCGAACATGCGGATCAGGCTCTTCGGCGGCGCGCCGGTCGCCGCGCCCAGCTTCTCAAACCCGACGGTCGCCTTGATGTAGTCACGCAGGATTGTTTTGCCGGTGTCCACGTCGCCGCTCAGCATCGCATCGACGCCTTCGCGCAGCAGGGCTTCGGCGAATTTCTTGTCCG
>JBAVXH010000166.1:0-2659 GCA_049698215.1 Xanthobacteraceae bacterium | reverse complement strand
TAGGCCTTCTCGTCGGCCAGCACGTTCTGGCCGAACGCGGTCCCGAGGCTCGCGAGCCGGTCGCCGATCTCCTTCAGCCGCTCCTTGGCGGTCGCATCGAGGCCAGCGCCGGCGCGGCGGAACAGCGCGTGGTAGCGCTCCAGCACGCGCGCCTGCTCCGGGGTCAAGTCGAGGCCGCCCGCGCGCCGGTGCAGCGAATCGATCCGGGCGAACAGCGCCTCGTTGAGGTGGATCTCGTTCCAGTGGCGGGCAAGCCGTGGCGCCATGTCGCGCTCGATCGCCTGGATCGCATCGCTCGTGTCGGCGCCCGCCAGGACATAAAAGACACTACTGACACGACTGAGCAGTCGTCCCGCCCGCTCCAGCCCCGCCACGGTGTTGTCAAAATCCGGCTCGGCTCGGCTGCCCGCGACGGCGGCGATCTCGCCGCGATGCTCGGCCAGCGCCTGCTCGAACGCCGGCGGGAAGTGGTCGGGCTTGATCGCCGCCAGGGGCGGCACGCCGAACGGCGCGGTCCAGCCGGCGAGCAGCGGGTTGTTTTGGCTCATTGTGCGGGCACTCCTTGCCCCTATCTAATGGGCCATCAAGGCCCGTCAAACCAGCACAAATGGCGGGCTTGATTGCCCCGAGGCTTTCGTATTCATTGCGCGCCATGCTCGACGCCAGCAATCGCCCCCGCGGCCAGCGCCGCATAAACTGGATCAACGTCTCGACCGTGCTGTCCGCCGCGATCCTGATCGCCGCAGAGGTGTTCGGTGCGGCGTTTGCCGGCGGCTGGGCCTTCGGCAACCTGTTCGGGCTCGGCGAGTACCTCACCTACATCCTGCAGATTCTGTTCTTCGTGCTCGGCATCGTCATCATGGCGGCGTTCATCCGCTCCGGCATGCGCATCGAGCCGTTCGTCACGCGCGAGTGAGTCGCCGCGGCGCTTCAGAGCGCGTCTCAACAAATCGCTAACGAGATTCTTCGCGCGCGCGAAAAAATTACTTGCGTTCGGAGAACAATTTTCTTATTTCACGCTTGCCCAATTTCGCACGTGCCTGTGGCCGTGTGTCGATCGGTAGGCAGCGGGACAAGAGGCCCGCCAGTCGCCTGGGGAGCGAAGGCTCCTCAAGAGATCTGATCGGCAGCCGGAGGCGAAACCGGCGCACCCCGCGCTCAACGGGGGACGCGGCTTAAAGCAACGACGGAGCGGGCTTTTTTGGCAACACCGGCGCGAATGCCGGACGTGACTGAAAAGGCTTGTCCTTCTTTGCCAACAGTGCGGAACGGGTCCTTCCCTCATCCGGACTAAGGCAGCAATCGACGTGGTGAGAGCGCGTCCGCTTTGTCGAGCGGCTGCGCGAATCGCCACAGGAGGTTCACCTTACCGGATAGGGAATGCTTCGGAATGACAGCTCGCATCCGCGACTTCCTGCGCAACCGCACCGACGATGGGCCCTGCCTGGTCGTCGATCTCGACGTTGTCCGCGACAACTACCAGGCCTTCGCCAAGGCGCTGCCTGACACGCGCGTGTTCTACGCCGTGAAGGCAAACCCGGCATCGGAGGTGCTGTCGCTGCTCGCCTCGCTCGGCTCCTGCTTCGATACCGCCTCGGTCGCCGAGATCGAGATGGTGCTGGCGGCCGGCGCCACGGCGGACCGCATCTCGTTCGGCAACACCATCAAGAAGGAACGGGACATCGCCCGCGCCTATGCGCTCGGCATCCGTCTCTTTGCGGTCGACTGCCAGCCCGAGGTCGAGAAGATCGCGCGCGCCGCCCCCGGCAGCCGCGTGTTCTGCCGCATCCTCTCCGACTGCATCGGGGCGGAGTGGCCGCTCTCGCGCAAGTTCGGGTGCGAGCCCGCGATGGCGGTCGAGGTGCTGGAGCATGCGCTCAAGCTCGGCCTCGAGCCCTACGGCGTGTCGTTCCATGTCGGTTCGCAGCAGCGCAACCAACATGCCTGGGACCGCGCGCTCGCGAGCGCCGCGGCTGTGTTCCGGGAGTGTGGCGACCGCGGCATGAACCTGTCGATGGTCAACCTCGGCGGCGGCTTCCCGACCAAGTACCTGAAGAACGTGCCGACGGTGAAAACCTACGGCAACGCCATCTTCAAGGCGCTGCGCAAGCATTTCGGCAACCGCATTCCGGAGACGATCATCGAGCCGGGCCGCGGCATGGTCGGCAGTGCCGGCGTGATCGAGGCGGAAGTCGTGCTCGTCTCCAAGAAGAGCGCGGAGGACGACGTGCGCTGGGTCTACCTCGACATCGGCAAGTTCGGCGGCCTCGCCGAGACGATGGACGAGTCGATCCGCTACCCGATCCGCACCCCGCGGGACGGAGCCGAGATGGCGCCGTGCGTGCTCGCAGGCCCGACCTGCGACTCGGCGGACGTCCTCTACGAGCGGGAGCCGTACATGCTGCCCGTCAGCCTCGAGATCGGCGACAAGGTGCTGATCGAGGGGACCGGGGCCTACACGGCGACCTACTCGTCGGTGGCCTTCAATGGCTTTTCGCCCTTGAAGACGGTCCACATCTGACATCGCCGGGAGCCGGCCAGGCCGGCTCCCCTTCCCCCATCTCTAAACTGTCGGCGCGCTCGGTTGAGCGCGGGAAGGAGTTGGCCGTGGCCACGATCCGCAAGGAGCTTGTGAAGGATATTGGCGCCCGCGAGGCGC
>JBAVXH010000165.1:0-12260 GCA_049698215.1 Xanthobacteraceae bacterium | reverse complement strand
GCGCCTCGCTCGGCGGCATCGCATCGCTGCTGGCGGAGGGAGAGGCGGAGAACGCAGGGCGGGGCCCGGTGTTCGCCGCGATCGTGCTGGTCGACATCACGCCGCGCGTGAATCGAGAGGGGGTTGCGAAAATCCAGGGCTTCATGCGCGCGCGGACCGACGAAGGGTTCGCCACCATCGCGGAGGCTGCGGACGCGGTCGCCGCGTATCTACCGCACCGGCCGCGTCCGCGTTCGCAGGAAGGACTGAAGAAGAACCTGCGACAGCACCCCGATGGCCGCTGGCGCTGGCATTGGGATCCGGCGCTGCTCAAGGGCGAGCGTTCCTTTGCGATCGATCACCGCATTCTCGAACAGGCGCTGATCGAAGCCGCGAAGGCGATCACGATCCCGGCGCTGCTGGTGCGCGGCGGCTCATCGGAGCTGGTGCACGAGGCGCATGTGCGCGAATTCCTCGATCTGGTGCCGCACGCCGACTACATCGATGTCGCCGAGGCGCGCCACATGGTGGCGGGGGACGCAAACGACAGTTTCTCGGACGCGGTGCTGGAGTTCGTGGCGAAGCAGGAGGCGGGGTAGCCCTCCGGCCATTCATGACCGGATTTGCTGAATTCGATCATTTACTCTGATGGCGCAGCCGCCCTTGAGAGACTAAAAACCCGCCCCCACTTGTGGTAAACAGTAAGCCCGTCAGGGTGGAGGCACTCATGGCCCAGCAGCAGCTCAAGGACGTCCACCGGCTCGACAAGGTCGATCCGGTCTGGACGCGCATCCGCGAGGAAGCCGAAGAGGTGGCGCGGCGCGAGCCCGAGCTTTCAAGCTTCATCTATTCCTCGATCCTGCATCACGACACCTTCGAGCACGCGGTGGTGCATCGCATCGCCGAGCGGCTCGATCATCCGGACGTCTCGGGCGAGCTGATCCGCCAGGCTTATGCGGATGCGCTGGAGGACGATCCTTCGCTCGGCGACGCATTCCGCGCCGACATTGTCGCAACGATCGACCGCGATCCGGCTGCGCACCGCTACATCGACCCGCTGCTCTACTTCAAAGGCTTCCACGCGATCCAGACCCATCGCCTGGCGCACTGGCTCTGGAAAAAGGGCCGCAAGGATTTCGCGCTCTATCTGCAGAGCCGCGCGTCGGCCGTGTTCGCAACCGACATCAATCCGAATGCGCGCATCGGGCGCGGCATCTTCCTCGACCATGCGACCGGGTTGGTGGTGGGCGAAACCGCCGCGATCGATGATGACGTGTCGATCCTGCATGGCGTCACGCTGGGTGGAACCGGCAAGGAGAACGAGGACCGCCATCCGAAGATCCGCCGTGGCGTGATGATCGGGGCGGGGGCGAAGATCCTCGGCAATATCGAGGTCGGGCACTGCTCGCGCGTCGCGGCCGGCTCCGTGGTGCTGAAAGCCGTTCCGCCGAATACCACTGTGGCGGGCGTTCCGGCGAAGGAAGTCGGAACGGCAGGCTGCGCCGAGCCCTCGCGCGCCATGGACCAGATGCTGTACGATCTGGGACCTTAAGGTCTGGAATAAGCCCTCATTTGTGCTAGGCCGTAGTGCCGCTCGTCCCCGCGAAAGCGGGGACCCAGCCTTTATTCTTTCTGGATGCCCGCTTTCGCGGGCAGGAGCGGAGAGGCCAGACCGGGAGAATTTCGTGGACGTCGCCGAGATCAAGAAGCTCGATAGCTATCTCAAACGTCTGTTCGGCTCGCCCCGCATCCGCGTGGTGCCGCGCCCGCAGCGCGACGATTATGCCGAAGTGCTGCTTGGCGAGGAGCCGTTCGGCCGCATCGTGGTCGACGACGAGGACGACGAGCGTTCCTACAATTTCGAAAAATCGATCACGTTGCCGGACAGCCGCGTCACCAAGCTCGACAACGAGACCGTCGCCAAGGTCAACGCGTACCTGAAGAAGCAGCTCGGCGAGAAATTCGTCGTGCGCAAGCGTCCGACCAAAACTGACTCCGCCGATCTGCACGCAGGCGACGAATTCGTCGGCGTGATCTTCGCCGACGACGGCGGGATCGCGCTGGAGATGGCGATCCTGGAACAGGACCTCGAGACGGAACTCTAAATCGCCCTGCCGCAGCCATCGCGGCTCCCCGCTGCCGCCAAATTTGGCTTCATGATCGGTCGCGCCTTTTTCGGGAGGGCGCACCATGAAGCCTTTCATTGCGGTACTCACGATCACCCTGGCGCTTGCTTCGCCGGCACGCGCCGAAGAGCGCATTGGCGACGCGGCGCTCGGCGCGCTGTCGGGCGGTCTCATATTCGGCCCCGTCGGTTTGGTCGCCGGCGCCGTCGTCGGCTTTACGGCCGGGCCGACCATCGCGAGCTCGTGGCGCGCCAACCGGCATCAGCCACGGCCCAATGCAAAGGCCGCAAAGCGTCCCGCGCAGGTGGCAGCGAGCCAGCCGAAAGCACGCAAAGCCGCTCCCGCGCCGGGCACGGTCACGCCAGCGGCGGGCGCCGGTGGACCGGCCGCTCAGGGTTTCGAGTAATTGTTCAGCTTCCCGGCTTGAGTTGCCCGATCAGCTTCGCGATGCCTTCGTTGAGCGTGCGCCAGCCGGTTAGCCACTCACTCGGAAAGCGTACCGTCACGTCAGCACTTTCGATGCGGCGTTCGTAAAGGCAAATGCCGGGCGTGCCGGCGGCCCCCGGTCGCGAGCAGCGCGCCACGAAGCCGGGCTGCGCGGCCGGATCGAAGAACAGGTCTTCGTTCTGGTAGGGCGTGCCCTCCTTGAATGGGATGACCTTCAGCCCGTCGGGCCCGTCGAACTGCGTGTCGGCGAGGTAGCGCGGGTAGATCGTGCGCACGCGCTCATTTGGCGGCAGCCCAACCGACTGCGGCTCGATCGTGATGAAGAGCCGGTCGATCGGCGGGGTGGTCTCGGTTGGCGCGAGCTTCGCGTTCGGATCGGGGGATGCAAGCGATGGCCACAGGAACGCGAGATCGAGCCGCTCCGTTGCGCCGGAATGGCGCTGAACGGGAATGCGGATCGCAGCGGGCGGCACGTTGAACAGAACGCCGCCGACGGTGACCGGCAGGGCCGGCGCATCCGGCGCAGCGGGCGTGCCGGGCCAGCGCGGCCAGAGCATCAGCGCCACCAGCGCGGCCGCGCCGACGATCAGGACAATCAGCGTCGCGAGCGCGAACAGCAGGCCGGCGGACGCACCGCGGCGCTTTCGTGTGGTTTTGGTGTGATGTCGCGCGACGTCGGTCATTTCGGGCTCGAATCAGGGCTGAGTATGCCACGTGATGCGCTTCAAAACGGGACGGGAAGGGATTTCCGGCGTTTACCCTTTATTAATGATGCGCTGGCGCGGCACGCGCCGGTCTGAAAGGTTGCGGCCTTCAGTTGGTGTCGTGTTCATGTCGCTTGAGTCACTTCAGTCCGTCATCGTGCTGCTGATCGGGTTCTCCGTCGCTGGCTCGCTCGCGACCGGCTACCAGCTTGTCACCGAGCGGCCGTTGAGCTTCCGCCTGCTCAATGGCGGCCCGCAGCCTGTCACATTCCTGGCGATCCCCGTGCTCACCTTTGCGGCGCCGTTCGTCATCATGCGCAACATCATGCGCGGACGCCGCATCGAGAGCCGCCGGTTCGAGTTCGTGATGCTCGGAACGATGATCGCGGGGCTCTGGAGCCTGGTCTCCGGTACGGTGGTGGTCACGGCGTTTGGCGCCTTCGCGCAGCTTCTCGCCTGACTTCATCCTCAGCGCGCCGTCCACACCGCCAGTTGATAGCCGTCCGGATCGGCGAAATGAAAGCGGCGCCCGCCCGGAAAGTCGTAAGCCGGTTTGATGATGCGCCCTCCCGCAGCCGCGATGCGCTTCTGCACGGCTTCAAGACCGTTCGCGTAGAGGATCACCAGCGGACCGCCGGGGCCGCGTGCGTCGCCCTTTGCAAATCCGCCGGTCAGCCGACCGTCGCGAAATTCGCAATAGTCGGGCCCGTAGTCCTTGAATGACCAGCCGAACACGTCGCCGTAAAACGTCTTCGCGCGCGCGACGTCCGCGACATCGAATTCAACGTAGTCGATGCGGCAGTCGTTCTCCGAATTGTTCTGCGCCATTGCATCTCTCCCAGGCGCCGAGGATAACGCACTTTACGCAAGCGTGGCATCATGCGTAACAATCCGCCGACAGAGGAACTTGCGCCGGCAAGGATGACACAATGGCGATGTACGAACTCGACGGACAGGGCCCGGATCTTCCCGCTGACAAACGCTACTGGATCGCCGAGACCGCGGTGGTGATCGGGCGCGTGCGGCTGAAGCAGGATGCGAGCATCTGGTGGGGCTCGGTGCTGCGCGGCGACAACGAGTGGATCGAGCTCGGCGAGCGTTCCAACATCCAGGAGAGCTGCACCCTGCACACTGATATGGGCTATCCGCTCACCATCGGGGCGGACTGCACCATCGGACATAATGTCGTTCTGCACGGCTGCACGGTTGCGGAGGGCAGCCTGATCGGCATGGGCGCGATCGTGCTCAACGGCGCCAGGATCGGCCCGCGCTCGCTGGTCGGCGCCGGCGCGCTCGTGACCGAGGGCAAGGAGTTTCCCCCGAATTCGCTGATCGTCGGCGCGCCCGCGCGCGCGATCAAGACGCTCGACGAGACGGCCGCGAAGTCGGTGGCCTTCGCGGCCGACTGGTACGTGAAGCGGTGGAATCAGTACGCCAAGGGCTTGCGGAAGATCGGTTAGCGCCTGTCGGTCCCGCGAACGGAAGTCTATCCTTCCATCGCCAGCGTCACTCCGGAACGGCGGAAATGCAGTCCGCTAGCTAAAGGCAATCAGCCACGTCTCGACGTTGCCGGTGTTGGCATCGCGCCACATGATATCGGCGACGCCGTTGTGGTCGAAGTCGCCGACGCCCGCGAGCGTCGATCCGGGCGGATGCGCGCCAACACTGGCGCTGGCAGCCCACTGGCCGTTCTTGACCAGCCACACATCGATGTCGTTGTTCGACGGATTGTACCAGACGACGTCGCTGGTGCCATCCTGATTAAAATCGCCAACGCCGGCGATCTGATAGCCGGCCGGATGCACGCCAATAGTGGTGCTGCCAGCCCAGTGGCCATTGCTCACGGCCCAAATGTCGGTTTCGCGTGTCGTCGGGTTGAACCACAGCACATCGCTCGTGCCGTCGTTGTTGAAGTCGCCGACGCCGGCAACTTGGTAGCCGGCCGGATGCACGCCAATAGTGGTGCTGCCGGCCCACTGGCCGTTGTTCAAGCTCCAGATGTCCGTATCGCGTGTCGTCGGGTTGTACCACAGTACGTCACTCGTGCCGTCCTTGTTGAAGTCACCGATGCCGACGATGTCATAGCCGGCAGGATGCACCCCGATGGTGGTGCTGCCGGCCCAATGGCCGTTGCTCACGGCCCAAATGTCGGTGTCCCGTGTTGTCGGGTTGTACCACAACACGTCGCTCGTGCCGTCCTTGTTGAAGTCGCCGATGCCGGAGATCTGATAGCCGGCCGGGTGCAAACCGATGGTGCTGCTGCCGGCCCACTTGCCGTTATTCAAGCTCCAGATGTCGGTGTCGCGTGTGGATTGATTGTACCACAGCACGTCACTCGTGCCGTCCTTGTTGAAGTCGCCGATACCGGAGATCTGATAGCCGGGTGGATGTACGCCGATGGTGGTGCTCGCCAACCAATGCGTCGTGGAAACAAGCACGACCGTCTGATCGGAAAAGGCCGCGTTCTCGATGTTGAGCAACTGGTCGGTGCCGTCCGGCCCTGAGACCTGGAAACCTCCGCCGCTCTGCGAAATCGTGTAGGCCGAGCGCAGTCCGGAAAAGATTGCTGTGTCTGTGGCGCCGCCCCCGTCAATCGTATCGTTTCCAGGTCCACCTACGAGGCGGTTTACGGCGCCGTTGCCAATGAGGAAATCGTTTCCGCTGCCACCAATCCCATTCTCGATCGTCGCTCCTACCGCAATCGCAACGTTCTTAGTAAGAGCTCCGACACTGGAGAATTCACCTTCTCTCAGGTCGATGACTTGATTTGTCGCGTAGCCTGAGAAGTCGAGGGTATCATTTCCGCCGGCATCCCAGATGGCAAAGACGATGCTCTGAGCTGCGCTGGTCAAATGAAAGACGGTCCGATCCGCGTTGGAGTTGAAGCCATAAACCGTATCGCCAGTTCGCGTCGTCTGATTTGCGCCGTAGTAGCGTTGGAGCGCCGCAATGTCTTCGAGCAGTGGTGTGCTCCCGTAAATTCCCCCATGATCGGCGCCCGTTTTTGACGCCGGAAAATAGCTCATGACGGTGTATTGTTGAGTGTCCTCGATGTAGACGGCGTTGTTTTCGTATGTGGCGAATCCGCCATAGTCTCCAGGATGTGCCAACCCCAGGGTATGCCCCAACTCATGCAAGAAGAGTTGGAAATAATAACTTCCGGGTTGGGGCGTAGTAGGCGCCGGAAAATATGCGAGATTAAGCCAAAAATCGCCATCGGAATGCTCGGATACTTTGTTGCCTGGAGACGGAGTATTCCACGAGGGGATGTATCCAACTCCCGCAGCCCCCACGCCGCTATTATTGAAGTTTCCAATTAAGATTGTAGCTTGGTCAGTGTAGGCTGAATTTCCGACGTTTCCCGTTCCCACTCGCGTAAGTGAGACGTTCGCAACATCGCCCCATAGCTGAAGGGCGAGGGTGGCAGCATCGATCTGAGCGGCGTCGAAGCGGGAAAAGCTCAGTTCAACATGATTCGTCGGGTCAGTATATGTTGGGGCAGACGCCCGGAATCCAAAGGTGAGGGCGATTGGGGTCGCTAGCGGCTCAATCCAACCTTCATGAAAATCGAGATGATGACGCGTAATCTGGGCCGCCGCTGCAAGCGGCGAAAGTGAAAGCGTCGGCATTGCGCCCCCTAGCGAACACCAAGACCGGCCCGATGCGTTGGCGGACCAATGTTAGTTCGCCTATTAGGGCATGCAAGGGAAAGTTACGCTCGTATCTCAAGGCACGTTCTACTGAGGTCCGATTCCTTGTCTCATCAACGGTGTTTGGTCGACAAACCCGCGAACCTGGGCGTACTTAATCAGCCGCTGGTCAGCAGCCAGTCGTCGATGCGGTTGGTCGAGGTGTCGCGCCAGAGAAGATCGGCCGTGCCGTCGCCGTTGAAGTCGCCGAGGCCGGCCGGCACCGAGCCTACGGGGTGTGCGCCAAGGCCATAGCTTGCGGCCCAGTGACCGCCGGTGAGCTGCCAGACATCGGTGTTGCCGGTCGAGGCCTGGAACCAGAGTAAGTCCGCATTGCCGTCGCGGTTGAAGTCGGCGGTGCCCGCCGGCGTCCAGCCTCCGGGATGAGCGCCGATGTTGACGCTCTCGGCCCAGTGGGCGTTCGAGAGACGCCACACTTCCGTGTCGTTGGTCGTCGGGTTGTGCCAGAGCAGATCGGAGGTGCCGTCGCCGTTGAAGTCGGCGGCGCTGATCGGCTGCCACCCGGCCGGATGCGTGCCGACGCTCACGCTGGCGGCCCACTGCCCATTCACGATCTTCCAGATGTCGACATCGCGCGTCGTCGCATTGAACCAGGCGATATCGGCGCTGCCGTCGCCATCGAAATCGCCGACCGCGACCGGCTGGTAGCCGGCCGGATGCGTGCCGATGCTGGTGCTGCCGGCCCATTTGCCGTTGACGATCTTCCAGGTGTCGACTTCGCGCGTGTTCGGATTGAACCAGCCGATATCGCTGGTGCCGTCCGCATTGAAATCGCCGGTGCCGAACAGCTGCCAGCCGGTCGGATGGTTGCCAACGTCGCTGCTCGCGCTCCAGCCGCCGTTCGCGAGCAGCCAGATGTCCACGTTGCCGGTCGAGGGGTTGAACCAGAGGAGATCGTCGGTGCCGCCGGCATTGAAATGGCCGATGCCGCTGGGCACCCAGCCTGCAGGGTGAGCGCCGATGTCTACGCTCGCCATCCAGTGAGGGCGCGCATTCGGGGCAATGAGGGAGATTGTCTGATCGGCGAACTGCGCGTTCTCGATATTGAACAATTGGTCGGTACCATCCGGCCCTACGACTTGGAATCCGCCGGTGATCTGCGTGATCGTGTAAGCCGACCGCGCTCCGAAGAACGCGGCCGTGTCTGTGCCAGCTCCTCCGTTGAGCGTGTCCGCGCCCGTGGCTCCTCGCAGTGTGTCGTTTCCCGACGTGCCGAAGATCGTGTCGTTGCCGCCGTCGCCGGTGAGCGACAAGCCGATGGTGCCGAGCCCGATGATGGTCGCCGCTCCGCCGAGATCGGTGAGCGATGCCGAGGTGTAGACGACGTTCTGGTCGACGATGTCGATCTTGGCATTGGTGTTAGGGAGAATCGTGATCGCAAGAGTGATCGGCGCGGACAGTCCGCCGCCGCTGAACGGCACGAGCTGCGTGCCCGGTCCAACAGCAAACGAATAACCTCCCGCTCCGTTCGTAACGGTATGAGTATGCGGGTGCGTGCCGTCGCCGACGATCATCCCACTGCGGCCTTCGCCGATCGAATAGAAGTTGTCGTGATCGAGATCCGCATATGACACCCCGGTGAGAAACTGCTGTGACCCGGAGGTGGCGAAATCGTCGGTCAGCATCGTAGCGTTGAAGCCCTGGAAATTGCCGGTGACTTGGCCGACGCCGACTTCCTGGAAATTAGCCTGCAGCAGGTTCAGCCGGTGGCCCCGGCCGGGGACTGTCCCGTCGACGAAGAAATCCTGATGCAACATCAACGTCATCGCTGTCGTGACGGAGCCGTTGGTTGATCGCACGGCGATGTTCTCGCCGGAGCCGATCGCGCTATAGCCGGCGTTGGCGATGCGCTGGGACGGCGTCACGCCCTCGGGCGTGTTGTGATCGAAGTAATCGCGGTCGATCATGTCCTGGCTGTGCGCCCGCGCCGCCGAGAGCAGCGCCTCGTTCATCGCGAGCGGTTGTTTCGAGATGGGCGAGATCGTGTTCGGAGCCAAACCCTCGTTGAGGCTGATGCCGAAGCGCGCGGCTTCGGCGGCGGGATCGAGCCGCGCCCGGTTGATGAGTTCCAGCAGCATCTGTTCGAGGGCGCTCGCCGGCATCGAATCTCCTCCGCCTTGTATCGTTGCGAGAGGTATCGTTATCGGGAAGACGAAGGCAACAATGCGTCAACGCGACTTTCGTTCTGGTTGTCAGGTATTTGAAAAAAGTTGCGGCCGACCGGGGGGGACGGTCGGCCGCGGCGAGCCCGGTCTGGGGACGGGGAGGGGTGGGGACGTGACCGGGATCGCTAGCTCAAACCTTTTTCATTGCGGCGCCATGACGCGTGCCGCGTTTCTCTCAGCGCGATGGCGATGACGCCGTCGCGATCGTGGGGCGCGGATCGCCGAGTGCGACCCAGCGGTTCGGGTCGAACTGCGTTTGCCGCTTTACATAGCGGTAGCTCGTCTCCGACCAGAGCAGGATGCGCTCCTCCTGGTTGTCGAGGATGAACTCGCCCTTGTCGGTCTTCACGGTGAGCACGGCGTGGCCGTTGCCGTTCTTCTCGCGCACCACGGTGATGAGCAGTGCCGCGCGCGGCCAGCCGGCTTCCATCAGCATGCGCCGCTTCAACAGCACGTAATCCTCGCAGTCGCCGTAGCCGTCGTCCGGGTAGGACCACTTCTCCACCACGCCCCAGTGCTCGAGGTCGGTCATCGGCTTGACGTTGTCGTTGACCCACTTGTTGATTCGGACGAGGTCGGTCCACGCCTTGTTGCTCAGCACCACATCGCGCGGCGCCGACGGCGCGCCTTTGCAATCCACCGGATGCTCGGCGCAGAACTCGACCCAGCCGATCGGCGGGCGGGCGGACTCACCCGTTGCCACAAACAAGAGGTCGTTGGCGCTCGCCGGGGAGGCGATTGCCGCAAGGGCCAAGGCCCCCACGACAAGTACTCCCCCGTAATTCCAAGTCATCGTAGCCCCCTCGCCCTGTTGGGGACCACTTGTGACAGAAAGCCTTTGGTTCGCCGCTAACTTGCCACAATCATATTGAAGCAATGTCGAAGTAAATACTTGTCGAATACTAATAAAATTTGAGACGATTTTGATTCAAATTCTATCAAATTCAATTTGAGTAAAACTGTCTGCATTCGCGCGGAAAGGCCGACTGCTGCGCATCAACGCGTGACGCACCGCGACCCGGTGGGCCGGCGTTCGGTCGGGTCCGCTCACAAACGAGGAACTGAAGGCGGGGAAACGGCCGATCCGAAAGGATCGAATTGCAGGGCGAAACGCGAAGGCCCGTTTACGGACCGGTGACGTTCTCTTCGAGTTTCGCCGCGCGCAGGGGGCTAATGCTTCGTTGGGGCCGGGCTCAAAAAGCCAGAACCTGGGGCTTCAATCCAGGCAGCCAGGACAAAGAGCCGGGAACGACCTGACCTTGACTGCACCTCGCCGTATACCCGTTGACCCTATTATACAGTTGAGGGGTCTGCGCGATCTCCAAAAAGCGGTCGATAGCCCACACCGTCACCGAACGAAGCGTACCGTTGAACGTGCGCCCAAAAGAGTCCGGTTGGCCAAACGATTCACACATCGCTTGTGGGGTCCACCCCGGATCAGCCTGGAAGTTGCTGTTCGCGTGCCCATGACAAGCAGACGCCGCAGAGGCAACCGCGCTACCGCTGACTTGCACGAAGCCATAGGGGTTGAGGCCGGTCTGAGCCGGGCCAGAGGGGATGGCAGGGATCGACTGGAAAGTAACGAAACTCATGCAGGTGTAAGTGACGCTCGCGCTTCTCTGAGCGGCGGCCGGTCCAGCGCTTCCGGTGAGACCCGCCGATAGAATGGCAGCTCCAGCGGATACAACGGCAACTCCAGTGGCCAGAGACGCCAGTGTGAATTTGCGCATATTTCGCTCCCCAATTGTCCTGCTGAAGCGTTCCGATCACGAGCGTATTGAAAGGGTTAGGTCGGAAATTGGACAACCTTTAGTTATATTCTCCTCCTGACGCAGCCGAACGTCAAGTTGTATGCGGGACAAGGGGACCGCTCGCCGGATCGCGCGGCGCCTTCGCTAAATACTGAAATGATGAGTTCTCAGGCCCGTTTACGGACCGGTGACGTTCTCTTCGAGAAAGTCCGGATGCTGCATGCGGGTGAATTCGACCGCGAAGCCGTTGTCGATGTGGCGCACCACCCGGCTCGGCGTCTTGCCGAGCGTGATCAGCGTGCCGACATCGGGAAGCTGCTCGCTCGCGACCGCGGCGCCCGAGAGCGACATGTCGATGATGCGGCAGAGGACCGCGCTGCCGTCGGGCATGACCATGGTGGAGCGCGGATTGCGCGGCACGATGCGGTCGTGACGGCGGTCCTCCGGCAGGCCGAGGATCTGCCGGTTGGCGAGCCAGGTCAGCTGCGCAGCGAGCTTGTCGCGCTTGCGCGGGGTGGCCGCAATCGACATCGCAAAACCGTTCGGCAGCACGCGGACAATCGTGCCTTCGAGCCGGCCGACGTGGTCGATGTAGGCAACGACCCGCTCGCCCGCGACGCCGCTCACCGGGCCGATCACCGCCATGCCGCCGGGCGACATGTCGAGCACCTGACAGGGGAATTCGCGCCGGTCGGCCAGCATATAGCGGCCGAGCAGGTTCACGCGCACGCGCTGGAAGCGGCGTTGTTCCTCGTTCAGGGGAAGAACGTTGAGTATTTTCTGCAGCACGGCCATGCCGCGTGATCTCCGCCGCATTCCACACTGGCGGCGCAAGAGCCTACGGCTTGCGTGGTTAAGGCTTTGTTGATGGGGGGCCTTTAAGCCCGCCCGCCCTCGTGCACCATGAACACCGCGCGCCGGGCCGGTCCTTGGGTACCGGCGACCAGCCGTGCCGCTGTCGGCATCTCCCGCGCGGGATCGAGGTGGCGCACGTTGCCGAGCGTCAAAGCGCCGAGCCGCGAGACGCCGAGCCAGAACGGCGCATTGAACGGGCTCAGCGCGCCGATCATGCGCGCGTGCGTGTCGCCGCGTTGCGTGAGCGGGAGCAGGACGAGCTCGAGATCCTGCGGCCAGCCCTCGCTGGTGCGTCCCTTGACGCTCGCGACAACGCCACCGACCTCATCGGCGACGACCGAGAGAAGCTGTGCGACCTGCACGCGCGTTTCCTCGTCCCACAGGTTGAGGAACGGCTCGTTCTTGAGCTCGCGCCCGAACAGCGCGCACACGCGCGTGCCCGCGAGGCGGAACGGATGGCCCGCCCGGCGATCGAACTCGAGAATGAACACGTCGCCGAGCGCGCGCCGGATGGCGCTTGGCT
>JBAVXH010000164.1:0-22023 GCA_049698215.1 Xanthobacteraceae bacterium | reverse complement strand
CCGCAGCACCTCGCCAGCCGCGCACCACGCCACAGCAGCCCGGCGCGCAGCCGAGCGAGACCCCGGCCGCGCCCGTACCGGCGCCACAGAACGAGGAAGTGGTGATCGCGCCGCCGGCGCAGAAAATCCCCAACACCACCGCGGTGTTCTCGGGGCTCGACAAGATCACCGGCCGCATCATCGCGTTCGATGTGGCGATCAACGAGACGGTGCAGTTCGGCGCGCTGCAGGTGACGCCGCGCGCCTGCTACACGCGCCCGGTCACCGAGGCGGCGAACACCGACGCCTTCATCGAGGCCGATGAGATCACCCTGCAGGGCGAGATCAAGCGCGTGTTCACCGGCTGGATGTTTGCCGCGAGCCCCGGCCTGCACGCGATCGAGCATCCGATCTACGACGTATGGCTTGCCGACTGCAAAGGCCCGCAGCAGCCCGCGGTCGCGTCTGCGCCGGAAGCCGTCGCGCCCGCACAGCCGCAGCGTCCGCAGCGCCAGCAGACCAAACAAAAGCAGACAGCGCCAGCTTCTGCGCAACAGCAACCGCAACCGCTGCCGCCGCCTCCCGGCGCCCCGATTCAGCTGCGCTGATCAGAGCCGCGCGCGACGCGCGCCGCCGGACAAAGGCTTCGCGCAAATCGCGCCGATGTCTTTGGCCAAACACGCAGCAAAAACACCAAAAGCCCGCGAGATGCCACAAGATGTATGTGCTTGACGTACAACCCGGAGATTGTTCAACTGCAGCGAGATGGCGCGCATCAACAAGCGCCAAGCGGGGCGGCAAATGCAAATCTGCGCACGGGTGGATCGAATACTCCTCAGCCTCGTATCAGTGCTGAATTCCTAGCACCGAACGGTCGTGTCCGCGCATGCGGCCGGACCCTGCGGTTTGCGGCTCCGTCACAGCTTGTCTGCACGCAAGTGCCCTGCGGGTCGTGAACGCCCCAGGGCCGGGCGGCTCCGCGCGCCGCCGTCATGTTCACATCAAGGGAGGAAGAAGAAATGGCGATCCAATACGGCCAAGGAAAACCGCCGGAAGAATATCGTGATCCGCTTTCGGCGGGTCTGGCCACCGCTCTCCAGGAATTTCTTGGCGAAGCGGTCCACCAGCAAACCGGATCGATGACGCTCGGCGGCATCGCCAAGCTGACCGGTGTCTTTCCATTGGCGGTCGAGGAATATCGCATCGCCGTCAATGGTGAGGACGTCGTCGCAGGCAGGCTCAGCTTCACGCTCAGTCTGGGTCTCGAATTCATTGTTTCGGAGATCATCCGGGATTTCATGACCGCACTGATTACTCGACTTGGCACCACCGCCGCGGTGGGTGTCGCGATCGGTGTCGTGGCCGTCGATGCGCCGATTCTGGTGCCCGTTCTCGCCGCGCTCGTGGGCCACAAGATCATCGATTTCCTCGGCATCCCCGACATGCTCCGCAGCACGATCCAGAGCTGGCGCGGCACCGAGAACGTCTACATGGACCTCGCCGATCAAAGCGGCAACCTTGTTCGCTGGGTTCGCTACAGCACCGGACTGGGCACCCTGGACCAAATCGATGCCGTGAAGGACCTGCTGAGCCACACCGAGCTCGGCGGCGCCGCAACCATCGACAGCCAAATCTACCTCGATCGTGCGAACGTGACCTTCGCAGGTTACACGCTGAAAGCCTCGAATCTGGCCGAACAGATCGCCACGCCGCTGTTGAAGACCGCGGCCGATGTTCTCGGCTGGACCGGTGCGAAGGATGAGAACGGAGCGCCGGCGACCAACAACGATGTTTTCCTGCCCTACAACGATTACACCATCGTCAACAACAAGGGCATGATCGCACTGGAATTTCCCGACATCCGCGTGTCGGGAAGTATGGAGAAGATCGCGCTTTCCGTCGCGGCGATTGCGACCAACGGCAATGTCGGCGGGCTGCACGATTTCCAGACCGTGGCGGTGTTCGGCTCGTCCGGGGCCGACAGCCTGAACGTTCCAAATCCCCTTTCGGACCCTTCATCGCAGAAGGCCTATGTGTTCGGCGGCGGGGGCGGCGATACCATCCGCACCGGTGCGGGCAACGACCTGATCTATGGCGACTTCGCGAACATCAACTCCTCCGCGCCGAATGGTCCGGATGACGGTGCCGACACGATCTTTGCCGGGGCCGGCGACGACGTAGTCTTTGGTGGCGGTCAAGTCGACACGATCCTCGGAGAGGATGGGAAGGACAAGATCTACGGCCAGGATGGCGACGACGAGATCGACGGCGGAGCCAACGACGACGAAATCTATGGCGGCCTGGGCGATGACACGTTGGCAGGCGGAGACGGCAAGGACAGGCTCGTCGGCGGCTTGGGCGAAGACGACCTCGACGGCGGCGACGGTGATGACGTCCTCGCGGCCGGCTCCGAAGTTCCCGGCGAAAACGATACTTCCGAGAACACGTTGTCGGGCGGAAAGGGGAATGACGAGCTCGTCGGCGCGCGCGGCGACGATACGCTTGAAGGCGGCGACGGCCGCGACAAACTGGTCGGAGACCGGGGCGCCGACGAGTTCTTCGGCGGCCGCGACGCCGACAGCTACAAGGGCGACGCCGGCGCCGACAAGTTCTATGTCGGCCCGCAGGACCGCGTGCTCGACAGCGCCGCCAATGACAAGCTCTATCTCGACTCCGTTCGCATCACGTCGACCGAGTATCTGAGCGCCTTCCGCGAGTTCGCGGCATTCCCGGATGACGGCTTCCGCGACGGCTATAACTACTACGCAATCGGCGACGCCGACGAGTTCGGCGCCCACCTGTTCATCAACACCGGCCACGGCAATCTTTTTGTCCTTTTCCCGGATGGAAACCTGGCCGTGCTGCGGGACTACGACGCCGGCGATTTCGGCATCACGGTGCCGACGCCGGAAGAATTCCTCGCGCGCGCCAGCCAGGAATTCTCGGAGACGTGGGGCTCGCTTCCGCACGCGAACCTGATCACCGAGCCTTACACCAAGCTGCTCGCGGAAGTGCTCCGCCTCGAGGCGGGGCTCGACAATCCGGACACGGTCCTGAAATTGTCCGATGCGGGGCGTGAGTACCTGGGCAAACTCGGCCTCAATGGAGTGGGCTACGACGAAGCCACCGAGGGCGTCGATTCGGCGTCGCCGCTGCGCAGGGCTCTGCTGGATTCGCCCGGTGGTGATGGCGGCTCTTCATCCGGCTCGGGCGACGGCTTTGCGGCGCTGTCGAGCGATCCGGGCGTCAACCTCGCCGGCACGAGCGCCAGCGAGTTTCTCGAAGGCACCGCGGGCGCGGACACCATTGCCGGCGGCACCGGCACCGACATCCTCTATGGCGGCGCAGGCGACGACACGTATGTCTACCTGAAGAACGATGGCAGCGACGCCATCATCGACCTCGGCGGCGATCTCGACACCGACACGCTGAGCCTCGCCGACCTCAATCCCGGCGACGTGACGGTCTATGGCGACGGGACCGACCTCGTCGTCCTCGATCGTTCGCGCAGCGCGATCGACAACGACAACGAACCCTACAGCGCGCTCTTCGTTCTCGGGCAGTTCGACGGGGACGGCAGCGGCGTCGAGCAGATCCAGTTCGCCGACGGGACGATATGGGACCGCGAGGAGATCGTCGCCCAGGCGCTGCACGCACCGACCGGGGCGGACATCTTCGGCCATACCGTGGTGGAGAACGAGTTTTCGTTCGAGTTCGTGTCGATCTTCAGCGGCATCGATCCTGATTTCAACACCCGGTTTAGCTATAGTCTCCTCGACGATGCCGGCGGCCTGTTCATCATCAACGATCATGGACAGGTCCTGGTCGCGCCGGACGCTCACATCGATTACGAGGAGACGCCGGAACTGAGCATCACGGTGCGGATCGCCGACCAGACCGGGCTGAGCATCGACCAGACGCTCGTCATCGACGTCACGAACGTTCCGGGCGTGGCGCTCACGGGAACAGAGGGCGCCGACACGCTGACCGGCGGCATCGAAGACGATGTATTGACCGGTCTCGGCGGCAATGACGTGCTCGATGGCGGCACGGATCGCGACACGATGACCGGCGGCGCGGGCGATGACACCTATGTGGTCGATAACGTCCACGATAGCGTCGTCGAATTGGCCGGTGAGGGAACCGACACGGTCAAGACGGCGCTCGCCGCCTACACGCTGGGTAACAATGTCGAGAATCTCACCGGCACCGGCAACGTGATCCAGGTGCTGACCGGAAACGCGCTCGACAACGTGATCAAGGGCGGCAATGCGGACGACACGCTGATCGGCGGCGACGGAAACGACACGCTCAACGGCGGAAAAGGCGCCGATCTCATGACCGGCGGTCTCGGCAACGACACCTATACGGTCGACAACATCGCCGATGGGGTCAGCGAGAACGCCAACGAGGGCATCGATCTCGTAAAGACCGCGCTTGCCACGTACACGCTCGGCGACAACGTCGAGAACCTGACCGGCACGGGAAGCCTCGGTCAGACTCTCGCTGGCAACGGTCTTGCCAACACGATCTCGGGCGGCGCCGGCGATGACACGCTCGCGGGAGGAGGCGGCGACGATACGCTCAAAGGAGGCGCCGGAAGCGACTCCCTCTTCGGTGGCGACGGCAACGACACGCTGAACGGCGGCGGCGGCAACGATTCACTGTTCGGAGAGGCCGGCAACGATACCATCACCGGCGGCACCGAGAACGACGTGATCGATGGCGGCACCGGCAACGACAAGCTCACCGGCGCCGGAGGCAACGACACGTTCGTGTTCCATGCCGGGTTCGGCAAGGACACCCTGACCGATTTCGCCGCGGGCGCCGACCTGGGCGACGTGATCGAATTCCATGATGGGGTGTTCGCGGACTTTGCGGCTGTCCTGACAGCGAGCCATCAGGCCGGCGGTAATGTCCATATCGACGTCGATGCGTCGACGAGCATCATCCTGAAGAATGTGGCACTTGCGAACCTGAACGCAAACGACTTCGCGTTTGTCTAGTTTCAAGACCGCAGGGGCGGCGTTGATTTGCGCAGCCCCTGCGGCGGCGCCGGCGTCTGTCTAAAAACTGCCGAATCTTGCTTGAGATTCGTTTACGGCGACCGGCTATGGACACATGAGGTGATCTGATGGCGCGCAGGCTCGTTTTTGTTCTCGTCGGCTGGTCGTTGCCCTCGCTGGCGGCCGCGGCTCCCTTCGTCCTTGAGTGTCCAGACCCCAGTGTCGATCGGCCCTATCATTTGACCGTGGATTTGGAAGCCAAAAGCGCTCTCTTCCGAAGTTGGGCGGGATCGGTAATCTCGGGTACGATCACGTCTGCGGAAGGCGGACGGATGTTCATCACTCTTCCACGCGGGTATCGGCGCGATTACGAGCTTGTGTGGGACGAGACTCGCAAGACGCTGACCTGGCTCGACGACCCCGGCGATCCGACGCGCCGCGAGGTCGAAAGCCGTTGCGAGGTTAAGGCGCCGTAGCGCGTCGTCCGGATGAGCGCAGCGACATACGATGTCACTCCGCCGGACACATGAGGTGATCTCATGGCGCGCAGGCTCGTTTGGGTTCTCGTCGGCTTGTGGTTGCCCACGCTCGCAGCTGCGGCCCCGTTTACTCTCGAATGTCCGGACGACAGCTTCGATCGGCCCTACCACATGACCCTGGATGTGGAAGCCAAGAGCGCCTTCTTCCGCAGTTCCGGCGGAACGCCGATCTGGGGCAAGATCACGTCCTCGGAAGGCGGACGGATCTTCATCACCCTTCCACGCGGCTACAATCAGCGCGATTACGAACTGGTTTGGGACGAGTCGCGCAAGACCCTGACGTGGCTAGACGACCCCGGCGATCCGAGCCGCCGCCACGCGGAAAGCCGCTGCGAGATTTCGAAGGCGCCGTAGGTCGTCTGCGTCCGGAGCGCTCGATGCATGGTGCGCAGGCCCGGCGCCCCGATTCAGCTGCGCTGATCATAGCCGCGCGCCAGCGCGAGCGCTTCCGCGCCGCTGAGCGCGCGGCCGAACACCGAGACATCGCCCGCCTGGCCGACCGCGCTTGCCAGGAGCTTGCCATAGCGCTCCTGCGGGACTTCGGTCGCGCCGAAGGTCTTCAGGTGGTCGGTCATGAACTGCGTGTCGAGCAGTTCGAAGCCGCCGAGTCTGAGCCGCGCGACCAGATGCACCAGCGCGATCTTCGAGGCGTCGCGCACACGGTGGAACATGCTCTCGCCGAAGAAGGCGCGCCCCAGGCTCACGCCGTAAAGCCCGCCGACCAGCGCCTCGCCGTCATAGACCTCGACGGTGTGGCAGTGCCCGATCTCGAACAGCCCGCGATAAAGCCTGCGGATCGGCGCGTTGATCCAGGTGCGCGCGCGGTTGCGCCCCGGCGCCGCGCAGCCCTCGATGACGGCGGCGAAATCGCGGTCGCAGGTGACGGTGAATTGCGCCGTGCGCACCGTGCGCGCCAGCCGCGCCGGGACGTGGAACGCCTCGAGCGGAATGATTCCGCGCGCCGGCGGGTCGATCCAGAACAGCGCCGGATCGTCCGCGTCCTCGGCCATCGGGAAGATGCCGCAGGCATAGGCCTTGAGCAGGACCTCGGGGGTCAGCCCGATCAGGATGTTGTCGCGGCCTGCCATTCACCGGAACCCGCTACCGTTCCATTCTGCAAGAGCTTACTCGGCTACCCTTTGGGATCAGTCGTTTAACCGAAATACACCGCAAACTACGCATCGGAAACCGGACCTGCTGTTACTAACTCTTCAGTAACCGCATCAGGATCAACTTTCCGAAAGTGAGAACCATTTCCCGCCTCCGGGCTTTTCTACTCTGGAGGAGGTTGAGAGATACCATGGAACCCGGACCCAAAGTACTTCTGGTCGAAGACGAGCCGATGCTCAGCGAGCTGCTGACCGAAGCGCTCACCGACAAGGGCTTTGCGGTGCACGCCGCACCCGATGCCGACAATGCGCTGAAGCATCTCATGTCGGGCGCCGACGTCGACATCATGTTCACCGACATCGACCTCGGCGCGGGCATGGATGGCGCGCAGCTCGCCCGCATCGCCCGCGAGATGCGGCCGAAGCTGCCGATCATCTACGCCTCGGGCCGCCGCTCGCTCTCCGACTTCCGCAGCGTGCCGGGCTCGACCTTCCTGCCCAAGCCCTACACGCTCAAGCAGATCGACGCGACGATCGCGCGCTATCTCGACGACAAGCGCGCGGCTTAACCCGTCACTGCATCGACAGGATCCACGTCTCAACTTTGCTGGTCATGCCCTCGCGCCACCAGACATCGGCGATGCCATCGCCGTTGGTGTCGCCAATTCCGATCGGCTGCCAACCGAGCGGATGCAATCCGATGTCGACGCTGCCGGCCCAATGGCTGTCCTGCATCTTCCACAGATCGACATCGCCCGTGGTTGCGTTGAACCAGAGAATGTCGTCGGTGCCGTCGCCGGTGAAATCCGCGCTGCCGACGATGCTGTAACCCGGCGGGTGAGCGCCAACATCGACAACACTGGCGAGTTGCCCGTTCTGCATTTCCCAGATTTGGACCTCGCCGGACGAGGCATTGAACCAGATCACGTCGTCGCTGCCGTCGTGATCGGTATCGCCCGTCGCGGCGATCGCGAAGCCGGCCGGTGAAGCGCCAGGGTTTACGCTCCCGGCCCACTGGCCGTTCACGATCTTCCAGATATCGACCGCACCCGTCTGCGGGCTGAACCAGGGCACGTCGTCGGTGCCGTCGCCGTCGAAATCGCCGGTGGCGGCGACCTGAAAGCCCGCCGGATGCGGTCCGGGGCTGACGCTTGCGGCGTGCTCGCCGTTCGCCATGGTCCAGATGTCGGTGTTGCCGCTCGCCGGCTCGAACCAGAAGAGGTCGTCCGTTCTGTCGCCGTTGAAGTCGCCGGCCGCCGCCGGCAGGAAGCCCGCGCCCGCGTGCCCGCCCAGGTCGACGCTGCGCGTCCAGCCACCGTTTGCGATCTGCCACTCGTCCAGGTTTCCGGTGGAGTCGCTACGCCAGAGGAGATCGCTCATGTGATCGCCAGCGAGATCGGCGACGATGATCGGCGACCACCCGGCGGGATGAGGCGCGAACTCGCGGGTGGCCATCCAGTGCGGATCGCCCGTTGCGAACGGCGGCTCGGGCGGCTCCGGCGGGGTGCCGAGATCGATCACCGAGACGGCCGCGTTGCTGTCGAGCGTGCCGTCGTTGACCTTGACCTCGATCACCCGGGATGACGTTGCGGCGCTGCTGGTGCCAAATTCGACCTGATGGATGGCGGTCTGATAGTCGGCGAGCGAGGCTTCGCCGCTGAGCGTGAGAATGCCCGTGGCGGGATCGTAGGCCGACGCGCTGATCCCCGCCGGAAGTGCTCCGTTCACTGACAGAAGATCGCCGGGGCTGGGGATGAGGAGATGGATGGCCGCGGACGCGAGCGTCGCGCTGTCCGGGTCCGCGATCGCGACGTCCAGATCCGAGATCGGTACGGCGGCGCCGGAAAATATGGTGGCAAAATGCGTGGAAGGGATGCTCGAGTCGTCGGCGTCAAGATCGAGATGCGGTGCATCGTTCACCGCCGCGATGGCGAGGCTGACGGTGGCGGCGGTGGAGTCCGCCGCGGTGTCGTTGGCGATGAAGGTGAAGCTGTCGGTGCCGTTGAAGTCTTGCGCCGGCGTATAGGTGAAGCTGCCATCCGGATTGACCACCGCCGTGCCATGCGCCGCCTGGGTGCCGAGGCGATAGGTCAGGCCCGCGCTGTCGATATCGGTTGCGACCAGGGTGCCGCTGAGCGGCATGTCCTCGCTACCGCCGGCGCTGCCGTCCTGTGCGACCGGTGCATCGTTGACGGCCGCGATGGTGAGACTGACGGTGGCGGCGTTGGAGTCAGCCGCGGCGTCGTTGGCGATGAAGGTGAAGCTGTCGGTGCCGTTGAAGTCTTGCGCCGGCGTGTAGGTGAAGCTGCCATCCGGATTGACCACCGCAGTGCCATGCGCCGCCTGGGTGCCGAGGCGGTAGGTCAGGCCCGCGCTGTCGATATCGGTTGCGACCAGGGTGCCGCTGATCGGCGTATCCTCATTGCCGCTGGCGTTGCCGTCCTGCGCGACGGGTGCATCGTTGACGGCCGCGATGGTGAGACTGACGGTGGCGGCGTTGGAGTCCGCCACAGTGTCGTTCGCCACGAAGGTGAAGCTGTCGGTGCCGTTGAAATCCTGCGCCGGCGTGTAGATGAAGGTGCCGTCCGCGTTGACCACCGCCGTGCCGTGCGCCGCCGGAGTGCCGAGCCGGTAGGTCAGGCTCGGGCTGTCCACATCGATTGCGATCAGCGTGCCGTTGACCGGCGTGTCTTCAGCGCCGCTGGCGCTGCCGTCCTGCGCCACCGGCGGGTCGTTCACGGGCTGGACCTGGACGCTGACGAAAGCATTCGTGGTCGCGCTGCCGTCATCCACGGTCACAAGGATGAGGCGGTTTTCCGGGTCCGGCGCTTCGCCTGGATTGTTGAACGCGATCTGGCCAAGAGCAGCCATGTACGCTGCGACGGAGGCCGTGCCGCTGAGTGTGAGCTCATTCCCGACAAGACTTGGCGTGATTCCGGGAGGCAAGGTGCCAATCACGACCAAGGTGTCGCCTGGGTGATTGTTGATCAGCCGGAAGGTCGCACCGACGAGGTTCTCGTCGTCTGCGTCCGTCAGCAAGATGTCGGCGTCAGCCAGCAGCGCAGGCGCCCCGTTTTCCGTGAATACCGTGATGTATCCGGAACCCGGCGCACCGCTTGAATTGTCGGGATCGAGGTCGAGCTCGGGCGCGTCGGCCACCGCCGCTACCGTAATCGCGACCGTGTCGATATCCGGCGTTGTCGTGCCGTCATCCGTCGTGACAGTGAGAGAATCAGAACCCGTAAAATTCGAGTTGCCGAGATAGTTCACACTGGCGAGCGCAGCGTTCACGTCAGCGATCGTGCCGCTGATCGTCAGGCTGTTGGTCAGGAAGCCGGTGACCCGCGCAGTGCCTGCGACAACAGCCAGAGTCCCGTTCGTCACGATCAGCGTGGTCGTGAGCGTAGGGCTGTCCACATCCGCGACCGACAGCCCGGCAATCAAGAGTGCGGTGTCCTCGTTGACGGTCTGTGCGCCCGGCACGGTGTTCACCGGCGCGTCGTTCACTGGGTTGATGGTGAGGTTGATGGTGGCGGCATTGGAGTTGGCCGTGCCGTCATTGGCCCTGAAAGTGAAGAAGTCGGAGCCGTTGAAGTCAGCGTTCGGTGTGTAGGTATAGGAGCCGTCCGGATTGACCACGACGATGCCATTCGCGCTCGACGTCCCCAGGCTGTAGGTGAGGTTCGGACTGTCGACGTCGGTCGCAAACAGCGTGCCGCTGATCGGCGTGTCCTCGGTGCCGCTCGCGCTGCCGTCCTGCGCGACCGGCGGATCGTTCACCGCCGTGACGGTGAGGATCGTCGTCTGCAGATCGCTGATCGCGTCGCCGTCAAAGATGAACCAGGACAACGTGCGCGTCGGATTGAGCCCGGAATTGGTCGGGTTGTCGCTCGTGGATGAAAAAGCGACCGCCTCGAGGAATGCCTCATAGTCGGCGATCAAGGTCGGGTGGGTGAACGTCAGACTGCGCAGAACGGGATCGTACGAAAACTCGATACCGGCGAACGTGCCGCTTTGCAGCCCGTTGACCGTGAGCAGGTCGCCATCCACCGCGCCTGAAACGATTCTGATCTCACCTGAAACGAGTACGACGTTGTCGACGTCTGTCACGGTTGACGCCGGCGAGAGCACGACCGCCGCGGCGTTCTCCGCATAGGATGCGGTTGCGGCGACCGTCGCCTGCGGGGCGTCGTTCACGGCCACGACATTGAGCGTCGTCGTTGTGGTCGTGACCGCCGTGCCGTCCGATACAGTCCACGTCAGGATGCGTATCGCATTCGCGCCGAAATCTGTCGGGTTGTCGCTGGTTGAATGGTACCCGACCGTCCGCAGCAGGTTCTGATAGTTCAGGACCGAACTCGTGCCGGTCAGGACCATCGCGTGCTCGGCGGCGTCCCAGACAAACGTGATGCCGTCGACCGTACCGCCGGTCGCGCCACCGTTGGCCGTCAAGAAGTCGCCGGGAAGCCCGCCGCTGGTGATGTGGATGACCACCTGGCTGAGTTCGGCATCGTCGAGGTCGGTCACTGCGGCGAGCGGGTCAAGCGTAACGGCCGCCGCGTTCTCGACGTAAACGGTGCCCTCGAGGACGACGTCCGGAGCATCATTCACCGCCACGACACCGATCACCGCGGCGGCCACATTGCTGGTGTTCGCGCCGTCGTTGACAGTCACCTCGATGAGGCGGTCGACGGTGCCGGGATTGTCGCTGTCGTTGCTGAAGCGAATCTGCCGCAGCGCGGCTTCATAGTCATCCAGCGTGGCAGGGCCGGTCAGCGTGAGCACACCGGTCCCGGGATCGTAAGCCGAAGCGACGATGCCGCCTGGCAGCGGCAGGGTGGCGACAGTCAGCAGATCGCCGGGACGCTGGTTCGCCAACGTGATCGTCGCGAGCACCAGCGTGGTGCTGTCGTGATCGGTGATGCTGACGTCAGCATCGGCAATCGGTATGGGCGCGCCGTTTTCCGTGAATACCGTTCGGAACGTGGTCCGGGCCGTGCCGGTCGAGTCATCGGGATCGAGGTCGATCACCGGCGCGCTGTTGTTCACCGCCTCGACCTGGACAAGCGCCGTTGCGGTGTTGCTGTTGCTGGTACCGTCATTGACGGTGACCTCGACGGTCCGCGTGATGTTTGAAGGATCGATGCTGCCGTTGCTGAATTTGATCTGCTGCGACACGCTCTGATAGCTGGCGGCAGACGCGACGCCTGTGATCGTGATGAGGGTTGTGCCTGAGCCTGAAACGACGATGCCGGGTGGCGGCGCCCCGTCGAAGATCAGAACGTCGCCCGCCTGCGGGTTGGTCAGCGTGATCGTCGCCGACGCGAGGCTGGTATCGTCGGGGTCGACAATGAGAATGTCGGTATCCGCGAGGGCGACCGGCGGGCCGCCCTCCGTGAATCCGGTGAGATAGTTTGCGCCGGTCGTCGTCGAGTTGTTTGCGTCGAGGTCGATCACCGGCGCGACGTTTGGCGGCGGGCTCACGACGTGCATGTACATCGTCGCGAGGTTGCTGATGAGGCCGCCGCTGTCGGTGACCATCAGTTGGATGCCGCGGTCGGCCGTGGATATCGAGGTGGTGTCGAAGACCACCTGGCGCAGCGCGGTCTGATAGTCGGCGAGCGACGCCTCGCCGCTGAGCGTGATGACGCCGGTCAGCGGGTTGTAGCTCGATGCCGTGATGCCGGCCGGCAGCGGGCCGGCCGAGAGCTCGTCGCCCGTGTGCAGGCTCCATCCGAGTATCGTGATCGTCGCCGACGCGATCGCCGGCGCGTCGGCAGTAATGGAGACGTCGGTGTCGGTGACCGATATCGGCGGTCCGCCGGATGTGAACGTCGCCGTGGCGTCGGCTCCGCCACCGGTGGAATTGTTGGCGTCTAGATCGAGCGCCGGAGGAGCGGCGGTCAGATTTCTTTCGACCGCGATGAACGCCGTCGCGTCCTGGCTCCACGACCGGCCGTCGAAGACCGAGACCTTGATACGTTTCTGATCGCCCGGAGTATCGGTGGTGCTGAACACCACCTGGCGGATTGCCGTCTCGTAATCGTCATGGGTGGCTCGGCCCTCCAGTCTGATGATGCCGTCCGCCGCACGGTATGTCGTCGCCACGATACCGTCCGGCAACGTGCCGTTGACGCCGAGGAGGTCCCGGACATCGAACCCGATGATCCTGAACTCGGCGGCCGTAAGGTCGAAGTCGTCAAAATCATCGATGTCGAGGTCAACGTCGGCGACCGGCACCGCCGGCCCCCCCGAGACGACCGATCCTTCGTAGTCGCGGCCCAAATGTGTCGAATTGTCAGCATCGAGATCGATGATCGGCTTTGCATCGAAGGTAAATCTCACCGGCAATGCGTCGCCGTCGAGCCAGTTGGCCGAATTGTTCAGCGCGGCGAACAATCCCTCGGCGGACCCGGTGATTGGCCCGGCATAGAGTGCTTGGTCGAATCCGACGGCGACCGCATTGATGCCGAGCGTGAAGCCGGGCGGAAGCGCCGTGGTGTTATCGCTGGTGGCGTCTCCGGCGACCGTGTTGTTGCCGTCGGCGAAATCGACGACTTGCAAGATCGTCGGAGTGGCCGGGTCACCCTGATAGGCGATGATCTGGTCGCCTGCGTCGTCGAGGTTGAGGCCGGTGAGCGTGACGATCGTGCCCGCGGTGATTGCGGTCGGCGCCGTGTAGGTGACCGTCTCTTCTCCGGGGCGGAATCCGCCGGCCGCAAGCCAGCCATTGTCGGTGAAATTGACGATCGTGCCCGCCTCGACCTCGCGCAGGACGACGAATGTGAAGGCGTCGGTGCTGGTGTTGTAGTGAACGATGGCGATGTCGCCGACGAGAAGGGTCGTGGCCATGGGGTGCACTCCCGGCGATCGCGCTCCCCCCTCGGCGCAGCTCGCCTGATGACACGGCCTATCTCGATCGCGGCACGGCGATCGGCGAATTGGACCTTGGGCGTAGGCGTCGACTCGATGGTGCAATCGAGTGCCTGCAAGCAATTGAGCTTGATTGGCTTTTCGACGCTGGCGAAGATCGCCGCGACTTGGTTTTTGAGTTTCGATCGCGTTGAGCGTTCCGCGAGCTATCGACTCAATCTTCTGTCGAAGATTCGGTCAGCGGTATCCCGCTCGGTCGGCCGGCGAAGCGCAGTATCTGCGGAAGGAGCGGCGGGCGGCCGCAGGCGAGACTCCTTCGTGCGGAGCGCTCACCTTCCCACGTTTGCGAACACGCCCGCGGACGCAGTCCGGCTCTCACCCGTCGATCGCGGCGAGCACCTTCGGCGGCGACATCGGCAGCTCGGTGAGCCGCTTGCCGGTCGCGCGCTCGATCGCGTTGGCGATCGCCGCCATCGGCGGACAGATGTTGACCTCGGCGACGCCCTTCGCGCCATAAGGATGGCCGGGATTCGGCACCTCCACCATCACCGGCTCGATCATCGGCAGGTCGGAGGCGACCGGGATGCGGTAGTCGAGGAAGCCCGGATTCTGCAGGCGTCCGTCGTCGCCGTAGATGTACTCCTCGTTCAGCGCCCAGCCGATGCCCTGCACCACACCGCCCTGGATCTGCCCTTCGACGTAGCTCGGGTGGATCGCGCGGCCGACATCCTGCGCGGCGACGAAGCGCAGGATCGTCACCTTGCCGGTGTCGGGATCGACCTCGAGGTCGCAGAACTGCGTGGCGTAGCCGGGCGCGACCGCCATCGGGTTGACGCCCGCGGCGGCCGTGATGGGGCCGCCGGTCGAGCCGCGCGTCGCCGCGATCTCCTTGATCGACATCGGCTTGAAGTCGCCGACGTTGCTGCTCGCCGGGCGCGCGTGGCCGTTCTCCCAGACCACGCCCTCGGGATCGACGCCCCATTTCTTGGCGGCGCGCTTGCACATGTCGGCAATGGCGATCTTGGTCGCATCGACCACCGCCATGCCGGTCGCGAAGGTGACGCGCGAGCCGCCGGTGACGTGCGTGTAGCCGACCGATCCGGTGTCGGCCACGATGGCGCGCACCTGATTGTATTCCACGCCCAGCGTCTCGGCCGCCATGATCGCCATCGAGGCGCGCGAGCCGCCGACATCGGGGCTGCCGGTCGCCACCACGACGGTGCCATCGTCATTGACCTGAACGGTCGCGCTCGATTCGCCGCCGCCGTTGAACCAGTAGCCGGACGCGACGCCGCGCCCCTGATTCTTGCCGAGCGGCACCTTGTAGCCCGGATGGTTGATCAGCGCCTTGATGGTCTCGGCGTAGCCGTCGTGGCCGAGCGTCGTGCCGGCGAGCATCTTGGTGCCCTTCTTGGCGGCGTTCTTCAGCCGCAGCGCCAGCGGATCCATGCCGATCTTCTGCGCCAGCACGTCGAGCACGCTCTCCACCGCGAATGCGCCGATCGGCGAGCCGGGCGCGCGGTAGGCTGCGACCTTCGGGCGGTTGCTCACCACGTCGTAGCCGACGGCGCGCGCGTTCGCGATGTCGTAGGGCGCAAACGCGCACATGCAGGTGCTCATGAACGGCGAGCCCGGGAAGGCGCCGGCCTGTAGCTTGAACAGCCCTTCGGCGGCGGTGATCGTGCCGTCGCGCTTGACGCCGATCTTGACCGTCATCGACGAACCCGAGGTCGGGCCCGTCGCCCGGAACACGTCCTCGCGGCTCATCACCACCTTCACGGGATGGCCGGACTTCTGCGCCAGCATGACGCAGACGGGCTCGACGTAGACCACGGTCTTGCCGCCGAAGGCGCCGCCGATCTCCGCCGGATAAACGCGCAGATCGCCGACCTTCATGTTGAGCAGCGTTGCGGTGTAGTTGCGGACGACGAAGTGTCCCTGGCTCGCGCTCCAGAGCTCACACTGGCCGTCGGCATCGAAGCGCGCGACGCAGCCCTGCGGCTCGATATAGGCCTGATGCACCGCCGCGGTCTTGAACGACATCTCGACGACTTCGTCGGCCGCCGCGAACCCGGCTTTGATGTCGCCGAGGTTGAACTCGTTGCGCTTGGCGATGTTCGACGGCTTCGGCGGCGGCTCGACGCCGCGCGTCACCATGTCTTCGAACAGCAGCGGCGCGTCCGGCTTCATCGCCTCGTCGACGTCGATGACATGCGGCAGCACCTCGTAGTCCACCGCGATCAGCGCGAGCGCCTCGTCAGCGACGGACTTGCTGGCGGCGGCGACGGCCGCGACGGGATGGCCCTCATAGAGGACCTTCTCGCGCGCCATGATGTTGCGTGTCATGTGCCAGAAGTTCTGCGCCACGCGCTCCGGGCCGACATAGTCGAACTTCATCTCGGGGAAGTCTTTGCAGGTGATCACGGCCTTCACGCCGGGAAGCTTCGCCGCCTTCGCGGTGTCGATCGAGCGGATGCGGGCGTGGGCGTGCGGCGAACGCAGGATGCGGCCGACCAGCATGCCCGGCATCGCCATGTCGGAGCCGTACATCGCCGTCCCGGTGACCTTCGGTACGCCGTCCGGGCGGATCGGCCGCGTTCCAACCCATTTGTAGCCCTTGGTCTCCGGTGCAGCGACGTCGTTCACGGCAGTCTCCTTGCGGGATGTTTGGGCGGAGGGTCGCGCGGGCCGTATCCAAATGCAAGCGCTGGACCGCTAGGCGGCGCTGGACTAGCGTTCGGCCCAAAGACGTTCGGGAGACGCCATGCCTGCGCTTGCCTACACCGCTCCATCCTCCGTCGAGGAAGCCGTTCGCGCGCTCGCCGGGGCCGCCGGCCTCGCGAAGGTGCTGTCCGGCGGGACCGACCTTTTGGTTCAGCTGCGATCCGGCCGGACCACGCCGGCGCTCATCGTCGACACCAAGAAAATACCCGGCATCTCCGGCATTCGCGAGGAGAACGGGGGTTTTGTTATCGGTGCTGCGACGTCCGGCGCATTGATCGGCGAATCCGCGGCGCTCAAGCGGGCCTGGCCCGGCCTGGTCGAGGCCACCAACCTGATCGGCTCGACGCAGGTGCAGGGCAGGGCATCACTTGCGGGGAATCTTTGCAACGCGTCACCGGCGGCCGACAGCGTTCCGGCGCTGATCGCGGCGCGCGCGACCTGCGTGGTGGTCGGCAGCAACGGAAAGCGTGAGGTGCCGGTCGAGGCCGTTTGCACCGGGCCGGGGCGCACCTCGCTCGCGCGCGACGAGTTCATCATCGAATTTCGGCTGCCGACGCGCGCGTCGCGCTCGGCGGACGCCTACCTGCGCTTCATTCCGCGCACCGAGATGGACATCGCGGTGGTCGGCGCCGCGGTCAACGTCACGCTCGACGCGGCGGGTGTCTGCACCGACGCGCGGGTCGTGCTCGGCGCCGTGGCGCCCACCGCGGTACTGGTCCCCGATGCCGCGACTGCGCTGGTCGGACACAAACTCGACGACGCGGCGCTCGCCGCCCTCGACAAAGCGGCGCGTGCGGCCTGCAAGCCGATCAGCGATAAGCGCGGGACGATCGAATATCGCATCAAGGTCGCAGGCGTGATGACACGCCGCGCGGCCGCAATCGCCTTCGAGCGCGCCGGGGAGCGTCAATGAGCAAGCATCACGTCACGACCACCATCAACGGCGAGCCGACCGAGTTTCTCTGCGAGCCGCAGCTCACGTTGCTCGACGTGCTGCGCGACGAACTGCGCCTGACCGGCAGCAAGGAGGGATGCAGCTCGGGCGACTGCGGCGCCTGCAGCGTGACGATCGACGGGCGTCTGGTCTGCTCGTGCCTGGTGCTCGCGGTCGAGGCCGAAGGCAAATCGATCCAGACGGTCGAGGGCATGGCGCGTGGCCACGATCTGCATCCGCTGCAGCAGAAATTCCTCGAGCACGCTGCGCTCCAGTGCGGTTTCTGCACGCCGGGGGTGCTGGTCGCCTCGAAAGCGCTGCTCGATCGCAACCCCAATCCCACCGAAACCGAGGTGCGCTACTGGCTCGCCGGCAACCTTTGCCGCTGCACCGGCTACGACAAGATCGTGCGCGCCGTTCTCGATACCGCCGCCGAGATGCGCGGGGCGTAGGGCGCGCTTCTGCGACCACTTGCCCTGCGTCTATTGCGCGCGGCACACGCGGTCGAGGTGCGCTGCCGGTTGCAACAACTCAGGCACGCTGCGCTCTGCAATTTCGATCAAGACCACATCCGGGTTGCGCGCTGCAATCAGCTCGCCATCGAAGAGCGCCGGCCAGGTGGGCCGCGACAGCATTTCCACCTCTTGGAAGTGACGCGCCAGAAGAGAAGCAAGCGGGGGACCAAACGAATCCGCAAGGACCAGAAGTTTACGCCGACCCTGCGGGTTGTTGACGATCACACGATCTCGCTCGACGTGAAGCGAGACCGCCATGTTTGCGCCGCCGCGCAGCGCGATATGCTGATCGGGAAAATTCCAGGGAAGATACAAGAGCCGGGTCGCAACGTCGCCGCCAGCAGATGCCTCGGCATGGATATCGACGCCGTCCAGGGTTGCCAATTCCGGCCGAGCGATGAGATCGGCCTTCGCAAGGACATCGACAATCTTCCGGTAGGCGATGAAAGCGCCAAGATCGTTCCAGTGCGAGTCGGTCGGGTGATAGACCGGGACCCCGTAACGTGGCTTGGCTGCGCGCAATTCGGGGCGCGGATCGATGAACATGGATCGCGCATCTGGCGTGAGCCGCGCCAGCAGGTCATCCAAGCGGCTGCCGAGATAGCTTCCGTCCTTGCGAAGCTCCTCGGGATAGATGCTTTGCTTGTTCGGTGCGACGACAACAAACGCCCCTTTGCGGCACGCGTTGAACCGCTCTTTCGCGCCAGCCATTTGTCTGTCGATGGTCGCGATATCAGCCTCGTTCATGCGGAGCGCCCCACGAACGTCGGCAAGGCGCGCGGCAGGAAGCGGCGGGCTATCGTTGAAGAACAGCCAGCCGGCGTGCCCGAACAGCACGTCGCCGCGAATGCGCAGCCGCCACACGCGCAGGCGCCAGTGGCTGTCGAGCACCATGAGCGGATGCCGCATGCCGATCCGGTCGTTGAACCAGAGGCTCACACGGCGGAATGCTTCGGGCGTGAGCCTTTCGGGAAACAACGTCGCGGCGCGCAGATACGGGCCGGTCCCGCCGCCGTACCAGGGCCCATTGATGCCGAACAAAATGGCGGGCGCCAGGGAGAGCGCGAGAAAGACCAGAATTGCGGGATGCCGGACCACACGCATGGCGTCAGAACCGGAAATACAGGAATGGGCTGTTTTCCTGTCCCGCCATCGCGGCGAAGGAGAGGATCATGACCAGGGCTACGTAGGCGGATGAGAAAGCCCGCACGGCGCGCGCTCCCTCCCGGTCGCTGAGCCAGAGCCGAAGCGCCGGCCAGATCGGCTGGGAGAGTGCAAACGCGATGGCGATCACTGCGAGAGAGTGCGGCGTGACAAGGTCAAAGGCTCTGAGCAGGCCCGCGCCCTCGAAATCGAAGACGAACATGCGGGCGAGGTATGACAACGCATGATCGAGCGTTGGCGCGCGGAAGAAGACCCAGCCGATCAACACGACCAGCAGCACGTAGCCTGTGCGGAGGATACGCGGCGTCCGCTCGAGCATGGCGGCGACCGGGCCCAAGCGTTCAAGCGACAGGAACAGTCCGTGCCAGAGCCCCCAGACGACGAAATTCCAGCTGGCGCCGTGCCAGGCGCCGGTCAGGAAGAACACGAGCCACAGATTGCGCACCGTGTGCCATGAGCCGAAGCGATTTCCGCCGAGCGGGATGTAGACATAGTCGCGAAACCACGCCGACAAGGTCATGTGCCAGCGTCGCCAGAAGTCCTGTATCGAGATCGATGAGTAGGGGTAATTGAAGTTTTCCGGAAAGCGGAAGCCGAACATGCGCGCCAGCCCGATGGCCATGTCGGAATAGCCCGAGAAATCGAAATAGATCTGAAGCGCGTAACAGCTGACGCCAAGCCAGGCGGCGCCGGTCGTCAGCTCCGCCGGTGCAACACCGAAGATGACATCGGCGATCTGCCCGATCGGGTCAGCGATGAGCAGCTTCTTTCCGAGGCCAGTCACGAAACGCAGGACGCCGTACTCGAAGTCTCCGAGCGTCGCGGCGCGCGCGCCAAGCTGATCGGCGATCTGCCGATAGCGGATGATCGGACCGGCAATCAGCTGAGGAAAGTTGATGATGTACAGCGTGAATGCCGAGAACGAAGGCTGGGGCGGGAGCGATCCGCGATAGACGTCGATCAAGTACGACAGGATATGGAAGGTGAAAAACGAAATCCCGAGCGGGAGCGGTATTTCGGGCACACGAACCGCCGATGCGCCAAGCAACAGCAGCACGTCATTGAGATTGACCAGGATGAAATGGGTGTACTTGAACGCGATCAGGATCGCGAGATTGATGCCGACAGAGACGACAAGCAGCGTGCGCCGCCGTGCGCCGTCGGCCTTGCCGATTATCTTGCCGAGGTGGAAGTTCACAACGACGGAGGGAATGATCAGCGCAAATGCCGCGACAGGATCACCCCAGCCGTAGAACACGATGCTCGCGCCAACCAGCACGGCATTGTTCGCGGATCGCGGCAGCAGAACGTAGAAAGCCAGCGTCAGCGGCAGGAACAGGCAGATGAACGTCGGGCTGCTGAAGACCATCGCTGACCCCCGTGGTCTTCAGCCGAGCGACATGAGCGGTGATGTCATGGGGAAGGCTTAGCTCATCCCGCCGCGCGCGAGGTATTGCTCCAGCCAGTGGATGTGATAGTCGCCGTCGATGATGTCCTGCTCGCGCACCAAGGCGCGGAACAGCGGCAGTGTCGTATCGATCCCGTCGACCACGAACTCGTCGAGCGAGCGGCGCAGCCGCATCAGGCATTCCTGCCGCGTCTTGCCATGTACGATCAGCTTGCCGACGAGCGAGTCGTAGTGCGGCGGAATCGTGTAGCCCTGATAGACCGCTGAATCGATGCGCACGCCGAGACCGCCCGGCGCGTGATAGTGGATGATCTTGCCGGGTGAGGGACGGAACGACACCGGGTTCTCGGCATTGATGCGGCACTCGATCGCATGGCCGAAAAAGCGGACCTCGTCCTGCGCAATGGTGAGATCGCCGCCCGCCGCGACGCGGATCTGCTCGAGGATCAAGTCGATTTCGGTCACCATCTCGGTCACCGGGTGCTCGACCTGGATGCGCGTGTTCATCTCGATGAAGTAGAAGCGGCCGTCCTCGTAGAGAAATTCGACGGTGCCGACGCCGAGGTATTTCAGCTCCCGCATCGCCTTGGCGACGGTCTCGCCGATCTCGTCACGGACGCCGGCATTGAGCGCAGGCGAGGGGCTCTCCTCCCAGATCTTCTGATGGCGGCGCTGCAGCGAGCAGTCGCGCTCGCCGAGATGGATCGCGTTGCCCTTGCCATCGCCCAGCACCTGGATTTCGATGTGGCGCGGCTTCTCGAGATACTTTTCGAGATACACCGTATCGTCGCCGAACGCGGCCTTGGCTTCAGCGCGCGCCGTCGAGAGCGCCATTGGAAGCTCGTCCTCCGAGCGCGCGACCTTCATGCCGCGCCCGCCGCCGCCGGCTGCCGCCTTCACCAGGATCGGAAAGCCGATGTCGCGCGCGAGCGCCAGCGCCTCTGCGTCGGACGTGACGCCGCCCTCCGAGCCCGGGACGACCGGAATGCCGAGGCGCTTGGCGGTGCGCTTCGCCTCGATCTTGTCGCCCATCAGGCGGATGTGTTCGGCGCGCGGGCCGATGAATTCGACCTGGTGCTCGGCAAGGATTTCGGCAAAGCGCGCGTTCTCGGAGAGAAACCCGTAGCCTGGGTGCACGGCGTTCGCGCCGGTGATCTCGCAGGCGGTGAGCAGCGCCGGAACATTGAGGTAGCTGTCGCGCGCCGGCGGCGGTCCGATGCACACGCTCTCGTCGGCCAGCCGCACATGCATCGCGTCTTCGTCCGCGGTCGAGTGCACCGCGACGGTGGCAATCCCGAGCTCCTTGCAGGCGCGCAGCACCCGGAGCGCGATCTCGCCGCGATTGGCGATCAGGATTTTGTCGAACATCGCTGGCCGTCATGCCCCGCGAAGGCGGGGCATCCAGTAAGCGAGGTATTTTGAAATCGGCAAACCATCGGCAAAAAGACCTGCGTCGGTTACTGGATCGCCCGCCTTCGCGGGCGATGACGATCGAGTGTCAGTCAACAATCATCAGCGGCTGGCCGTATTCGACCGGCTGGCCGTCCTCGAACAGAATTTGCGTCACCGTGCCCCCGCGCGGCGCGGGAATCTGGTTCATGGTTTTCATCGCCTCGATGATCAGCAGCGGGTCGCCAGCCTTCACGGTCGAGCCGATATCGACGAATGGTTTTGCGGTCGGCTCGGGCGAGCGATAGGCGGTGCCGACCATTGGCGAGGTGACGACCCCCGGATGCTTGGCGGGATCGATTTCAAGCGGCCCAGTCGTGACG
>JBAVXH010000163.1:0-11585 GCA_049698215.1 Xanthobacteraceae bacterium | reverse complement strand
CGCTGCGGCGCCGCTCGGCTTCATTGCCCCACGGGAGCACGACCGAGAAGCCGCGCTTCTCAAGCAACTGCGCCAGCGCCGAGAGGCCACCGGGATAACGCTGTCGACCGCGCGATGCAGCCGCACCAGCGGCGCGAAGGCCTCCTCGACCACCCAGCCGATGCGGGCCGGCGGCAGGTAGCGGCGCGCGTCGCTCACCGCCGGCATGTGGTGGATCACATCGCCGAGCGAGGAGGTCTTGATGAACAGGATATCGGACATGCGGGCGGGCGGGGACTCGGGGCGGAAAGCCGTAATAACCGCTTCTTCATGGAAATGCGCCTAGGAAGTGGGACGGAATCCCGTTACGGACGAGCCACATGACGGTCCTGGTCACCGGCGGCGCCGGATATATCGGTAGCCACATGGTCTATGCGCTGGTTGCGGCCGGCGAAAAGGTCGTCGTGCTCGACAACCTGTCGACCGGCTTCGACTGGGCGATCGCCGAAGGTGTGCCGCTCGTGGCCGGCGAGACCGGCGACCAGCCGCTCGTCGCCAAGCTCATCAAGGAGCACGGCGTCGGGGCGATCATCCATTTCGCCGCATCGATCGTGGTGCCAGATTCGGTCGCCGATCCGCTCGGCTACTACAAGAACAACACCGTGAATTCGCGTGCGCTGATCGAGTGCGCCGTGAAGGGCGGCGTGAAGCATTTCATCTTCTCCTCGACCGCCGCCGTCTACGGCAACACCGAGCGCGTGCCGGTGACCGAGGACGATGCGCTGGCGCCGATGTCGCCTTACGGCTCGTCCAAGCTGATGACCGAGATCATGCTGCGCGATGCGAGCGCCGCGCACGGACTCAGCCACGTGGTGCTGCGCTATTTCAACGTCGCGGGCGCCGACCCGGAGTTGCGCACCGGGCAGTCCACCAAGAACGCCACCCATCTGATCAAGGTCGCGGTCGAGACGGCGCTTGGCCGGCGCGAGAAGATCGACGTGTTCGGCACCGACTATCCGACGCACGACGGCACCTGCATCCGCGACTACATCCACGTGAGCGATCTGGCGCAGGCGCATCTCGACGCGCTGCGCTACCTCCGCAACGGCGGCACGTCGGTGACGGCCAATTGCGGCTATGGGCGCGGCTATTCGGTGCGTGAGGTCATCGACACCGTGAAGCAGGTGTCCGGCGTCGATTTCCGCGTCGATCTCTCGCCACGGAGGGCGGGTGATCCGCCGCAGATCGTCGCCTCCTCGGATCGCGCCCGCGCGGTGCTCGGCTGGAAACCCGCACGCGATGACTTGCCGACCATCGTGCGCCATGCGCTCGGGTGGGAGCGCAAGCTGATGCTGCGTAATCGCTGAAGCGCCAGCCTAATGTCTGCGGCGGTCACGTGCTTAAATTCATTGTAGCCAGCGCGATTGAGCAATTTTGCTCAGACAGACTCAATCAAAGCGGATAATTGCGACACCCTACACCCACGCTGCCACCAGTAGGGAATCACATGACTAATCCAGTCCCAATCCCCAAGGCGGTTGCACAGATATGCGTACACAAATTCAATGACCTTGACGGTGATGGAAAACAGGGTCCGGGTGAGCTCACGCTAACCGGGTGGATTTTCACTTTGAGAGATAGCTCTGGTCGCGTGGTGGGACAGGTCCAGTCAGGGGGATGTCTCGAAGTCAAGCCCGGGATCTACATGGTGGAGGAGCAACCTCGGCCCGGCTGGCGCTCCACCACGCCCAACCCACAGAAAGTAACAGTGGCGCCGCAACAGAAGGTCAACGTCGTCTTCGGTAACCAGCTCCAAGCCGAAAAGAAATGCTGCCAGTTCGCATTTATGATCTTCAACTCGCTGCCTGACACGATCAAGAAAGTCGTGGTCATCCCTGCCAACCCTCAGGCGATACTTCAGGTATTTACCGATGAGGATCCGGACGACTTGACGGTTACCCTGGTGGGCAACCAGTACATCATCGAGTCGGTCGTCTCTTTGACAAACCTGATGGGGTTCTTTCCGGCAGACGCGTCGACGATGGCCGACCTCGACATCGGGATCAGCGTCGACCCGGCCTTGTCGCCCACCGCTGTAACGGTGCGGTGGCTCAACGCCAGCGGTCAAGTCGTGAAGGAAGAGCTTCTGACGTTGGCGTGTACGGACAAGATGCCGGGAGACGACGACGACGAGACCTGGTCCGACCACAGACAGACGATCGCGGGAGTAGGCGATAGCGTGCTGTTCTCCGGAGCCGAGCAGGAAGCGTGCGAAGACCCCGATAGGGAAGCGACGGCGCTATGCGACTTTACCGCGACGCCCGTATGCATGAGCGGTCAGAACTATCTCGCGCTGGCTTTGTCGTCGCCGGCAGTATCCGCAAAGCAATACGACTGGCTGGTTGGCGATAATGGCTCGCATCCATATTCCGGTCCGGGTGCCTTCAACTACCTCCTGACAGAAGGCCCTCACGCGATCTCCGTAAGCCTCACGGTCACACATCTGGACGTCAATGGGCAGCCGCTCCTCGATGCCGAGGGTAATCAGATAACGGAAGGATGTGTGAAGCAAATAAATATCTGCATCCCGACTGGCGGATTCAGCGTCGGGACCGCCAGCCCAAAATGCGTGGACGGCGTTCTTCAGGGGTACAAAGTCGATTTTACGCCGAGCGATCTCGACTGCCAATACAACGGAAATTCGGTTATCAGCGCCGTCACATTGACCCCCGGCGATGGGACCGGACCAATAACAATCGGTCCAAATCTGCCTGTGCAGGGCCATATATACCCGCCGACAGGACCGGGCACATATACGGCGACGCTGACGGTGATAGACCAATGGGGCTGCGCCCACACGAAGGCGCACGTCGTCACCATTGCGGCAACGTGTGATCCCGTTTTCCATCTCACGTACACGCTGTGCCCGACACCAAGCATTGTGCCCGTTGTGGTGAAGTGCGAGAACAAATCTCAAGTGTTCTGCAATCCTAAATTCAAATGGAATTTCAATGACCCCAGCAATCCGAACGTGATAACGACCACCGGCGCGACTGCCATGGATCCGCAGTCTCACATTTACCAGTACAATGGGTCGCTCCCGCCGGTGAATCATAAAATTGACCTCACCATGACTGACGACCCGTGCTCGGGTACTCCCGCCCCGGTGACATTCGGTTTGAAATTCGACCTGGTACCGGTGCCGCTCGACATAAAAATAGTCAGCTGTCCTAATGGCGATACGCATTTCATCGGCCAGACGCCCGGCAAGTTGACATGGAAGGTGTCCGGCCCCGGTCTTCTGACGAGCTGGTGGTGGCTCTCGTGCAAAGCCAAAATACTGGCCGTCAATGCGTGGAATTCCGCATTCCAGCAACATAATGGTTTTAGATGCCACCTGCCGGACGGAACCTACATCGTGGAGGCGACGGCCGAAGACACCAGTCAGCCCCACGTGACAGCGAAGTGCGAGATCAAGCGCGACTTCAGGGTTCAGCGGACCTGCTGCGACGACGTCAAGGCTAAGGGCCACAGGGAAACGAACCAGAACAGCATACCATATCGCATGCGGTACAAACACAAAGTTGCCACGGAGATTTTCGGACTGAATACCCACATCGTCGGCAGGACCAAATTGAAACGAAAGAAGAAGATCAAGCACACGCCCCTAGTATACTGGAAGGGACTTAGGGCCGATATTGTAAAAGTGACGATAGACGATCACCTGAGAGGCGGCGGAGAGCATCCGCTCGACTCGAGCGTCATCTGCAAAACCTGCGTAACGCCGGATCGATTCCAACCCGAACAAGAGGAGCATAATAAGAGTAAGGCAAAACTCAGGAAAACCATATCGGTCCATGGAACCGACAAGGCCGACCCGCTGACGTCCCTGCATTACGTGGAATACGGTGGATGGAGTTGGACGATAAAGACCGAAAAGCTGGCAGGTCAGGATTGCGATCAGTGGTCGATTTCTTGCCTCGAGCCAGGCTCCTCGCAGTTCGTGGCCTGTTGAGGCGATGGACTCCGACCAGAGGCCGTTTAATCGAAGTGCGCAGCCACAGGACTTCTTTGGTGGTCGACGACGGCGCCTGGGGTTGCCCAATGCCCGTACCGATCCGAGGCTGAAGGCCAATGTCGCAGATCGATATAAACCCATTGTTCAGCGGGCTTTCGGCCGGCGGTATGGTCGCCGTGACGATTTCGGGAACGGTGAGTGAGCCGCACGTGGCTTGCTCCGACCTGGAGGTGACGCTCTCCTGCCCGGGCTCAGGATCGAGTGGCCCGGCGATAGTGGACGGTCGAACCGGCGACTGGACGGCAAAGCTGACGACCAACTGTGAGTGTGGCACGGATCTGGTTACGGTTGTCGCCGGCAGCGTCACTCTCGGCTGCTCCAGCAGTTCGACCGGACCGATCGTCTGCTACGTCGACTGGCACAAGAGAGGTGTCGCCGAACGCATGATGGAGTACCGACGGCGGATGTTGAGCCATCGGCAATTTCTGGCGATCACCAATTTTGGTTCCTGCTATAAGTGCATGACGCTCTCGTTGGGGCTCTTCATCGTGAGCTTGTTGGTTTTAAGTGCCAGCGCGATCAAGGGTCTGACGATCGTCTGCGTGATAGGGCTGCTCGCCACCATGGCGTTCGGGTCATTGGTTTGCCTCCATGCTATTTTCTTCGTCCTGAAAAGGAAAAAATTAGTCATCCCACAGCCGCAACAACAGTACGGCCGCTGCTGCGGCTCTTAACACGTGAGCCCGGGGCAATCACGCTTTCTCGAAGACGAGATCGAGGAAGAAATCTTTTGTCGCCGCATAGCCGGCCGCTTGCATCATGTCGGCGACCAGACCTTCGGTTTCCTCATCGATTTCGATCTGCACGAGACATCCGTTTTCGCGCGGCGTTCGTTACATCCCGGCAAGCTGATGACGCGGAACCGCTGATCCGGCGTTTGGCGACCCGTTCCCGCGAGGGGGCGGCCTTGGACAAAGTCCCGGGAATGGACGAAAGTGTCCTTTCCAGTCCCGGCCCGCAGCGGTTGACCCACCATTTTGCAAGTCCGTGTTCCCAAATTCATGTCCAGCTGAGCGATGCTTTTCAATTCGTCCGAGTTCATCTTCGTCTTTTTGCCCTTCGCCGTTCTGCTGCATTTCGCGCTTGCGCGCTGGAGCATGACCGCCGCCGTCACTGTGACCACGGTGACGTCGCTTCTGTTTTACGCCTGGTGGAATCCACCCTTCGTCCTGCTGCCTGTCCTCTCGATCGCCGGCAATTTTCTCATTGCGCAGGCGATGCGCGCGAGCAACGACGCGGCGGCGCGCCGCCTCCTGATCATCGGCATCGTGGCCAATCTCGCGGTGCTCGGATGGTTCAAATACGGAGACTTCCTCGCTTCCATCGTCGAAGGCCGCAAACCGCACACTCCTGAGGTACCGCTCGCCCTGTCGTTCACGACCTTCGTGCAGATCGCATTCCTGGTGGATGTCTGGCGGCGGCGCGGGGCTGTAAATTTCCCGATCTACGCGATGTTCGTCGCGTTTTTCCCGCATCTGATCGCGGGTCCGATCGTGCGTTGGGATGAGCTCGGACCGCAACTGCGGGATCGCTCCCGCTACCGCATCGACTGGAACAACATTGCGCTGGGCCTGACGATCTTCTGCCTCGGCCTCGCCAAGAAAGTGCTGATCGCCGACAGCCTGTCGCCGCATGTCGGCCCTGTGTTCGACGCCGCCGCACGCGGCGAGGCGCTGACCGCCGCGGCCGCCTGGGGCGCGGCCTATGCCTACACGGCGCAGCTCTATTTCGACTTCTCCGGCTACTCCGACATGGCGGCCGGCCTTGGGCTCCTATTCAATCTACGGCTCCCGATCAACTTCGCGGCGCCGCTGCGCGCTTCGAGCATCATCGATCTCTGGCGGCGCTGGCATATCTCGCTGTCGCGCTTCCTGCGCGATTTCGTCTACGTGCCCCTCGGCGGAGCCGCGGGCGGACCAGCGCGGCGCACGATCAACTTGTTCCTCACCATGGTGCTCGGCGGCCTGTGGCACGGCGCGAACTGGACGTTCGTGCTGTGGGGCGCGTTTCACGGCATCCTGCTTGCGATCAATCATGCCTGGCGCCGGTGGCGCGGACGGCGCGCCCCGACGCAGGCCGCGCGCTTCGCCGGCTGGGCCGCGACGTTCACCGGTTTCGTCATCGGGATGGTGCTGTTTCGCGCAGCCGACCTTTCGGCGGCGCTGACCCTGTTTCAGGCGATGGCGGGATTTGGCGGAGCGCCGCGCGCCGAAGCCATGAATGTGTCATGGGATTCCTGGGGGATGCGCGTCGGGTTGATTCCGGAGGACTTCGTGCGCACGTGGCTCGGCGCCAATTGGTCGGTGGCCGGCTCGCTGTGGACCGCGGCCGCGCTCGCGATCATCCTGTTCGTCCCCGACACGATGGAGCTGACGAACTATCGTGAAGGCGAGCCGCATTCCGACTGGCGCCGCAACGTGGGGGTATTGATGTGGCGCCCGTCGCCGGTCTGGATTGCGGGCCTCATCGTTCTATTTAGCGTGGCATACGCGAACCTGCTGCGCATCACCGAATTTCTCTATTATCAGTTCTGATGCTGCAGCCGCGCACATTTGCATTCGCGTTGCTGGTGGGCGCCTTTGGGCTGCTCGCCGCGACGATGACAATCAATTATGCGCTCGACCCGCAGTACGTCTTTGGCACGCCGCTGACCCGTCTCGATGACAACGCCAATTATCGCTATCACCGCGTTCGGGAATACCAGGCGAAGCGCGATCGGGTCGACGGATTGCTGTTCGCGTCGTCACGCGGACGTGCGTTCGATGCTGCCCTCCTCGCGGACAAGATCGGCGCTCGGGCAGTCGCGAAGTTCGACGTGACAGCCGGCATGATCACGGATCACCTGCCCGCCCTCGAATACGTGATGCGCGACAAGGCCGCGCGGGGCGAGAAAATAAGAGCCGCACTGCTGCTGCTCGATATCGATACGTTCGGCAAGCTGCCCGCCACCAACGTCAATATCGACAGCTTCCTGCCACCCGAGTTGAGCGGCGAGCATCCCGCGCGATTCTGGTGGCGATATTTGACGGTGTTCCAGCTCCGCATGTGGCGCGGGATCATTGCGTATCGCGTGCGTGGCGGCGACCGGGCGGACAAATCTTCCGAACTGTTACTGCCACGCGCGCCAATCGAACTCCACCCAGAGACGGGCATACTCCCGCCGCCCACGATACATGCAGCTGCGACCGATCCCGCTGCGCCGCGGCTTCTGGTCGCGACGCGGCCAAACCTCCTCACGCATCTCCTCATGGTCTCCCGATTTGCGGAACTGTGCCGGACCAATGGCATCGCGCTGACGGTTGCGACCACCCCGATGCGCGCGGACGCCGTATCGTTGCACGATCCGGAGGATCTGCGGCATGTCGTGCGCCGCCTGAGCGAGATCGTCCCGATCTGGGATTTTGGCGCACCGCCCCGGGTGGCCGCCAACATCGCCTATTGGGACGATCCATCGCATTTCAAGCCGACGGTTGCCGCGATGATGCTTGAGCGGATGTTTGGACCAAATCCGCCCGAAGATTTCGGCGTTCTGCGCCAGGCCAAGCCCCACATCGCGCTCAAGCGATGAGAGCCGTTCCAACCTCCGCCGGCGGCTGATTTGGCTTGAAAATCAGCCCCGAGGCGGGCATGCCTGCCCGCAGATGACCACCCGCTTCCAATCGCTGTTCGCGGACCCTTACGGAGCGCCGGCCCTGATCCGCCGGCTGCTCGCCGACCATGCGCTGCGCCACCGCAAGCTCTACATCGCGGCGTTCCTGATGATGGGCATCGCGGCGGCCTGCACGGCGCTGTCCGCCTATCTGCTCGGCGACGTCGTCAACCAAGCGTACGTGCACAAGAACTTCCAGGCGCTGGTCATCGTCGGATGTGCGGCCTTCGGCCTCTTCGCCCTGAAGGGCGCGGCGACCTATGGTCAGCAAGTGATCATGATGCGGATCGGCAACCGCATCGTCGCCGACAACCAGCGGCGGATGTTCGACAAGCTTTTGACCGAGAACATCGGTTTCTTCTCCGACCGGCACTCCTCCGAATTCATCGCGCGTCTCACCACCGGCGCGACCGCCACGAACCTCGTGCTGACGCTGCTGATCACCTCGATCGGCCGCGATGTGTTCACGCTCATCGGCCTGTTCGCCGTGATGGTCATCCAGGATCCGGTGATGTCGCTGGTCGGCCTGATCATCGCGCCTCCCGCGATGCTGTTTATGCGCAAGCTGGTGCGCCGCGTACGCGCGATCATCAAGGTGCAGTTCACCGGCGGCACGCAGACGATCGAGACCTTGCAGGAGACGCTGCAGGGCCTGCGCGTCGTCAAGGCGTTCACGCTGGAAGATGAGATGCGCCGCCGCTTCGATACCAGCGTGTCGGCAGTGCAGCACGAGGCCGACAAGTGGGCGCGCGTCGCCAACCGCGCGAGCCCGTTGATGGAGACGCTCGGCGGTCTCGCGATCGCGCTTGCCATCGTCTACAGCGGCTATCTGATCATCTACAAAGGGGCTGCGCCCGGCGCCTTCATCTCGTTCCTCGCCGCGTTCCTGCTCGCCTACGAACCGGCCAAGCGCCTCGCGCGGCTCAATCTGGAGCTCAACAACCATCTGGTCGGCGTGCGCATGCTGTTCGAGGTGATGGATTCACCGGCGAGCGAGATGCCGGACGATGACCAGCCGGCGCTGAAACTGGCTGATGCGCGCGTGGAATTTGCCGACGTGCGCTTCTTCTACCGCGCCGGAGAGCCCGTGCTGCGCGGCATGTCGTTCGTGGCCGAGCCCGGCAAAGTGACGGCGTTGGTTGGCCCTTCGGGTGGCGGCAAGTCGACGGTGCTCAACCTGCTGCTGCGCTTCTATGAGGCGGGCTCGGGCGCTGTCACCATCGACGGGCAGAATATCGCGGCCGTGTCGCGCGGTTCGCTGCGCCGGCAGATCGCCTATGTGGGGCAGACCGTGCACCTGTTCCGCGGCACGGTGCGCGACAATATCCGCTACGGCAAACTGGATGCGACCGAGGCCGAGATCATCGCGGCTGCCAGGGCCGCGCACGCGCATGACTTCATCATGGCCTTCCCGCAAGGCTACGACACGCCGGTCGGCGAACACGGCCTGCAGCTCTCCGGCGGGCAGCGCCAGCGCATCGAAATCGCGCGCGCGCTGATCAAGGACGCTCCGATCATCCTGCTCGACGAGGCGACCGCCTCACTCGACTCCGAATCCGAACGCCACGTACAGGAAGCGCTGGGCGAGCTCTGCAAGGGCCGCACCACGCTGGTCATCGCGCATCGCCTCTCGACCATCATGCATGCCGACCGCATTCTCGTGATAGAGAACGGCGCGATGATCGAATCCGGCCGGCACGACGAGCTGTTACGCAAGAGCGGCCGCTACGCCTCGTTTTACCGGCTGCAATTGCGCGAACAGGCGCCCGCTGCGGCGGAATGAATTTCCACTCTCAACATCAAAGACGGGAAGACGATGACCGAATACGTGATTCCGCCTCCGCCTCAGGCCGCCGTGAAGGTCGCCGGCTCGACCAAGATGTTTCCGGTACGGCGCATCTGGTGCGTTGGGCGCAACTATCTCGAGCACATCAAGGAGATGGGCCAGGACGAGCGCGAGCCGCCGTTCTTTTTCGCCAAGCCCGCCGACGCGATCGTGCATGACGGCGGCACGGTGCCCTACCCGCCGCTCACCAACGACCTGCACCACGAGGTCGAGATGGTGGTGGCTCTGAAGTCGGGCGGCCGCAACATCGCGAAGGAGAAGGCGCTCGACTGCGTGTGGGGCTACGGCGTCGGCATCGACCTGACGCGGCGCGACCTGCAGGTCGCCTCGCGCAACATCAAGCGGCCGTGGGAGATCGGTAAGGCGTTCGACGGCTCCGCGCCGTGCGGCCCGCTGCGGCCGGCGTCCGAGATCGGTCACCCGAAGAAGGGCCGCATCTATCTGAAGGTCAACGGCGAGGTGAAGCAGGATGGCGACCTCGAGCAGATGATCTGGAACGTGCCGGAGATCGTCTGGAAGCTCTCCGAGATGGTCGCGCTCGAGGCCGGCGACATCATCATGACCGGCACGCCCGCGGGCGTATCCGCGCTGCAGCCCGGCCACAAGCTCGAGTGCGAGGTCGAGGGCGTCGGCAAGGCGAGCGTGACGATCGGGCCGAAGGCGTAGGCCTCTCCTCGTCCCTCCCCGCTTGCGGGGAGGGATTCACACCACCGCCGTCATCCCGCCGTCCACGAACAGGATGTGCCCATTGACGAACGACGAGGCGTCGCTCGCCAGGAAAATCGCCGCGCCCTGCAGCTCCTCCACCCGGCCCCACCGCCCAGCGGGCGTGCGCGCGCACACCCAGGCGGAGAACTTCTCGTCGTTCATCAGCGCCTTGTTGAGCTCGGTGCCGAAATAGCCCGGCGAGATGCCGTTCGCCGTGATGCCGTGCTGGGCGAACTCCGCGCACATCGCCTTGGTGAGCATCTTCACCGCGCCCTTGCTCGCCGTGTAGGGCGCGATCGTCGGGCGGCCGAGCTCCGACATCACCGAGCAGATGTTGACGATCTTGCCGCGCTCGCGCGCAATCATGCGGCGCGCCACCGCCTGGGTGACGAAGAACACCGAGTCGAGGTTGGTTGCCATGATCTGCCGCCAGTCGGCCTCGGGAAATTCCGTGAACGGCATGCGCTTGGTCATGCCGGCGTTGTTCACCAGGATGTCGATCGGCCCAACGTCCTTCTCGATCTTGCCGACCGCATTCTCGACCGTGCCCTTGTCGGTCACGTCGAAGGGCGCGCGAATAGCGTTCTTGCCGATCGCCTTGACGGCCGCATCGACGGCCGCGATGTCGCGCCCGTTGATCAGCACGCGCGCGCCCGCCGCAACGTAGCCCTCCGCGATGGCTCGGCCGATGCCGCGGCTGGAGCCGGTGATGAGCGCAAGGCGCCCGGTGAGGTCAAACATGGTCATGGGGGTCCTTCGGCAAGGCGGGAGAGACAGTGTAGAGTGGCGCGACGAACGGGGGAAGAACGTGATGCGCGCGGCAGTGCTTCATGCGGCAAAGGACCTTCGCATCGAGGAGGTCGCGGTGCCGGCATTGGGTCCGCGCGACGTCGAGGTGCGCATCGAGGCGGGCGGCATCTGCGGCTCCGACCTGCACTATTACTACGACGGCGGGTTCGGCACGGTGCGCCTCAGAGAGCCGATGATCCTCGGCCACGAGATCGCCGGAACGGTCGCTCGTGTCGGCGCCGAGGTCGCAAGCGCCAAGCCGGGCCAGCGCGTCGCCGTCAATCCGAGCCGCCCCTGCGGCACGTGCCGCTATTGCCAGGAGGGCAAGCAGAACCACTGCCTCGACATGCGTTTCTACGGCAGCGCGATGCGGTTTCCACACGTGCAGGGCGGCTTCTGCGAGGTGCTGGTCTGCGATGAGGCGCAGGCGGTGCCGGTGCCGCCCGCAATGTCGGCGGCGCAGGCGGCGTTCGCCGAGCCGTTCGCGGTATGCCTGCATGCGGTGAACCGCGCGGGTCCGCTGCTCGGGCAGCGCG
>JBAVXH010000162.1:0-1992 GCA_049698215.1 Xanthobacteraceae bacterium | reverse complement strand
GAATGGCAGGCCGGCCCGTTCGATGCCGTGCTGGTCGATGCGCCTTGCTCCTCCACGGGAACGATCCGCCGTCATCCGGATGTGGGATGGCTCAAGTCCGAGGCCGACATCGCCCAGCTCGTGGACTTGCAGCGCCGCCTGCTCGAGCGTGCGCTCGCGCTGACCGGGCCGGGCGGCACGATCGTCTATTGCGTCTGCTCGCTGGAACCCGAGGAGGGCGAGCAGCAGATCGATGCCCTGCTCGCGCGCGAGCCTGCGGTCCGGCGCAAGCCGATCAACGAAGGCGAGGTTCCCGGCATTGCCGAGTTCCTCACCCTGGCCGGCGACCTGCGCACCCTGCCGAGCACCTGGCCTGATTCGGACCCGCGCATGGGCGGGCTCGACGGCTTCTTCGCCGCACGCCTGGAGCGGATTTAACAGTGTTTTTTGCCTGCGGTTGGCCCTGAGTCCCCCGAAGGCTATCTTGCCGACCCGAGCGGGACGGCCGCATCGGGGATAGGGGTTCAGGCGCGCAGATGGCCCGCGGCTTCGCGGATCGCACCAGATTGGCCGCTTTCGCGGCCCGCCGCGCGTTGCGCACCGGCATGGGCCGGCTCAACGCGCACCCGGCGGTGCGCTGGCGCTTCACCCCCGCGATGTCCGACCGCCTGCTGATCGCGCCGCAGGATCTGCGCACCGCCGACCCCACCCGGGCGAGCGAGATCTACGCCGGCCGCTTCGCCTTCGCGGGCAAGATCGTGATCAGCGACGGCCGCTCGCCGTTCGAGATCGAGCCGCCGTCTGAGGAATGGTCCGACCAGCTCCTCGGCTTTGGCTGGCTGCGTCACCTGCGCGCCGCCGAATCCGCCATCACGCGTGCCAATGCGCGCGCACTGGTGGATGAATGGATCTCGCTGCAAGGCGCGTTCGACACGGTCGACGGCTGGCGGCCCGATCTCGTGGCGCGGCGCATCATCTCATGGCTCTGCCAGGCGCCGCTCGTGCTGCACGAAGCCGACATGCGCTTCTATCGCCGCTTCCTGCGTAACCTCACACGGCAGGTGCGCTACCTGCGCCGCGCCTACAAGGCGGCGCGCGACGGCTTGCCGCGCCTGCAGGCGATCATGGCGCTGAACTACGCGGCGCTGTGCATGCAGGGCCAGGCGCGCATGATCAAAAGCGTCACGCGGCTCTTGACCGACGAGCTGGAGCGCCAGGTGCTGCCCGACGGCGGGCATGCGAGCCGCAATCCGGGCGCGCTGGTCGAACTGCTGCTCGACCTCTTGCCGCTGCGCCAGGCCTTTGCGGCGCGCAACGTGCCGCCGCCCGCGGCGTTGAACAATGCGATCGACCGCATGATGCCGATGCTGCGGTTTTTCCGTCACGGGGACGGAAACTTCGCATTGTTCAACGGCATGGGACCGACGCGCGGCGATCTCGTCTCGACCGTGCTCGCCTACGACGATGCGCGGGGCCAGCCGGTCGCGAACGCGCCGCACTCGGGCTATCAGCGCGTGCAGGTGGGCGACGCGCTGCTGATCATCGATGCCGGGCCGCCGCCGCCGCTGCCGCTGAGTTACGAGGCGCACGCCGGCTGCCTCTCCTTCGAGCTCTCCTCAAAAAATCACCGCATCGTGGTCAACTGCGGCCTGCCGGGAACGAGCCGCGAGACCTGGCGCCATGTGGCGCGCGCGAGCGCCGCGCATTCGACCGTCGTGTTCAACGACACCTCGTCGTGCCGTTTTCTCACTTCCGAGTCGCTTAAACCCTTGCTCGGCGCGCCGATCCTCTCCGGCCCCACCGATGTGCAGGTGTCGCGCCAGGAGCGCGACAAGGGCGTGACCTTGCGCTTCTCGCACGACGGGTACGCCAACCGCTTCGGCGTGGTGCATCAGCGCATGCTGCGGCTCTCGCCCGACGGCCGCCGGCTCGACGGCGAGGACGTGTTCGCGCCGGCGCACGGCGAGAGCCTGCCGGCGCGCCGCGGCGACAACTTCGCGGTGCGCTTCCACC
>JBAVXH010000161.1:0-13774 GCA_049698215.1 Xanthobacteraceae bacterium | reverse complement strand
TCGCGCTCGAAGGCGCGGGCGACTGCCTGTGGGACCGCACGCGGCGGCTGTTCTGGATGGGCTGCGGCTTCCGCTCGGATGAGGCCGCGGCGCGCGAGGTCGAAGCCGCGTTCGGCGTGCCCTGCCTGCCGCTTCGCTTGAGCGAGGCGAGCTACTATCACCTCGATACCGCGATGTGTGCGCTGCCGTGCGGCGGCGTTATCTATTATCCCGGCGCGTTCACGCCCGCGGCGCTCGACATCGTCCACGCGCATGTTGCGACGGCCGACCGCATCGCGCTGTCACCTGAGGATGCCGCGCGCTTTGCGGCGAATGCCGTCGTGGCCGGCCACAACATCGTGCTCTCGTCGGCCAGCGCGGCCCTGCGGCACGCGCTCGAGGAGCGCGGTTATAGCGTGATCGAAACACCGCTCGATGCGTTCCAGCGCTCGGGCGGCTCGGCCTGCTGCCTCACGCTGCGGCTCGATCACCGCTCGCAGGTCGCACACGCGGCCCAGCGCCGCGCAGGCTAGCGCGAAGCGCGCTTCTCGTTGGCGCGGCGGGTATCGCGCGCCTGCTGCTTCACGTCGTCGTCGACGCGCACAATCCGCTCGATACGCAGCGGCGGCATGCCGGACTTGCCGCTGATCTCTCGGTCCTGATCCTCGACGAGCTTGCGCGCCGGCTCATCGCCGTCGATGCCGCCCAGGATGTCGGCCGGCACGCGCCGGTTGGAGCGCTGCGAGCCGTCTTCGTAATAGACGTTGAACATGACGTATTCGGCCCGGGCCGTCGGTTTGCGTGCCATGGTTCTTGTTCCCTTACCTCAGAAAGCCGCCCGCGCGGCGCGCAAACTAGCGCCACGCTCGCGGATTGCAAGCATTGCCATCCGGTTTTTCGCAAGGCATCACTAACGCCGGGAGGCATCATGACCGAAACCGCGCGCGAGGCCCGTCGGAGCGAAAGTGCCGAGCCGCGCGGCGTGCTCACGGTGCGGGTGTCCGCGATGCCCGCCGACACCAACGCGAACGGCGACATCTTCGGCGGCTGGGTGCTCTCGCGCATGGACCAGGCGGGCGGCATTGCGGCGGTCGAGCGCGCGCAAGGGCGCGTGGTGACGATCGCGCTTGACGCAATGACCTTCATCCGCCCGGTGCGGGTGGGCGACGTGCTGGAGGTCTACACCGAGGTCGAGAGCATCGGGCGCACCTCGATGAAGGTGCATGTCGAGGCCTGGGCGCGGCGCTTCCGCGTCAGCGTGCACGAAAAGGTCACCGACGCGACATTCACCTTCGTGGCGATCGGCGATGACGGGCGGCCAAGACCGATCCCGAGGTAGCGGAATAGAGAGGTCGATTGATCCGCGCTCGGTTGCCCCCTAACCTGACCGCGCCCGGCCTTCGTGCCGGGCGTCCTTCATTCTAGCGTGCCTGTTTCCCACGCCGCGCCTGGCCCAAGATGAACCCGCCATGCAAATCTTCCTCTTCGACCTGCTGCCGTTTGATCGTCACTTCGACGAGTTCAAGGCCAGCCGTCACATGCCGTTCCCGCTGCCGGGCTCGTATTTCGATCCGGAGGTCGCGGCGCGCTCTTACGAGCAGCATCTCGCCGTGTGGGAGGAGATGGACAAGCTCGGCTACGACGGCGTTGGCCTCAACGAGCACCACACCACGCCGCACGGGCTGATGAACTCGCCCAACATGATGGCGGTGGCCGGGGCGCAGCGCACCAAGAGACTCAAGTTCTTCATCCTCGGCAATCTGCTGCCGCTGCACAATCCACTGCGCATCGCCGAGGAGCTAGCGATGGCGGACTGCATCTCGCGCGGCCGCATCATGGCGGGCTTCGCGCGCGGGGTGCCGCGCGAATACAAGGTCTACGACGTGCCGATGGCGGAGTCGCGCGCCCGCTTCGACGAGGCGCTCGCGGTGATCCTGCGCGCCTGGCAAGAGAACACGTTCACGCACGAGGGCAAGTACTGGAAGTACAAGGATATCGCGATCTGGCCGCGGCCCTATCAGCGGCCGCATCCGCCGGTGTGGATTCCCTTCACCGGCTCGAAGGAAACGATCGAGTGCGCGGCCGCGGGCAATTTCGGCGCCGCGATCCATCATCCGCATCGCGGCGTGGTGCAGGACATGATCGCCTATTTCGGCAAGAAGCTTTCCGAGAGCGGCCATCGCATCTCGCCGGACCAGATTTGCATGATGACGGAAGCCTGGGTCGCGGACAGCGGCGCGAAGGCGGTCGACGAATACGGGCCGTACTTTCTCTATTTCAACAACGTGCTCTGGCATCATGGCGGCAATCCGCCGGGTCAGAAGGCGAACCCTGTCGCCGCCGGGTATGTGAAATCCTCGTCCTATGATTACGTGCGGCCCGAGAACGCGAGTGAAGCCGTGATCGACCGCGAGAAGGCGCGTGCGCTCAACCGCCCGGACGTCGAGGCCAAGGTCGCGAGCGGCGAACTGGCGTTCGGCAACGCCAGGGAAGTCACCGAGCGGTTGATCGAGCAGGCCGAGGCGGTCGGCGCGAATAAGCTCCTGATCAATGTGAACTTCGGCGCGATGCCGAACGATCTGTTCAAGGAGCAAGTGCGCCGTTTCGGCCGCGAGGTGCTGCCGAAGCTGCAGGCGCATCAGGTCTCGCGGATACCCGCGATGGAGGGGGCGATTCCTGCGTAGCCCGGATGCAGCCCCCGCGAAATCCGGGTTATATTGGACCCCGCATTCCGCTACGCTCCATGCGGGCTACGGAGGAGCCACGATGTCCTTCTGGAAATCCCTGTTCGGGGGCGGTTCGTCCGAGAGCGAGGCCAAGGCGAGCACGCCGGTCGAATACAACGGCTTCACCATCCGCGCCGCGCCCTACAAGTCGGAGGGGCAGTATCAGACCGCGGGCGTGATCACGAAGGATCTCGGCGGCGTCACCAAGGAGCACAAGTTCATTCGCGCCGACCGCCATGCATCCTACGACGACGCGGTCGAGTTCTCGCTCAGCAAGGCGCGCCAGATCGTCGACCAGCAGGGCGACCGGATGTTCGGCTAGTGGTCCGATTCTAACATTCGCATCCCTGTGCGGCGGGCTCTCTTGCGAATGTTAGAATCAAAGGACCACTAGCAAGTATTACGTGCTAGTGGAGCTTTGGATTTGACAATTCGCTTCGCGAGCCCGTGGCTGGGGGGTAGCGAATGTCAAATCCGCTCCACTAGTGTGGCGGTTCAGAAGTCCGCAACAGATTTGCGGCGAGTCCACAATGCGGACTTCTGAACCTAAGCCACACTAGAATCAATAAATAGCTAGTGTCCTTTCGATTCCGAAGTTCGCATATGAGGGTGCTGCTCGATGAGACGAACTTCGGAATCGGGACACTAGCTTGAAGCAAGGCTGAAACCGGGCAGGGCCTTCACACGTTGTTCCTGATTGTCGCAAAGGCCGGAGGCTCTCATGCGTTTGCTGGCATTCATCGGGTTTCTCGCGATCCTCGTTGCCGTTGCGGCAGCGGTGTTTTTCTTCGGCGGCTTCTTCAACGTGGCCGCCACCAATCCGGAGCCTGCGCCGGTCTCGTGGGCGCTGATCAAGGTGCGCGCGGCCGCGGTCGACCGCTATGCCACCGACCGGCCGCCCGCGGGCTACGACTCGCAAGACAAGGTGCAGGCCGGTGCCAAGGCCTACTCCGCCCGCGGCTGCACCAATTGCCACGGCGGCCCGGGCGTCGAATGGCAGAAATTCTCCGAAGGGCTGCGGCCCGATCCGCCCGACCTCACCAAGATTGTCAAGGAACGCGAGCCGCGCCATCTGTTCTGGGTGGTGAAGAACGGCATCAACATGACCGGCATGCCGAGCTTCGGCGCGACCGGCATGGAGGATCAGGAAATCTGGTCGGTGGTGGCGTTTTTGAAGAAGCTGCCCGACGTGAAGGAAGAGGATTTCAAGACGTGGGTGCAGTAACTCCTCTTCGTCATGCCCGGCCTTGTGCCGGGCATCCACGTCTTTCTTCAGGGATGCGATCAAAGACGTGGATGGCCGGGACAAGCCCGGCCATGACGCAGACCTCTAATTCATCACCCTGCAGATCGCATCCCTCAGATCGCGTACGTAGCGCCCCATCATGCCTTCGAGCGCGGTGTTGCTGAGTGACACGACGCTCAGGCGCCGCGCCGGGTCGATGAACCAGGTATGGCCCCATACGCCGCCCCAGCCGAACGTGCCGGGCGACTGCGGCGAGAGCGCCGCCGCCGGATCGGTGAGGATCGAGCCGCCGTAACCGAAGGCCCAGCCGGGTCCGCGATTGACGATGGGCATGTCGCCGGTCTGCACCGTCATCATGGCCGCGACGCTTTCGCGGCTGAGGATTGGCGCGCCGCCGAGGCGGATCGTCTCGACGAACTTGAGCATGTCGGGCGCCGTGCCGATCATGCCGCCGCCGGCCGAGCGGAATGATGTCTTGTCGAACACGCGCGCCGGCGAAAGGCTGACGCCGGCGAGGCCTTCGTACACCGGAATGCCCGGAGGAAACGGCACGCGCTGGCCCTCGTCGGGCATGCGCGAAGGTTCGGGCCTGCCATCGACGTAGGGCGCGGCAAGCCGCGCGCGCGGATCGTCGGTGAGATCGAAGCCCAGAGAGTGAGCGCCGAGCGGCGCACTGACGTATTTTCTCACGATATCGTCGAGGTCGGCGTCTTCGGCGGCCTCCAGCGCGGCACCGAGCACATCCATCGCGACCGAATAGGCCCAGCGCCCGCCGGGCCGATACGCGAGTCCCGCGCGCACGATGCGGTCGAGTTCCTCGCGCATCGTGAGGCCGGGTTCGGCCAAGCCGTCGGAGACGCCGGCGCGGTGGTACGGCCCGTCCGGCGGCTGCATGAAGCCGTAAGACAATCCCGCCGTGTGGGTGAGCAGATGGCGCAGCGTGATCACCGGCGCCGCGCCGTTCGGCAGCGCAGGGCGGAAGTCAGGCAGATAACGCGTGACCGGATCGGCGAGCGCGATCTTGCCCAGCTCGGCCATGCGCAGCGCAGCCGCCGTGACCAGCGGCTTGGTCAGCGAGGCGAGGCGGAACACCGCATCCTCGCGCATCGGAACCGCGCGCTCGCGATCCGCGAGCCCGGCGGCGCGGCGATAGGCGATCTCGCCGTCCTGCATCACCAGCACGACGCCGCCCACGATGCGCTTGTCGGCGAGCGCGGCGTCGATCGCGCTGTCGATTGCGGCGGTGTCTCTTGTCCGAGCGTCCATGCGGGTCTCCCGCACGAACTATGGCCGAGGCGCGCCGGCCTTGGCCAGTCCTCCCAAATTGCCGCCGCGCGGCTCCAGCTTTTTGTTTGAGATGATCTTTTCCGAGAACCGGTACCCATCCCCGATCGGGGTCGAGGACATGCTTTTCGGGATCATGCTTTAGACTAGACTGCTGCCCTCTGGAGGACGCGCATGCCCGGCCCGATGCTGTTCGAACCGATTTCCATTCGCGACGTGACCTTGAAAAACCGCGTCGTGGTCGCACCGATGCATCAGTATTCGGCCGTGAAGGGCTTTGCGACCGACTGGCACCTGATGAACGTGGGCCGCTACGCGGCGGGCGGTGCGGGCCTTGTGTTCATGGAGTCGACCAAGGTCGAGCGGCGCGGCTGCGGCACCATCGGCGATCTCGGCCTGTGGGACGACGCGTTCATTCCGGGGCTCAAGCGCTGCGTCGACTTCATCCGCCAGCACAATGCCGTGCCAGGCATCCAACTCGGGCATTCGGGCCGCAAGGCGCGACGCTTCCGCCCGTGGGAGGGCGGCGCGCCACTCAAGCCAAGCCAAGAGATCGACGACTGGGACGACTGGGAGCTTGTGTCGTCGAGCGCGATCAATGCGCCCGACACCGACCCGACGCCGCGTATGCTCACGCGCGACGAGATCCCGCAGGTGGTCGAGCACTGGGGGCGGGCGGCGCGGCGCGCGCACGAGGCCGGCTTCGACGTGCTCGATATCCATGGCGCGCACGGCTACCTGATTCACCAGTTCCTCTCGCCGTTCTCCAACCTGCGCAACGACGAGTACGGCGGCAGCGAGTTAAACCGTATGCGCTTTGCCATCGAGGTGGTCGAGAGCGTGCGCGCGCACTGGCCGGCGTCAAAGCCGCTGTTCCTGCGGCTGTCGGTGCAGGACGATGCCGGCTGGGGACCGGATCAGAGCGTCGCGCTGGCGAAGCTCGTCAAGCCGAAGGGCGTCGACGTGATCGACTGCTCGTCCGGCGGCATGCGCGGCTCGCCTGTGGTGAGCGCCGGGCCGGTCAGCTACGGCTATCAGGTCCCCTATGCGGAGCGGCTGCGCCGCGATGCCGAGATCATGAGCATGGCTGTCGGGCTGATCGTGCATTGCGATCAGGCCGAGCAGATTTTGCAGGAGGGTCGCGCCGACCTGATCGCGCTCGCGCGCGAGCTTCTCTACAATCCGAACTGGCCGATGGACGCCGCGCAAAAGCTCGGCGTCGATGCCAAGTTCGAGTCCGTTCCCTCGCCGCAGGCCTATTGGCTCGCCAAGCGCCGCCAGCAGGTGAAGGAGCTGCGGCCGTCGACGTACGTGAAGGGGATGAGCGTGGATTCATAGGCGCAGATCAAAGGATGAAAGTTCCCAAGCCCTGACCCCGCTTTACGCGATCAGGGTTATTGCAAGCCGGACGCCTTGCCGCAGATTGAATCTTTTTTGTCTTAGATCGTTTAAGCCGATCTCCAGCAGGCGAACAGCATGATGCTCTCCAACCCCACATTGTGGAGGTGGAGATGATGGAGCGTCGAAACGAGAATCGCAGCAGGACGCTGCTGGCCGGCAAGATCGCCTTCAACGGCCGCAGGTCGGTAATCGACTGTATCGTCCGCAATCTGTCCGATAATGGCGCGTGCCTGCAGATCACCAACAGCGCCGGCATGCCCACCACGTTCGAGCTCGTGCTCGAGGGCGAGGCGCGTGGCCGTTCGTGCAAGCTGGTGTGGCTGACGGATACGCGGGCAGGCGTGGAGTTTGCCGACGCGCGGCATGGGCCGGCAGATCCCGACGGGGAATCCGTTCCGGCAAAAGCCGCGAGCGCCGCTTCGATTGGCGTGGATATGCTGCGTGGCGAGCTGCTGGCATTGCGCGCTGCGCTCGACGATGTGCCAGTCGGCATCGTGCTGCTCGATGCGGATACGCGCGCACAGTTCATCAACCGTGCGTTCCGCAAGATGTGGAGGCTTCCGGACACGAAGGCCGAGAGCCGCCCTCCCTTCGTCGCGTTGATGTATCACGGCCGGGACACCAGCGCCTATGCGGTCCCTCCGGAGCAGCTCGATTCCTATGTGGCGGAGAGGGTCGCGCAGGTCAGGTCCGGCGATCCGCGCCCGCTCGATCTCAGGCTGGCAAACGGCGAGATCATCCGGCTCCAATGCACCGTGCTGCCGTCGGGCGGCCGCATGCTTTGCTACACCTATGTGACGGACATCGTTCAACACTCCGACGAGCTTGCGATGCTCAAGGGCGCGCTCGATCAGATGCAGTCCGGCATCGTGCTCTTGGACGCGCAGCTCAACGTCCAGTTCATGAACTCCGCTGTGCGCCAATTTTGGGAGGTGTCCGACGATCAGGCGGACCGGAAACCGCCCTATGCCGAACTGGTCAACGAGTCGCGGAAGAGCGGCGTCTATGGTGTTGCTCCGGAAGAGCTGGATGCGCTGATCGCCAATCGGCTCGCAGTGGTTCGCGCGGGTGACCCCATGCCGATGGATGTCCCGCACAAGGATGGACGGATCATCCGTTCCCAATGCTCCGTCCTGCCGAACGGCGGGCGCATGGTAAGCTATAACGACGTCACGGACTTGGTCTCGCGCGCGAGAGAATTCGAGCGGCTGGCCGGGCTCGACGCAATGACCGGTCTTTGCAATCGGCGCGAGTTCGAGCGCCTCGCGGAGGCCGAGTGGGCGCGCTTTCAGCGATATCTTCGCCCGCTCTCGCTCTTGCTCATCGACATCGACCAGTTCAAGGAGATCAACGACCGCTTCGGCCATGAGGCGGGCGACAAAGCGCTCAAGCAGCTTGCATCTGTGTGCAGTGCTGCGAGAAGGACGACTGACCTCGTAGCGAGGCTTGGTGGCGACGAGTTCGCCATTCTCCTGCCGGAAACCGACCTTCAGCAGGCGCTCGTCGTCGCCGAACGCATCCGTCATGAGATCTCCAGCTCGTCCAGCGACCCGGGTATGACGGCAAGCATCGGCATCGCGTCCGCCACGCTCGGCATGTCCGGAACCGGAGCTTTTCTGCGCGCCGCGGACAAGGCGCTCTATGAAGCCAAGGCGGCCGGTCGCAACTGCGTGGTTGCTTCCCGCGAAGAAACAAACGTGCACGAGCTCCGGGCCGCGGCCGAATAGCGGAGGCAGCGTCCTATCGATTCTTGAACGCCGGCATCACGTCCTTGGCGAACCACTTGAGCTGCTCCTTGAACTCCTGCGGGCTCAATCCTTCGGCCCAGTGAATCATGAAATGCTCGAGGCCCGGATACTTCGCCTCGATCGACTTGATGCCCTCGATGACGTGCTTGGGCGGGCCGCAGAACCAGGCCTTCTGCTTCACGCCCTCGGCGAGCTTCGGAACCTCCGCGGGCGCGCCGGGCGTGCCCCAGGTGCGGCCCTGCTCGTCCGCGTAGCGGACGAAGCCGAACGGCGCGAACCACTTGTAGCGCTCGTCATGCGCAGGCTCCACCTTGCGCATCGCCTTGGCTTCTGAGTCCGCAAGATAGAGTCCCGCGCCCCAGATCACGTCCTCGCCCAGCTTTTTCGGCCGGCCGTGCTTGTGGCATGCCTCGTGATAGGCGCGGATCACGTCGTCGAGGATCTTCTCGCCATTGAGCGTCACCATCGCCTTCAGGCCGTTCTTCGCCATCAATTCGATGGTCTTGCCGCTCGCGATCGGCATCCAGATCTCGACCGGCAGATGCTTCGGCCGCGGCACCAGCGTGATGTCGGTGAGCTTGTAGCCGCGATAGTCAACCGGCGGCGGCGCCTCGTAGAACTTGCCCTTGTGATGGAATTGCGGCTCGTTGAAGCACTTGAGCAGCAGCTCCAGCCCCTCCTCGAACAGGTCGCGGTTCGCGTTCGTATCGAGCAGCGGCGCGCCGAAGCTTTCCACCTCGCGGGTGTGATAGCCGCGGCCGACGCCCATCACGACGCGGCCGTCGGTGACGATATCGGCCATGGCATAGTCTTCGGCGAGGCGGATCGGGTGCCACATCGGCAGGACGTTGAAGCCGCAGCCGAACTTGAGCCGCTTGGTCTGCGTCGCGAGCCAGAGGCCGAGCTGGATCAGGTTCGGGAAAACCTCGTAGCCTTCGCGCTGGAAGTGATGCTCGGCGGTCCACAGCACGTCGAAGCCGAGCTCGTCCATGGTCTGCGCGATGTCGCGCGCGCTAAAGAACGCCTCGCGCAGCCGCTCGTCCGAATAGCGCCGGTCGTTCGCCGGCGTGCCATTCATGCCGATGTTGTCGAGCTCGATCTGGCCGACATAAAGCACGTGAAACTTGTTGATCACGGTTCCACCCTTGATGTCTTTTGTGACCCGTCAAGCTTGCTTCAAAATGTGCCACATGGCTACAAGCCGCCTCTCGCACCTCCCATTCCGGTTTTCATGCCCGATTTCACGCCCCATCAGGATGCAGCGCTCAACGCGGTCGCCACCTGGCTCAAGGACGGGCCGGGAACGAGCGGCACGCCGCCGCTGTTCCGCCTGTTCGGCTATGCGGGCACCGGCAAGACCACGCTGGCGCGGCATCTCGCGGCGCACATCGAAGGGGAAGTGAAGTACGCGGCCTTCACCGGCAAGGCGGCGCTGGTGATGCGCCGCAAGGGCTGCAGCGGCGCCTCCACGATCCATTCGCTGATTTACCGCGCCCGCGAAAGCGGCGAGGAGACGCCGACCTTCGAGTTGTGGGACGACGCGCCCGCGTCGAAGGCCGCGCTGATCGTGATCGACGAATGCTCGATGGTCGATGCCGAATTGGGGCGCGACCTGATGTCGTTCGGCGTGCCGGTGCTGGTGCTGGGCGACCCGGCGCAGCTGCCGCCGATCGCGGGCGGCGGTTTTTTCACCGAGGCCGAGCCCGACGCGATGCTGACCGAAGTGCACCGCCAGGCGCAGGACGATCCGATCGTACGGCTCTCGATGCTGGTGCGCGAAGGGCAGCGGCTCACCGTCGGCGAATACGGCAAGACCAGCGTCGTCACGAAAGACGCGTTCGATCCGCAGCGCGCGCTCGAGACCGACCAGATCCTGGTCGGGCGCAACAACACGCGCCGCGCCTACAACACGCGGCTGCGCGAGCGCAAAGGCTTCACCGATCCGTTGCCGCTCTCCGGCGACAAGCTGGTGTGTCTGCGCAACAACCGCCGCAAGGGCCTGTTCAACGGCGGCCTGTGGAATGTCGCAGAGCGCCCGACCACGCGGAGGCAGATCTTGAAGCTGCGGCTGACCGCCGATGAAGGTTTCGCCGGCAAGGGCGTGAAGGTCTCGGTGCGGCCCGAATGCTTCACCGGAAAAATCGAGGAGATCGACTGGCCGGCGCGCAAGAAATACGACGAGTTCGACTTCGGCTATGTGCTCACCGTCCACAAGGCGCAAGGCTCGCAGTGGGACGACGTCGTGCTGTTCGATGAATCCTTCGCGTTTCCCGACAGTCGTGAGCGCTGGCTCTACACCGGCATCACGCGCGCCGCGAAGCGGCTGACGGTTGTGGTGTGACTCCGGGCCGCTCGTCCCCGCGAAAGCGGGGACCCAGTTCTTGGCCCTGGATGCCCGCTTGCGCGGGCATGAGCGGAGCGAGAAATCATTTCCGCAGCTTGGCGAACGGCTGGCGCGCCGCCGGATCGACCGGAAAGTAGTACGCGTCGGGCGTCATCGTGCTCGGGCGCGGACCCGCGACCGGCTGCGCAGGCGGCACAATCGGCTCCGCCGGCACGCTGTCGGTTTTCAGCCGCGAGAACTCGCTGCCGGCGAGCATGTCGAGATCGGAGAAATCGTCCGGGCTGCCGGTCGGGCGCGCGCGCGTCTGGCTGGACAGCGTCGCGCCGCGCCAGCGCTCCACCACCGAGACGAGGAAGCCGACGTCGACCCCCTTGGCCGAATCCATGTGCGCGCGCGTCACGGCTTCCGAGTGCGGGATGTGCCGCTTGTCCAGCTGCTTGAAGCGCAACCGGGTGGGGAGCGCCACGCCCTCGCCGAAGGCGAACACTTCGCGCGTGCCTAGCGACGGCACGAAGCCGATCAGCGAGCCCGCCGCGTCGGACACCGCCGAGCGCACGATCGCCTGGTCGCGGTCGTTCGCCATGCGCATCGCGAACAAGGTCGAGCATTGCGAAATGATGGTGGCGTCGAGCTCGGCAGGGCGCTGCGTGATCAGCCCGAGGAACACGCCGTACTTGCGGCCTTCCTTGGCGATGCGCGACACCGCCTTGCGGGTCGGGCCGAAGCCGATGGTGCGGTCGGCCGGCGCATAGCGGTGCGCTTCCTCGCAGACGACGAGCAGCGGAAACGCGCCGTCGCTCCACAGGCCGAACTCGAAGGCCATGCGCAGCAGCACCGAGGCGACCGAGTCCACCACCTCGGCCGGAAAGCCCGCGAGCTGCATGATGGTCATCGGCACGCCGTTCGGCGGCAGGCGGAACAGCGTCGAAAGCGTCTCCACCATGGTGTCGCCGCCGACGTTGGCGTTGTCGAACATGAAGCCGTAGCGCGGATCGTTGCGCGCGGTCTCGATGCGCGTGATCAGGCGGTGATACCGCGCCCACATCGCGCGGTTTTCCAGCTTGCCCATGCGCTCGTCGATCAGGCGGATCAGGTCCTCGAGGCGATAGGGCACCGGCGTGTCGATGGTGACGCCGGAGGATTTCGGGTCGTTGCGCACCAGCCGGCGCGTCTGCTGGCCGGTGGTCGGCTGGAAGATCACCTTGGCGATCGGGATCACCTCGGAAAGGATCTCGACTTCCTCTTCCACGCCGGGGCGGCCGCGGAAGAACACGTCGACGATCTCCTCGAAGTTGAACAGCCAGAACGGCAGCTTCAGGTTCTTCGGCGAGAGCACCTGCGCCTTGTCGTCGAAACAGTGGCCGTATTCGTTGTGCGGATCGAGCAGGAACACGCGCAGGTCGCCGCGCGCCTCGAGGATCTGGCGCAGCAGCACCGAGACGCCGCTCGACTTGCCCACGCCGGTGGTGCCGAATACCGCGAAGTGCTTGCGCACCATGTCGTCGACATTGACGCAGGCCGGGATCGAGGCGTCCTGTTGCACCGTGCCGATGTCGATCGTGCCCGGGCCGGACATGTCGAAGATCAGCCGCAGCTCGGCGGTCGTGATGATGTCGACCGCGTCGCCGATCATCGGATATTCGGTGACGCCGCGCTGGAAGAAGGGGCCGCGCTCGCCGTCCTTGATCTCGCCCAGCATGTCGAGCGCGCCGGTCGCATGCGTGGCCTGGGCGCTCGCCGGTCCCGGCTCGACCGCGATCTTGGTGATGACGCCGACGACCAGCGCCGCGCCGGCGTGGATGCCGAGGAATTTGCCGACGGTCGCGCGCACGTCGTTGTCGGTGACGGCGAGGCGCACCTGCGCCTGGCTGCCAGTGACCGAGAGCACGCGCCCGAGCGCGGCCGCGCCGTCGTTCATTGCCGCGCGCTCATTCATTGTTGCTTCCACGCCGCGTCCCCATTCAACTTTCGCCCGTTGAAACGACGGGCTTTTTCGTCTCCGGCACGGGATACCGCAGACGCGCGACCATCCGGTTAACCGGACGACGCTGAGTTTTCGAAACTTGGCGTTTTGCGCCACGCGGGCGCTGTGTGCTGCGCGCGTGGTTAAGGAAGCGCAACAAGAGCGCCGGTTCCCGGGAAAGGAAGGATTCAGCATAGGGCTTGGCCGAGAGAACCGCGTGCGTTAAGGCCAAGTCTCGCGCGCAATGAGTACCCACGCGGCTCAAACGAATGCTTGAACTGCTTCGCCCCGCTGCACGCCGCGTTGCTCCGTTGCGATGGCTGTACCGGAAATACCGTGGCGCTCTCACGGCGACGCCGCGAAAAGCTCAGCGTGACGTCCCGCTGCGGCTGAACTTCGGATGCGGATATGACAAGCGGGCGGGCTACCTGAACGTCGATATCAAGCCCGAATGCCAGCCGGACCTGCTCGTCAAGGATGGCGACACCTCTGCGATTCCTCACGACTATTTCGAAGAGGTGTACGCCAACGATGTCCTCGAGCATGTCCCGCGAACCCAAACGCTCAGTGTTTTGCTCGATTGGGCGAGCTGGCTGAAAATCGGCGGAACGCTCCGGTGCCAAACGACTTCGATGATTGATCTCGCTGATCTGCTCCGGCGCGGCACAACGTTTGAAATCCATCACGGCCTCACCAAATGCATGTTCGGCAATCAGGTGCACGAAGGCGACTTTCACTATACCGGCTTCACGGAGATCACTCTCAGAGGTCACCTGCTCGCGGCCGAGCTTGATGTGAAGGACATCGTGCTGCGTGAGGGGTGGCTGTTCGGTGTCACCGCCATCAAGAACAGGGCGTGGGACGGCTACATTCCCGCTCTGGCAGGGCAGTCCGATGAAGCGTTCGTCAGGGAGACCTTTCGGCGTGGCGTGGATGAGGAGCCCTCTCTCGCGGCGCTGACAAGTTATGTCGGCCGGCTCGAGGCGCAATCGGCCACGCGATGGCAGATTGCGAAGGAGGTCTTTCAGTCGGAGCACCGGCTCGCGGTGACCGCCGTGCGGCATTTGCGCTAGTTCTGCGCCT
>JBAVXH010000160.1:0-3331 GCA_049698215.1 Xanthobacteraceae bacterium | reverse complement strand
ATTGACCCCACTGAACTAAGGCGGTGTTTACCCCTTTGGCGCTACCTGACGGTCGGGATCGGACCGCGCCATGGACGGCATCCTCTATTTTCCGCACAAGCTGGCGAAGGTGTTCCTCTCGCCCGGCTCGGGCTTTTCGCTCACCTCACTCACCGCCGCGCTGGTGGTGGCGGCTGCAGTGATCACGTGGCGGCGCATGCGCCGCCACCGCCCGCTGCGGCCGGGCACGATTGCGCGCGGACTGTTTCCCGGCTGGCTGGTGCGCCACGCCTCGATGCACGCCGACATCGGCTACTTCGCGTTCAACGTCTTCGTCTACGGCATCGTCTTCGGCTGGGCGGTGCTGTCGTACAAGTTCCTCTCAGGGGTCGTTGCGGATGCGCTCACCGCCACATTCGGCGCGATGGCGCCGACCTCGTGGCCGGACCTGCTCGCGCGCGCCACCATCACGCTCGCGCTCTTCCTCGCCTACGAATTCGGCTACTGGCTCGACCATTATCTCAAGCACCGCGTGCCGGCGCTGTGGGAGCTGCACAAGGTGCACCATTCGGCCAATGTGCTGACCCCGCTCACCGTGTTCCGCATCCATCCGCTCGACGGGCTGATCTTCTCCAACATCCTTGCGGTGTCGCTCGGCGTCACCAACGGCGCTGCCAGCTACCTGTTCGGCAAGCCCCTCACGCTCTTCTCGATCGGCGACACCAACATCATCCTGGTGCTGTTCGTGCATATCTATGTGCATCTCCAGCACACGCACCTGTGGATCGCGTTCACGGGACTTGCGGGACGCATCTTCCTGTCGCCGGCGCACCACCAGATCCATCACTCCGACAATCCGGTGCATTTCGACAAGAATCTCGGCAGCTGCCTTGCGATCTGGGACTGGCTGTTCGGCACGCTCTATGTCCCGGGACGGAGTCCCGAGCCGCTCACCTTCGGCGTGAAGCAGGGCGAGGCCGACATGCACTCGTTCGGCGAGCTTGCCATCGCGCCGGTGCAGCGCGCCGCGGGACATCTGGGACAATCGCTACGGGGAGACGAAGCGCCGCTGCCGCAGACGCCGCGCACGCTTTCATGAAGGCGCGCGTGACCGCGCTTTAGCCTTTGAAGCCCCCGTCATCGAGGAACTTCTGTTCCTCCGGCGCGGTGTCGCGCCCAAGCATCGCGTTGCGATGCGGGAAGCGGCCGAAGCGGCGGATGATATCGCGGTGCTGCTCGGCGTATTTCAGGTCTTCGCTACCCGCCTCACGATAGAGCTGCACGCAGCGCTCCTGATCGACCAGCTCCTCTGAGTGCATGAACGGCAGGAAGAAGAAGCCGCGCAGGTCGTCCGGCACGTCCTGATCGTAGCCGCGCTTGAGCGCGCGGTTGGCGACCCCACGCGCCAGCGGGTCGGCCGCGTAGGTGCGCGGATCGCCGCGGAACATGTTGCGCGGAAACTGGTCGAGCACGATGCAGAGCGCGAGTGCGCCCTCGGCCGTCGCCTCCCAGGACGAGAGCTGGCCGGCCGCGGCGGCCTCATAGGTGGGCATGAACTTGTCGCGGATCGCCGCGTCGAAGGCATCGTCGCGCTTGAACCACTTGTCGTAGCCAGCCTCGCGCCAGAAGGCGAGGATGGTTTCGGGGGAGGCTGCTAGTGCTGAGCTCTGCGTGTTCATCGACATCACCCAGTTGAGGTGTGCTATATTGCCGTCATGGTCAAGGCGCTTGAACAGGCCATTGCGCAGGTTGCGGAACTTCCCGACGCCGATCAGGAACAGATCGGGCGGAAGCTTTTGTCGCATATAGACAAGCTGCGATCACTGCGACGCGACATCGACGCGGCTCTGTGATCGCTCGACGCTGGCGAAGGTAAAGCCTCTGGAGATCGAGGAATTTCTGCAGCGTGCCTGAACAGCTCTACCGCAAATGATCCGCGCCGCCGAACGGCGTCAACGGATTGTCGGTGAGGGCGGCGCTGTCGGGGCTATCGGCGCGGACGAGCCCCAGGAACGCGTTGAACAGATCCTCCACGGCGCGCTGCGGAATGTCGTTTACGATGAACACGAGCCGCGTGCGGCGGTCCGCGTCCGGCCAGGCGGGCAGCGTCGCGGGCGGATGGAAGATGTGCTGCACGCCGTGGATCACCACCGGCCGCTCGGGCGTCTCGGCGAGCTTCACGATGCCTTTCACGCGCAGCAGGTTCGGCCCGTGCATCGAGCGCAACAGATCGAGGAACATCTCGAAGGCCGAGAACGGAATGGCACGCTCGCTCGCCAGTGTGAACGCGCGGATCTTGTCATTGTGCCGGTTCACGTCGTGATGATGGCGATGCCCGTCGTGCGCGTAGGCCTCTTCGGCGAGCCAGCGCTTCACGTCCGGAATCTTGCGCTCTGCATCGTAGAGGCCACAGTCGATGAGCTGCGCCACGCTCGCGCCCGCGGCCTCGATCACCGGCGCGGCCGGATTGAGCGCGACGAGGCGCGCGCGCAAGTGCGCTGCGGCGTCGCGGCGCTCGGGTGAATCGAGAAGGTCGCTCTTGGTCAGCACGATGCGATCTGCGACCGCGACCTGCTTCACCGCCTCGACATGCGCGTCGAGCGTCGCGGCGCCGTTCACCGCATCCACCACAGTGACGATGCCGTCGAGACGGAAGCGCATCACGAAGTAGGGGTGCACCATCGCGGTGTGCAGCACCGGCGCCGGATCGGCGAGGCCGGTGGTCTCGATGATGACCCTGTCGAATGCCATGCGGCCGTTGTCGAGGCCGCGCAGCAATTTCTCCAAGGTGTTCACGAGATCGCCGCGCACGGTGCAGCACAGGCACCCGGTCGCGAGCAGCATCACGCCGTCCTCGATGTGCTCAACGAGCAGGTGATCGAGCCCGATTTCGCCGAACTCGTTGATGATCACGGCGGCGCGGCTGAGCGCCGCATCCTTGAGCAGGCGATTGAGCAGCGTGGTCTTGCCGGCGCCGAGAAAGCCGGTGAGCACCGTGAGCGGAATCAGCGCGGGCGGCGTGCGCGGCCGCGCGGCGGCCGGCTCGTTCATTGCTTGGTGGACTTTGCGTCCGGCTTTTCCGCCGTCTTCGGCTTGGCGGCGGGCTTCGCAGCCGTCTTTGGCTTGGCGGCGCCGCTCTTGTCGCCCGATGCGGGCGCCGCTGCCGGCTTGGTCTCGGCCGACGCGGGCGCAAAGCTTCCGACGCTCGGCAACTTGATCGACGGCGTCAGGCTGAAGCCGCCGGCGGAAGCGTTCGCGGTTGCGGGCTTCGCCGCGGGCTTTGCCTCGGCGGTCGCCGCCTCAGGCTTCGCGGCGGGTTTCGCATCGGGCGCCGTCCGCGCCACTGCCGTGC
>JBAVXH010000159.1:0-3829 GCA_049698215.1 Xanthobacteraceae bacterium | reverse complement strand
ACGAGCCGCCCTACATCGGAGCGCCGGGTGGCCGTCAGGCCGGGGCACCGCTCGACATCGGCACCATGGCCGAGGAAGCGGCCTATCCGCCGCCGCGCGGTCCGGTGCGCCAGATACCGGGCGCGCTGCCCGCTCCGCCGCCGCGCAATCCGAGCGGCACCGGCGCGCAGCAGATGGTGATGGCCCCGACCAACACGCCGAAGGACGAATACGACCTCGCCTACGGCTACGTGTTGCGCAAGGACTATGCGCTCGCCGAGGAAGGTCTGCGCGCGTTTGTGAAAAAGTACCCGCAGGACCGGCTGGTGGCGGACGCGAACTACTGGCTCGGCGAAAGCCTGTTCCAGCGACAGCGCTACCGCGAGGCGGCAGAATCCTTCCTCACCGTCTCGACCAAATTCCAGACCGCCGGCAAGGCGCCCGACTCGCTGTTGCGGCTCGGACAGTCGCTCGCGGCGCTCAAGGAGAAGGACGCCGCGTGCGCCACCTTCGGCGAGCTGCCGCGCAAGTACCCGAAGGCGCCCGCGAACGTGAAGCAGGCCGCCGAAAAGGAACAGAAGCGCGTCGGCTGTATCTAGGCGAAAGCGTCCTCCGCGAAAGCGGGGGACCCAGTGACCGACGGCCTTAAGTTATCAATCGTCGCATTTTGTGTTTACTGGATCGCCCGCATGCGCGGGCGATGACGATGGATGATGCCGTGCGCGCTGGCGCTGATAGTCCGGTCACTGTTTCCGAGGCGACGCAACTATTCGCGGATCTCGCTGACGCGCCCGCGCTCATCCTCGCCGTTTCTGGCGGTCCGGACTCGACTGCGCTGATGTGGCTCGCGGCGCGCTGGCGCGATGAACGCGAAAAGCCGCCGAAGCTGATTGCCGTCACCGTCGATCATGGGCTGCGCAAGGAGTCGGCGCGCGAGGCGAGGGCGGTTGCGCGGCTGGCGAAGACCCTGAACGTCGAACACGTCACGTTGCGCTGGATCGGCCGGAAGCCGAAGACCGGCATCCAGGAAGCGGCACGCAATGCGCGCTATCGCTTGCTGTCGGAGGAAGCGCACCGCCGGAACGCAGCGCACATCCTGACCGCGCATACGCTAGACGACCAGGCCGAGACCTTGCTGTTCCGGATGGCGCGCGGGAGCGGCGTCAGCGGGCTTGTCGGAATGCGCTGGTTAGATCGTATTCCGGTCGCAGGCGCGAGGCCCGCGAACTTGGTCAGGCCATTGCTCGATGTGCCGAAGGCGCGGCTCATTGCCACGCTGAAAGCCGCAAAGGTCGACTACGCGATCGACCCTATGAATTCCGATCCGCGCTTCACTCGGCCGCGCCTGCGCAAGCTCATGCGATCGCTAGCGCAAGAGGGGCTGACCGCGGAGCGGCTTGGACGCTTGGGCCGGCGCGTCGAGCGTGTTGAGGAGGCTCTATTCGTGGCGCTTAACGCTGCGCAGTTGGCGCTGTGCCCTGGGCCATGGCCGGATGGCGAGCCTCTCTCGGCGGATGCCGAGGCTTTTGTCGATCTGCCCGAAGAAATCGGGCTCCGACTGCTCAGTCGAATGATCGCCCATGTCGGCGAGCGAGGGGGCGTCGAGCTTGGTCAGCTTGAAGCGCTCTATTCCGAACTCCAGACCGTTGCGCCGAGCATCCGTATGGGTGGGCACACCGGGCCGGTACGTCGCAACCTTGCGGGTGCTCTGGTGGCCCTGTCCTCGGCCAAGCTGACCGTGGAACGGGAGCCGCCGCGCCGGATTGTACGCAAGTCCCGGAAATCCAAGCGCAAAGCTCGGTTTACCACCGGCGGCTAGAATGACGCATATTCGGCCAATTCCCTTGGCAGAGGGGGTGGTTGAACCTATCTTGTCTCACGCTGGGACGCGGCGGTGCCGCGATCACCAACAAACCGACCGCCGGGCGGGTCGCACGGCCGTACCAAGGACTTGGGATGAACGCGAACCTGCGGAATTTCGCCCTCTGGGTGATCATCGTCCTGTTGCTGCTCGCGTTATTCACGCTGTTCCAGAGCCCCGGCACACGGACGTCGGCCTCCGACATCTCCTTCTCGCAGCTCCTGACCGACGTCGATTCCGGCCGCGTGCGCGACGTGACCATCCAGGGGCCGGAAATCCACGGCACCTATACGGACGGGCGCGCCTTCAACACTTACGCGCCGAACGACCCCTCGCTGATCCAACGGCTCTATGGCAAAGGCGTGCAGATCACGGCACGCCCACCGGGCGAAAATGTCCCATGGTTCGTCTCGCTGCTCGTCTCGTGGCTCCCGTTCATCGCGCTGATCGGCGTGTGGATTTTCCTGTCGCGCCAGATGCAGGGGGCGGGCGGCAAGGCGCTCGGCTTCGGCAAGTCGCGCGCCAAGCTCCTGACCGAGGCGCACGGGCGCGTCACCTTCGAGGACGTCGCCGGCGTCGACGAGGCGAAGCAGGATCTGCAGGAGATCGTCGAATTCCTGCGCGATCCGGGCAAGTTCCAGCGGCTCGGCGGCAAGATCCCGCGCGGCGTGCTGCTCGTCGGCCCGCCCGGCACCGGCAAGACCTTGATCGCGCGCGCGGTGGCGGGCGAAGCCAATGTGCCGTTCTTCACCATTTCGGGCTCGGACTTCGTCGAGATGTTCGTCGGCGTCGGCGCCAGCCGCGTGCGCGACATGTTCGAGCAGGCGAAGAAGAACGCACCCTGCATCATCTTCATCGACGAAATCGACGCGGTCGGCCGCCATCGCGGCGCCGGCCTCGGCGGCGGCAATGACGAACGCGAGCAGACGCTCAACCAGCTCCTCGTCGAGATGGACGGCTTCGAGGCGAACGAGGGCATCATCCTGATCGCCGCCACCAACCGGCCGGACGTGCTCGATCCGGCGCTGCTGCGCCCGGGCCGCTTCGACCGCCAGGTCGTGGTCCCGAACCCGGATGTGGTCGGCCGCGAGCAGATCCTCAAGGTGCACGTGCGCAAGGTGCCGCTGGCGCCGGACGTGAACCTCAAGACCATCGCGCGCGGCACGCCCGGCTTCTCCGGCGCGGACCTTGCCAACCTGATCAACGAGGCGGCGCTGATGGCGGCGCGGCGCAACAAGCGCATGGTGACGCAGGCCGAGTTCGAGGACGCCAAGGACAAGGTGATGATGGGGGCCGAGCGCAAGTCGCTCGTCATGACCGACGAGGAGAAGGCGCTCACCGCCTATCACGAGGGCGGCCACGCGATCGTGGCGCTCAACGTGATCGCCACCGACCCGGTGCACAAGGCGACGATCATTCCGCGCGGGCGCGCGCTCGGCATGGTCATGCAGCTGCCCGAGCGCGACAAGCTCTCGATGTCGCTCGAGCAGATGACCTCGCGGCTCGCCATCATGATGGGCGGGCGCGTGGCCGAAGAACTCGTGTTCGGCAGGGAAAAGGTGACGTCGGGCGCGGCCTCCGACATCGAGCAGGCGACCAAGCTCGCGCGCTTGATGGTGACCCGCTGGGGCCTCTCGGAGGAGCTCGGCACGGTCGCCTACGGCGAGAACCAGGAAGAGGTGTTCCTCGGCTATTCGGTCGCACGCACGCAGAATATTTCCGAGGAGACGAGCCGCAAGATCGACGCGGAGATCCGCCGCCTGGTCGAGGCCGGCTACGCGGACGCGAACCGCATTCTGGCCGAGAAGCGGGCCGATCTCGAGATACTCGCGCGCGGGCTCCTCGAGTTCGAGACGCTCTCCGGCGACGAGATCAAGGACCTGCTCGCCGGCAAGCGGCCGATCCGCGAGTCCGTGATCGAGCCGACCACGCCGCGCTCGTCGGCGGTGCCGTCGGCCGGCAAGGGCCGCCCGCCGCGTCCCGACGCAC
>JBAVXH010000158.1:0-29520 GCA_049698215.1 Xanthobacteraceae bacterium | reverse complement strand
GGACATCCGCGAGGTCGAGGCGCAGCTTGCCGCCGCCAACGCCAATGTGCAGAGCGCGCGCGCCGCGCTGCTGCCGAGCATCTCGCTGACCGCGGACGGCGGCTTTGTCAGCGCCGCGCTGCGCACGCTGTTCGTGCCGCAGTCCGCGATCTATTCGGTCGCCGGCGGCTTGACGCAGCCGCTATTTGACGGCTTCCGGTTGCTTTCGACGCTCGATCTGCGCAAGAGCCAACGCACTGAGCTCCTGCAGGTCTACCGCAAGGCGATCCTTTCGGGTTTTGCCGACGTCGAGCGCGCGCTGATCGCGGTGCGCGATCTTGCAGAGCAGGAGCGGCTGCAGACTGAGGTTGTCGCGACCTCGCGGCGCGCCTACGAGCTGTCCGAGTCGCAGCTGCGCGTCGGCACCATCGACATCACCACGGTGCTGAACACCCAGCGCACACTCTTTCAGGCACAGGACCAGCTCGTGCTGGTCCGCCTCACGCGCCTGCAGGCGATCGTCAGCCTGTTCCAGGCGCTCGGCGGCGGCTGGGTGCTGCCGAACGAAATCGCGAGCGATCGCGCGCGTGGGCGTCGCGCGGCGCGGCAGAACTGAAGGATATCGGATGAGTCTTCTTGGACGCATTTTGCCCGTCGCGGTCGGCGCCGCCGTCGTGGTCGCTGTTGGGGCGTATGTCGTGTACGGCCAACAGCAGACTGAGCAGAAACAGAAGCGCGCGCGCCTGAACCAGGATCAGCCCGCGCCGGTTCTCGCTGCGCGCGCGACGGTCGCGGACGTGCCGATCTATCTCGACGCGGTCGGCAACACGCGCGCGCTCAACACCGTCACGGTGCGCCCGCAGGTCGGCGGGCAGATCGTCAAGGTCGCCTTCAAGGAGGGCCAGGACGTCCAGAAGGGCTTCGTGCTCGCCGAGATCGACCCGCGCACCTATCAGGCCCAGTACGACCAGGCCATCGCCAAGAAGGCACAGGACGAGGCGACGCTCTCCAATGCGCGCGCCGACCTGGAGCGCTACACGCGCCTCGCCGCGATGAACTCGGGCTCGAAGCAGCAAGCCGACACGCAGAGATCGCTGGTCGCGCAGCTCGAAGCGCAGGTGCAGGGCGACCAGGCGGCGATCGACAACGCGATGACCATGCTGAGCTACACCAAGATCACCTCGCCGATCTCCGGCCGCACGGGCCTCCGCATGGTCGATGAGGGCAATCTGGTGCAGGCGAACGACACCCAAGGCTTCGTGACGATCACGCAGATCCAGCCGATCTCCGTGCTGTTCAACCTGCCGCAGCAGCAGTTCCAGCAGGTGAACAAGGCCTTCGCGAAAGGCCCGCTGCGCGTCGATGCGCTTGCCGGCGACAACCGCACCGCGATCGATCAGGGCACTTTGCAGGTGATCGACAACCAGATGGATCAGACCACCGGGACGATCCGCATCAAGGCCGAGTTTCCCAATGCCAACCTGCAGCTCTGGCCCGGGCAGTTCATCAACATCCGCGTGCTGGTCGATACGCTGAAAGGGGTCGTGGTGGTGCCGACGGCGGCCGTGCAGCGCGGACCGCAGGGCCCGTTCGTCTACGTGGTCGAAGCCGACAACAAGGTCGCGGTGCGGCCGATCACGATCGCGCAGCAGGACGATACGCGCGCGGTGATCTCGGACGGCGTCAAGGCACAGGATCAGGTAGTCACCACCGGCTTCACGCGGCTCTCGAACGGCACGCGTGTCGCCGTGCAGCAGGGCGACGGCGAGCAACCGTCCGCGGAGAATACGGGGCAAACGCCGGCCGCGGGCGAGGGCCGCCGCAAGCGCGAGGGGGGAGGCGAGGGTGACGGCAAGGAGCGCCGCCGCCGCTCGGAGACGACGCCTGCCACCCCGAGCACGAAGCAATGAACGTTTCGGCACCCTTCATCCAGCGGCCGATCGCGACCTCGCTGCTCGGCGTTGCGGTGCTGTTCGGGGGGCTGCTCGGGTACCTCTGGCTGCCGGTCTCGGCGCTGCCGCAGGTCGATTTTCCGACCATCCAGGTGACGACGCAGCTTCCCGGCGCTTCCCCCGACACGATGGTGTCGCTGGTGACGGCGCCGCTGGAGCGGCAGTTCGGGCAAATCCCCTCTCTCCAGACCATGACCTCGTCGAGCTCGTACGGGATCAGCCAGATCACGCTGCAGTTCGACTTGAACCGCGACATCGACGCGGCCGCGCAGGATGTGCAGGCGGCGATCAATGCCTCCGCGGGCTCGTTGCCGCGCAACCTTCCTTATCCGCCGATCTATTCCAAAGTGAACCCGGCCGACACGCCGATCATGACGCTGGCGTTGACCTCCGACACGGTGTCGCTGCGTTCCTTAAGCGATCTTGCCGACACGCTGCTGGCACAACGGCTCTCCGAGATTTCCGGCGTCGGCAATGTGGCGACGCAAGGTGGCATCAAGCCAGCGGTGCGCATCCAGGCCGACCTGCCAAGGCTTGCGGCCTATGGGCTCTCGCTCGAGGACATTCGCCAGGCGATCGTGAATGCGAACGTCGCGGGCCCGAAGGGCGCGTTCGACGGCGCCTACCAGTCCTACACGATCGCGGCGAACGACCAGCTCGCGGCCGCCGAAGCCTACCGCACACTGGTCATTGCCTATCGCAACCAGAATCCCGTGATGCTGCGCGATGTCGCCGAGGTCATCGACGGGCTGGAGAACGCCAAGGTCTCGGGCTGGTTCAACAACCAGCAGGCGGTGATCATCGACATCCGCCGCCAGCCCGGCGCCAACGTGGTGCAGACGGTCAAGAACATTCAGGCCGAACTCCCGCGCCTGCGCCGCATCCTGCCCGTGGGCGCCAAGCTCGCGGTGGTGCAGGACCGCACCGACACGATCCGCGCCTCGATCCGTGACGTGCAGTTTACGCTGGTGCTGGCGGTCGCGCTGGTCGTGCTGGTGGTGCTGATCTTCCTGCGTACCATAAGGGCGACGATCATCGCCGGCGTGGCGCTGCCGCTCTCGCTCATCGCCACGTTCTGCGTCATGTATTTCGCGGGCTTCTCGCTCGATAATCTCTCGCTGATGGCGCTCACCATCGGCACCGGCTTCGTGGTCGACGATGCGATCGTGATGATCGAGAACATCGTTCGCCACATGGAGAATGGCGAATCTCCGTATCAGGCCGCGCTGCGCGGCGCGCGCGAGATCGGCTTCACCATCATCTCGCTGACGGTTTCGCTGATTGCGGTGTTCATTCCGCTCTTGTTCATGACCGGCCTCGTGGGGCGCATGTTCCGCGAGTTCGCGTTGACGCTCACCATCGCGGTCGTGGTGTCGGCGATCGTCTCGCTCACGCTGACGCCGATGATGTGCGCGAAGCTGCTGCGCCATGAGCATGGGACGGCCGGCAACCGCGTAACGCGCTGGTTCAACAATCTGGTCGAGGGAAGCGTCGCGTTCTACGGCCGCAGCCTCGAATGGGTGCTGCGCCACCAGAAGTTCACGCTGCTTGTGACCTTCGTCACCCTGCTGGCGACCATCGGGCTCTATGTCGTCATGCCGAAGGGCTTCCTGCCGCTGCAGGATACCGGGCTGATCACCGCCGTGACCGAGGCCGGTACCGAGGTGTCCTTCGCCGAGATGCAGCGGCTGCAGCAGCTCGTCTCGGACCGCGTCCGGCAGGATCCGGACGTGACCGGCGTCGTCTCGGTGGTCGGCGTGAGCCCGCTCAATGCGACGCCGAATGCCGGCCGGATGTCGATCACGCTGCGCCCGCGCGGCGACCGCAAGGACGTGGTCGAGACGATCATCGGACGGCTCAAGAACGCCATCGCCGACATTCCGGGCATGACCGTCTACTTCCAGCCCGTGCAAGACATCCAGATTTCGACCCGGCCGAGCCGCGCGCAGTACCAGTACACGCTGGTTGCGACCGACGCCCGCGAGGTGGCGCTGTGGTCCGACCGGCTGGTCGAGGCGCTGCGCGATAACCACACGCTGCGCGACGTCTCCTCCGAGGCGCAGGAAGGCGGCCTGCGCGTGTTCATCGACGTCGACCGCGAGAAGGCCGGCCGGCTCGGCGTCTCGATGCAGGTGGTCAACGACACGCTCAACGACGCGTTCGGGCAGCGGCAGATCTCCACGATCTACGGACAGGCGAACCAGTACCGGGTGATCCTCGAGGCGGCGCCACAGTACCAGCGCGACCCTTCAGCGCTGCAGAAGATCTATCTGCCAGCCAACATTCCGAGCCAGCCGCTGCAGTCATCGAGCGCGCAGAACATCCAGCCGCTGTCGAGTTTCGTGCCGGGCCAATCGAATACGCAGGTGCCGCTCTCGGCTTTTGCCCAGATGATCCGCACCACGGCGCCGCTCGCGATCGCCCACCAGGAGCAGTTCCCCTCGGTGACGCTCTCGTTCAACCTCGCGTCCGGCGCGGCGCTAGGCGATGCCGTCAACATCATCGCGTCGGCGGAGCGCGTGATCGGCATGCCGACGTCGGTCATCGGCAGCTATTCGGGTGACACGGCCGAATTCGCGAAGTCGCTGGCCGGCGAGCCGTGGCTGATCCTCGCCGCCGTCGTGACGATCTACATCGTGCTCGGCGTGCTCTACGAGAGCTTCATCCACCCCTTCACGATTCTCACCACGCTGCCGTCGGCCGGCGTCGGCGCGCTGCTCGCGCTGCTGCTGGTCGGGCAGGACCTCTCGGTCATCGCGCTGATCGGCATCGTGCTGCTGATGGGCATCGTGAAGAAGAACGCCATCATGATGATCGACTTCGCGCTCGAAGCGGAGCGGCGCCACGGCATGTCGCCGCGCGAGGCGATCACGCAGGCTTCTCTCTTGCGCTTCCGTCCGATCATGATGACGACACTCGCCGCGCTGTTCGGCGCACTGCCGCTCGCGCTCGAAAGCGGCACCGGCTCCGAGCTGCGCTTTCCGCTCGGCGTCACCATCATCGGCGGGCTACTGCTCAGCCAGTTGCTCACGCTCTACACCACGCCCGTGATCTACCTCGCGATGGAGCGGCTGCGCGTCCGTCTCACGCGCGGCTCGCCGCCGCGTGCGGCGCCGCAGCCCGCGGAGTAGGCGATGAACTTCTCCTACCCGTTCATCATGCGTCCGGTCGGCACCACGCTGCTGGCGATCGGCTTGCTGCTGGTCGGGATCGTGGCGTACCGCTTTCTGCCCGTCGCCAGCATGCCGAACGTGGAACTGCCGACCATCCGCGTCTCGGCGAGCCGCCCCGGCGCCGATCCGGCGATCATCGCGGCAACCGTCGCGGCGCCGCTCGAGCGCCATCTCGCCACCATCGCGGGCGTGACCGAGATCACCTCGGTGTCCTCGCTCGGCCAGACCTCGATCACGGTGCAGTTCGATCTCGCGCGCAAGATTGAAGGCGCGGCGCGCGACGTGCAGGCCGCGATCAACGCGTCGCTCACCGACCTGCCCAGCGATCTCCCGTCCATCCCGTCGTTCCGCAAGTTCAATCCCGCCGCTTCGCCGGTGCTGATCCTGGCGCTCACCTCCAAGACCATCTCGCCGAGCGCGATCTATGACGCCGCCGACACCGTTGTGGCGCAGCGCATCGCGCAGGTTTCGGGCGTTGCCGACGTGACGGTGAGCGGCGCCGAGCAGCCGGCGGTGCGCGTGCGGGTCAATCCTGGCGCGATCGCGTCCGCCGGCATCTCGCTCGAACAGGTGCGCACCGCGATCGCGGCCGCGAATGCCCAAAGCCCGCTCGGCGTGCTCGACGGCAGCGACCAGGCCGAAACGCTCGGCACCAACGACCAGTTGCGCCGCGCGCCCGACTACCGCGACGTGATCGTAAAGAGCTCGAACGGCACCGTGGTGCGGCTCTCCGACATCGCGACCGTCGACCAGAGCACGCGCAACACCCGCTCCGCTGCGTGGTTCAACAAGCAGCCCTCGGTGCTGCTGATCATCACCAAGCAAGGCGACGCCAACGTCATCGAGACGGTCGACAACATCAAGGCGCTGATCCCCGAGATCAAGCGCTGGATCCCGGCCGACATTGATTTCTCGATCTTGTCCGACCGTACCGGCACGATCCGAGCGAGCGTGGGCGACATGCAGCTCACCCTCGTCGGAACGATCTGCCTGGTGATGCTGGTGGTGTTCCTGTTCCTGCGCCGTGCGACGCCGACGATCGCGGCCGGCGTCACGGTGCCGCTCTCACTCGCCGGCACCTGTGCGCTGATGTGGTGCGTCGGCTTCTCGATCGACAACCTCTCGCTGATGGCGCTCGCCGTCTCGGTCGGCTTCGTGGTCGACGACGCGATCGTGATGATCGAGAACGTGTTCCGCAACATGGAGAAGGGGCATTCGCCGCTGCGCGCAACAATAGAAGGCGCACGCCAGATCGGCTTCACGGTGCTCTCGATCAGTATCTCGCTGGTTGCCGCGTTCATTCCGCTCTTGTTCATGGGCGGCATCGTCGGGCGCGCATTCCGCGAATTCTCGGTGACGCTGGTGTTCGCGATCGTCGTCTCGACCATCGTGTCGCTCACCGTCACGCCGATGATCTGCGCGCACTACATCCGCGCCGTGCCGAGCGCGACCGAGACGCGCTTCGACCGAATGGTCGAATGGGTGATCTCCGGGCTGCGGCGCGGCTATGGGTCGAGCCTCACCGTGCTGCTGGAGCATCGCGTACTGATGCTGGTGGTGATGATCGCGACCATCGCGCTCACCGTCGATCTCTACATCAAGACGCCGAAGGGCTTCTTTCCGCAGGATGACAGCGGGCTGATCTTCACCTCGACGCGCGCCTCGCCGGACATCTCGTTCCGCGCGATGGTCGAGATGCAGACCCGCGTGCGCGACATCATCCTCGACGACCCGGCGGTCTATGCGGCGGGCTCGTCGGTGGGCGGCTCGGCGTGGAGCGCGTCGGTCAATCAGGGCCGCCTGTTCGTGGCCTTGAAGCCGCTCGCGGAGCGCGGCGGCATCCCGACGCAGCGCGTGATCGACCGGCTGCGCCCGAAATTCCAGCGCATCCCAGGTGTCGAGGTCTGGATGTTCCCCGCGCAGGACGTGCGCGTCGGTGGGCGCTGGGGCCGCTCGCAGTATCAGTTCACGCTGTGGAGCCCCGACCTCGATGAGCTCCTGAAGTGGGTGCCCAAGGCGGTCGACCACGTGAAGCAGGTGCCGGGCATTGTCGATGTCTCGACCGACCGCGAGCAGGGCGGCTTCCAGCTCAACGTCTCGATCGATCGCGCCGCGGCCTCGCGCTACGGCGTGCGGGTGCAGGACATCGATGCGGCGCTCGCGAATGCCTACGCGCAGCGGCAGATCTCGACGATCTACACCGAGCGCAATCAGTATCGCGTCGTGATGGAGGTCGATCCCGTCTATCAGCGCGACCCGAACGACCTGGCACACATCTATGTGTCGGGCAGCAACGGTGCACAGGTGCCGCTCTCCAACGTGGCGAAGTTCGAGCGCACGATCGCACCGCTGGTGGTCAATCACCAGGGCCAGTTTCCGGCTGTGACGATCTCGTTCGGCCTCAAGGAGGGCGTGACGCTCGATGTCGCGAGCGAGGACCTCCGCAAGGCGATCCTCGACATGCGGCTTCCCGACGTCATTCAGGCGGAGTTTGCCGGCGACGCGAAGGCATTCGCGGCCTCGGCTGGTGCGCAGCCGCTCTTGATCCTCGCGGCGCTGATCGCGGTCTATCTGGTGCTCGGCGTGCTCTACGAAAGCCTCGCGCATCCGCTGACCATCATTTCGACGCTGCCGTCCGCGGGCCTCGGCGCGCTCCTTGCACTGCAACTCTTCAACGCGGAGCTCACCATCATTGCGTTCATCGGCATCATCCTGCTGATCGGGCTTGTGAAGAAGAACGGCATCATGCTGGTCGACTTCGCGCTCGAAGCCGAGCGCCAGCGCGGGCTTCCGCCCGAGCGCGCGATCTACGAGGCCTGCATGGAGCGCTTCCGCCCGATCATGATGACGACGCTCGCGGCCTTGCTCGGCGCCGTGCCGTTCGTGATCGCGACGGGCCCGGGCTCCGAGATGCGCCGCCCGCTCGGCATGACGATCATCGGCGGACTGATCGTGTCGCAGATCCTGACGCTCTACACGACGCCGGTGATCTACCTCTTGCTCGACCGGCTGCATCGCCGGTGGGGCGGGCGCGGCCCGCTCACCAATGAGACAAAGCTGCAGCCGGCGGAGTAACGCGCTCCGCCTCATCCTGAGTTGCCCGCCCTACGACTAACTCCCTTACCATGTGTCGGTGCGCCGGCACCGCCAGAGGTGTGTCGATGCCGCGATCGCCATCGCCGCGGGCGCAGGACCTATCCGCACAGCCATTGCGACGACCGAAGGTGTGCTGCGGATTGTGCCAACAACGGCGTAAACTTCAGTCGTGGTGGGTTCGATCCACTAACCAACGGCCCCATCAAACCAGTTCATCTGCGCAAGCGCGCCGCGCTTTCGGGCCTGTGCCGTGTACCGATCGCAGGAAACCAGGACCCTGAGGCTTGCAAGGCACTGCGCAGTCGCGGGTGTCGTGGTGATCGCCGCGCTGATCGGGGCGAACGCGATGCTGGGTCCGGGCGGGCCTGGACCAAGCATCGTGAAGGATCAGCCGAAGGCACGGCCGGTGCGGCCCGCGCAGACCATCACCCTCGAACGCCCGCGTGAAGGGGAACAGCCGCAGCCGCCGCCTGCCGGGACCGCACCGAGCGAAACTCAATCGACAACCGTCGCGCCCGCCCCACCCGCTCGACCATCCCCGACGCCGACGTTCACGGCCCTCGTCGGACTGCCGACGCCCGAAGAGGCCGCACGCGCGACCCGTATTGCCCAAGAGAAGATTGCGGCCGAAAAGGCGAAGAGGCGCCTCGCGCGCGAGCGCGCCCGTGCGCGAGCGATCGCGCGGGCCACGGCGGCGCACAACCTCGATCAACAGTCTTATGGCCAGCACACCGCGCCCGATTACGCCTACGCGCCGCGCGCAACCTACGGACCGTTTAACCGGTCGCAGAACGGTTGGGGAAATGGATCGAGCGGCTGGGGTAGCGGATGGAACGGCCGGTCCGGGAAGTGGTGACGGCTAACTCAATTCTTTCCTCACGATCGCCGCCCCCTCGGCGAGCGCCTTCAGCTTCCCAAACGCGACCTCGCGGGTCATGTACTTCATGCCGCAGTCGGGCGCCGGGATCAGCCGGTCGGGTGAAACGTACTTCAGTCCGGCGCGGATGCGCTCTGCCACCTGCTCGGGGCGCTCGACGATCGGGTCGCCGAGGTTGATCACGCCAAGCATGATCTTCTTGTTCGAGAGGTTCTTCAGAACTCCGAGATCGATCTGCGGCTGCGCCGATTCGATCGAAATCTGCTGCGCGGTGGAGTCGGCAAGCTCCTCAAGGAAGAAATAGTTCGCCGCTTTGTTTTTCACGAGAAACGCATAGCCGAAGCACAGGTGCACCACGGTCGGGACCGTGACGCCTTCGAGCGCGCGGTTGATCGCCTTGATGGCATAGCGGCGCGCGCCGTCGGGATCGTTGCGCAGCCACGGCTCGTCCAGCTGGATCACGTCAGCGCCGGCCTTCACGAGGTCCTTCGCTTCCTCGTTCACGGCGACCGCATAGTCAATCGCGAGTTCTTCCGGGTCCTTGTAGAACTCGTTTTGCACCTGCTGCGTCATCGTGAAGGGACCGGGCAACGTCATCTTCGCGACGCGGTCGGTGTTGTGGCGCAAGAACTCCATGTCGCGCACTTCGACCGCGTAGCGGCGGCGCACCTTGCCGACCACGCGCGGGAGCGCCGTTTCGACTCCGGCGCCCGCGCGGGCCTTCACCATGGCAGGTTTGTCGATATCGACGCCGTCGAGCGCGGTCGCGAAGCGGTTGGAGTAACTTTCGCGCCGCATCTCGCCGTCAGTGATGATGTCGATGCCGGCGCGCTCCATGTCGCGGATCGCGATCAAGGTCGCGTCGTCCTGCGCCTGCTCGAGCCAAGGCTCGGCGACGCGCCAGATTTCCTTCAGGCGCACGCGCGGCACGGTCTGCGACTTGAACATCTTTTCGTCGACCAGCCAGGCCGGCTGCGGATAGGAGCCGACGACCGTCGTCGGCAGCAGTTTCTCCGGCATCGCTTCGTCCCTGTGTTTCTTGGGACTTGTCTATTTGAACTCGCGCGCGATTGCCACGTTGATCAGCATTGGGCTATTGCCCGCCAATCCCTTGGCGATCAGGTCGGTCGCCTCGTGGACCGTTGCGGCATGTTCAGCCGGCACGCCGAGCGATTTTGCCAATCCGACATAGTCGATCTCCGGATTGTTCAGCTCCATGCCCACATACGTGTCGAGTTGGGCTGCGTAGCCACGTTGGGCAAAGACGCGCTGCTTGAGGATGCGATAGGACGTGTTGTTGAAGATGACGAACACGACGCCGATCTTGTAACGCGCCGCAGTCCACAGCGCCTGGATCGTGTACATCGCCGAGCCGTCGCCCGAGAGGCAGATCACCGGCCGGTCGGGCAGTGCTACCTTCACGCCGATCGACGCCGGCAGGCCCCAGCCGATGCCGCCGCCGCGCAGGCCGAAGAAGCTTTGCGCGTCGTCGCTTCTTACAAGCTGGCGCAACCCGCCGCTCGACGAGACGGCCTCGTCGATCACGACGGTGTCTTTCGGCAGGATTTCGCCGATGGCGTTGATGAGCGCGAGCGCCTGCACCGGCTTCTGGTCCGCAAGCGACTTGGCGCGGGCTTTCAGTTTCTCAAGCTCGGCCCTCGTCGCATCGCTCGCGGACTTCAATCGGTCCTGCGCGGCCTTCTGCGCACCGGCCGGCATCGCGGCGCGCGTTGCCTCTGTCAGCTCCGGTAACGTCGCCTTCGGGTTGCCGAGGATCGCGACTTCGGCCGGAAAGTTCTTGCCCAGTTCCCACGGGTCGGTGTCGATCTGCACGATCTTCAGGTCGGGCGCGACCGGCTGAATGTCCTCGGGCAGCGAGAGCGCGAACAGGTCGGCGCCGACCGAAAGCAGCACGTCGTACTGATCGAAGATCTTGCGCATCGCGGCCTGCGAGCGCGCCATCGCGCCGCGGAACAGGGGATGCGAGGAGGGGAAAGAGGCGCTGTTGGCGATCAGCTCCGCGTAAACCGGCGCGCCGATCAGTTCGGCGAGCGTGACCAGCTCAGCAAGGCCGCGGCTTTGCGCGACGGAATCGCCCGCCATGATGACCGGGCGCTTGGCTGACGCGAGCACCCTTGCGGCGGCCTCGATCGCGGCACGGTCGCCACGCACACCGGTCGCGACGCGCGTCGGCGCGCCAAGCTCGATGTCGCCTTCGAGCTTGAGGATGTCGCCCGGCAGCGAAAGGAACACCGGGCCGGTCGGCGGCGCGAGCGCGGTCTTGCAGGCGCGATGTACCATCAGTGGGAGATCCTGCAGCCGGTGAATCTCGTCCGACCACTTCACCAGCGGCCGCGCGATCGGCGGAAGATCGGCGTAGAGGATCGGCTCGGTGCGGTTGAAATCCTGATCGTGCTGGCCGGCCGTAACGAGGATCGGTGAGCCTGCCTTTTGGGCGTCATAGAGCATGCCCATCGCGTTGCCGAGGCCGGGCGTCACATGCAGGTTCACGACTGCGAGCTTGCCGGAGGCTTGCGCGTAGCCGTCGGCCATCGCCATCACGACGGATTCCTGCAAGCCGAGCACATAGCGAATATCGTTCTCGACCGCGAAGGCGTCCATCAGCGGCAGCTCGGTGGTGCCCGGATTGCCGAACAACACCTCGACGCCCTCCTGCTTCAGGATCTCAAGGAACGCGCGCTTTCCGGAAATGACGGGCAAGACTTCCTCCGATTTTTTGTGCTGTTGGCGATGCGGTTACTTCCGCAGCAGGTATTTGTGTTCGCCGGTGAGTACGAGTTCGCTCGCCTGATTGTGGATGGTCGCCGCCATCACCACAATGCCGGTCGTGCGCTGCGGGACGAGCGCCGTGATGGCGAGCGCCGGATAGAGCGTGTCGCCGATATAGACGCCTTTGAGAAACTTTGAGGACTGTTCGATGAAGCCGATCAACGCATCGCCAATGATGTGCGGAAACGCTCCGGCTCCGGCCGCCGAGAAACAGAGCACCTGAAATCCGTGCGCCAGCATCCCGCGCAAGCCCCGCGCCTTGCAGTATTCGACGTCGTAGTGGATCGGATGGTTGTCGCCCGAGAGCACCTGGAATGCGGCGAAATGCGCGTCCGTGACGGTGCGGCTCGGACTGCGGAAGACCTCGCCGACCTTCAGGTCGGCGAACGTGCGCTGCTCGGTAACATTGAACGTCCTTGGATCGAACTCCACGCCCGCCCCGCCTTGTGTTTGCCGCAGCGGATGGCATCCTAGCGTGGGGGCTCAACGGGCGGAAATAGCGCGCCGTGCACTAGCTAGTGGGGCGGTTCAGAAGTCCGCAACCGACTTGCGGCGAGTTCCCAATGCGGACTTCTGAACCTAAGCCACACTAGAATCAATAAGTTGCTAGTGTCCTTCGATTCCGAAGTTCGAATACGAAGGTGCTGTACGATGAGACGAACTTCGGAATCGGGACACTAGGCGCCGGGGACCTATGCATCCTGAGCTGCGGCTCATCGAGGATTTTCTGACGGACCGGGGCGTGCTGTCGCTGCCCGCGCTGCCGCGCATGCTTTACGTCGTGCGCGGCGCGATCAACGTCGGGCAGCGCGTGCTCGGGCAGGGCGAGGCGCTGTTCGGCGAGGACATGCTCACCGCCCACGCCGAAGGTACCGGCGCCACGCTGTGGCGTTTCGAGCTGTCCGATCCACGGCAGCCCGCGAGCAAGCTCACCGGATCCAGTCTGCGTTCGCAGCCCATGCTCGCGGTTGCGCTCGAACGCCTGCCGGAGGGCGAACTGCTCTGGCGCGGCGACAGCGTGGCCTTTCCGCCCGGCGGCTGCGCCTACCTGCATCATCACCAGGGGCCGGGCATCCGTTGCCTGATCGAGGGCACGCTGCGTATCGACTCCAACGGACAGTCGCACACCTACACTATCGGCGATCCCTGGTACGAGAACGGCACGGACCCAGTGTTCGCGCAGGCCGGCGAGCGCCCAACGCGCTTCGTGCGCGTGCTGATCCTGCCGCGCACGCTGATCGGGAAAAGCTCGATCCAGTACGTCAACGAAGAGGACAAGGCGAAGCCGAAGAGCCAGCAGTATCGCGTCTACGTCGACGCGCCGCTGACGCGGCGGTCATAGCGGAGGGGGTTCCTAGCGCGCCGCGCTCTCTTCCCCCGGCGCATTCGCATGGATCGCGAGCGCGTGGACGCCGCCCGCGAGCTCCGCGGCGAGTGCGGCGTTGATCATCCGGTGGCGCTCGATCCGGCTCTTCCCCTGGAAAGCCTCCGACACAATATAAACCCTGAAATGCGTCTGCCCGCCCGGCCGGTGGCCCGCATGGCCCTCATGCTGGTGCGATTCATCGACAACACGCAGGCTTGCCGGGGCGAAAGCCCCGGTCAACTTTTCCGTGATGATGTCGGCGGTGCGCATCGAGGCGCTTTAAGGCTTTGCGGTTCGCCAGGTCAACCGCGGAACTGAGCGTCCGACGCGCGTCATTTTGATTTGTCAAGCTTGCGGCAGGCGTCGCCGGGTCCGCATAATGGACGGTCATGAAACTCGACTCGCCCCTGTTCAATCGCATCCGGGTGAAGCCCGACGAGGAGCACAAGCCTGTCGGTACCCTGCCGGCGTGCCAGTGGCCGAGCTGCGGCTGCGAGGCGACGCATCGCGCGCCGAAGGGGCGGTTGCGCGAGAACGAGTACTGGCGTTTCTGCCTGGAGCACGTGCGCGAGTACAACAGTTCCTACAATTACTTCGCCGGAATGAGCGATGAGGCCGTCGCGCGGTACCAGAAGGACGCCGTGACCGGCCACCGTCCGACCTGGAAGATGGGCTTCAACGGCACCGTTGACGATTTCGCGGCGCGCGCTTCGCACGATCCTTTCGACGTGCTGCGCGAGCTCGGGAGTGGACGCGGACGCGCCTACACCGAGAAACCCGCGCAGGAAGCGCGACAGGTACGCAACGCCGAGCGCAAGGCGTTCGATACGCTGGGGCTGGAGGTCGATGCGGAAGCGTCCGAGATCAAAGCGCGTTTCAAGGAGTTGGTGAAGCGGCATCACCCCGACGCCAACGGCGGCGACCGCTCGACCGAGGATCGCCTCGTCGCGGTCATCCAAGCATACAATTATCTGAAGTCGGCGAAATTCTGCTAGCGGCGGCCGGGCTGGCGACCGCGCGTCATCTCGTTCCGAAGATCAGATCGGGCACCAGCATCACGACCTCCGGCAAGAAGATCAGGATCAAGGCCACGACGCAGATGGCGATCAGGAACGGCATCGACGCGCGGGTATAGTCGGCACCGAGCCGTTCATGAGGGTGGCGGCGAGCAGGATGCCAGGACATGCGCATCGAATTTTTCCGTCTTCTTCGTGCGGACGCTTTGCCGCCGTTGCCTGCATCCGCGGAGGCCACTCAGGCATACACCGTGTGAAATGAAAAGAGTTGGCGCGTTTCACGAATTGAAATAGAAGGCAGTGACGGAGAGGCACATGCCGGCCGGCGCGCGATCGAAGATATCCGATGGGGACGAGCATGCGCGGCTCACGCACCGCTCGCTGGAGCGTGGCCTGCATGTGCTGGAGGTGGTTGCCGCGAGTGGCGGGCTCATCAGCCTCGCAGAAATCGCGCGGCGCACCGGACTGCACCGCTCGACTGGTCACCATCTGCTGCAGACGCTCGTCGGATTGGGCTATCTGCGCCAGGACGGCGCCACGCGCTCGTACGAACTCTCCGCGCGGCTGTTTCAACTCACCGAGCGGACGTGGACGCCCGAGCAGCTCGGCGTGATCGCGCAACCAGTCGTGGCTGAGCTTGCGCGCGTAACTGGAGAAGGCTCGAGCCTCGCGACCTATCGCGACGGCGTCGTGAAGATCGTCGCCAAGTGCGACCACGATGGCCCGGTGCGTGTCGTACAGGACGTCGGCGCCGAACGTCCGATCCATGCCACCGCGGTCGGCAAGGCGATCGTCGCGTTCCTGCCGTCGGCCGAGCTTGACGGCGTGCTCTCGCGGCTCACCTACGAGCGCTACACGCCCCGCACCATCGTGCAGCGCGGCGCACTTGAGGCTGAACTCCGCCGCATCAAGGCGGCGGGATGCGCCAATGACGACGAGGAGCATATCGAGGGGATCCGCTGCGTGGCGGCCCCGGTCCGGATCTACAGCGGCCAGGTGGTGGCCTCGCTCTGCACGCTGGGACCAAAGAGCCGAATGACCCGACAGCGGCTGCGCGACCTGCGCGAGCCGCTCATTGGGCTAGCCGCCAAAATCTCCGAGCGCCTGGGCGCAACACTCGATGCCGGAAAGCGTCCGCATGTCGCTTAAAGCCATGAAAAATTGTGATATTTGGCCCGCCCGGAATGGCTATCGCACCGCACGCGGTTTCTGATAGTTTCGCCGCCGATTAATTCCGATCCCCGCAGGATCAGTTGCGAGTGTCTCGGGGTTATCCTGAGGCCACGGAGGAACAATGGCTGCCGCAGCGCAAGAAATCGCCGGTTTGCCCGACATGAAGGTGTCGGTGCGACAGGTGTACGGCATCGATAGCGACATGGAGGTCCCGGCCTATTCCGAGCCGGACGATCATGTGCCGGATGTCGACCAGGATTATCGCTTCGATCGGGCGACCACGCTCGCGATCCTCGCCGGCTTTTCGCGCAACCGCCGCGTCATCGTGTCGGGCTATCACGGCACCGGCAAGTCGACCCACATCGAGCAGGTCGCTGCGCGCCTCAACTGGCCCTGCGTGCGCGTCAACCTCGACAGCCACATTAGCCGTATCGACCTGATCGGCAAGGACGCGATCGTCATCAAGGACGGCCAGCAGGTCACCGAATTCCGTGACGGCATCCTGCCGTGGGCCTATCAGCACAATGTCGCGCTCTGCTTCGACGAGTATGACGCGGGCCGGCCGGACGTGATGTTCGTGATCCAGCGTGTGCTGGAATCCTCGGGCCGCCTGACACTGCTCGACCAGAGCCGCGTGATCCGTCCTCACCCGGCGTTCCGCCTGTTCGCCACCGCGAACACGATCGGGCTCGGCGACACCACCGGCCTCTATCACGGCACGCAGCAGATCAACCAGGCGCAGATGGACCGCTGGTCGATCGTGACCACGCTCAACTATCTGCCGCACGACAACGAGGTCGAGATCGTGCTCGCCAAGGCGAAGCACTATCGCACGAACGAAGGGCGCGACATCGTCAACAAGATGGTGCGGGTCGCGGACCTGACGCGCAACGCGTTCATGAACGGCGACATCTCGACCGTGATGAGCCCGCGCACCGTCATCACCTGGTCCGAGAACGCCGAGATCTTCGGCGGCGATATCGGCTTCGCGTTCCGGCTCACCTTTGTGAACAAGTGCGACGAGCTGGAGCGGCCGATCGTGGCCGAGTTCTACCAGCGCTGCTTCGGCGTCGAGCTGCCGGAAAGTTCGGTGAATGTCGCGCTGAGCTAAGTGCCGCAATGGCAAGCATCAAGATCGAGAAGCAGCTGGGTGAAACCAAGCGCGCCGTCATCAAAGGTCTTGTTGCCTACAACACGCAGAGGGCCGGCAAGATGGGCTATGTGCCGGTGTCGGTCTCGTTGCGCGAGAAGGGCAAGATCGTCAGCGGCGTTGTCGGCGAGATTTTCTTTGGCTGGATGTTCGTGTCGCTGTTCTGGATCGACGATAAGCATCGTGGGAAAGGCTTCGGCCAGCGCCTGCTCGAAGCCACCGAAGCGCAAGCGCGCAAGAACGGCGTGAAGAACGTCTATCTCGACACGTTCAGTTTTCAGGCGCCGGGGTTCTACAAGAAGCGCGGCTACCGCGAGTTCGGCCGGCTGAAGGAATATCCGGCTGGCCACGACCGCGTGTGGATGACGAAGGCGCTGTAACAATGTCTTCCAACATCAAGCCGAAAAATCCGTCGAAGGAATCGCCGACCGAGCCGTTCAAGCGCGCGGTCGCAGGCTGCATGCGCGCGATCGCGCGCAAGCCGGATCTGGAGATCACCTACGCGGCGGAGCGCCCCGGCATCGCGGGCGGCAAGGCGCGGCTGCCCGAGCCGCCGCGCAAGCTCAACGCGCAGGACGCCGCGATCGTGCGCGGACATGCGGATTCGATCGCGCTGAAGCTCGCCTGCCACGATCCGGCGGTGCACCGCCGCCAGATGCCGGGCGGCCAGCAGGCGCGCGCGGTGTTCGACGCGGTGGAGCAGGCGCGCGTCGAGGCGATCGGCGCGCGGCGCATGCATGGCGTGGCGCAAAATCTCTCGGCGATGCTCGACGACAAGTTCCACCGCGGTAAGTTCGATGACATCAGCGATCGCGCCGATGCACCGATCGAGGAAGCGGTCGCCATGATGGTGCGCGAGCGCCTGACAGGCCAGGCGCCGCCGCCGGCGGCGCGCAAGCTGGTCGAGCTGTGGCGTCCGTTCATCGAGGATCGCGCCGGGCGCGAGCTCGACCGGCTGGAGAAGCTGGTCGAGCAGCAGCGCCGCTTCGCCGACGTCGTACACGATCTGCTCGACTCGCTCGAGATGGGCGACGAACGCTCGCGCGACTCCGAGGACGAGAGCGAGGACTCCGGCGAAAGCGATCAGCAGAGCCAGGGTGAAGAGGGCGAAGCGCAGGAGTCCGAGGACGCCGAGGGCATGAGCATGGAGGAGATGGAAGTCTCCGCCGACGAGTTGCCCGATGGCGCGAGCGAGGCAACCGACGCGCCTTCCGCCGACATGCCCGAGGACGCCGACATGGGCGACTCGGAGGCCGCCAACGAGCCGTGGCGGCCGCGCTCGCACGGCCAGAACGAGCCGCGCGGACCGGACTATCACCCCTACATCGCCAAGTTCGACGAGACCATCGAGGCAGAAGATCTGTGCGAGCCCGAGGAGCTCGACCGGCTGCGCGGCTATCTCGACAAGCAGCTCTCACACCTGCAGGGCGTGGTTTCGCGGCTCGCAAACCGCTTGCAGCGCCGGCTGATGGCGCAGCAGAACCGCGCCTGGGAGTTCGACCTCGAAGAAGGCCTGCTCGATCCGGCACGGCTGACGCGCATCATCATCGATCCTTTGCACGCGCTCTCGTTCAAGCGCGAGAAGGAGACCACCTTCCGGGATACCGTGGTCACGCTGCTGCTCGATAATTCCGGCTCGATGCGCGGGCGCCCGATCACGGTGGCGGCGACCTGCGCCGACATCCTGGCGCGCACGCTGGAGCGCTGCGGCGTGAAGGTGGAGATCCTCGGCTTCACGACGCGCGCCTGGAAGGGCGGGCAGTCGCGCGAGGCATGGCTCGCCGGCGGCAAGCCCGCGAACCCTGGCCGTCTCAACGATCTGCGCCACATCATCTACAAATCGGCCGACGCGCCGTGGCGGCGCGCGCGCAAAAACCTCGGCCTGATGATGCGCGAGGGGCTGCTGAAAGAGAACATCGACGGCGAGGCGCTCGACTGGGCGCACAAGCGTCTGCTCGCGCGCACCGAGCAGCGTAAGATCCTGATGATGATCTCCGACGGCGCGCCGGTCGACGATTCGACGCTGTCGGTCAATCCCGGCAACTATCTCGAGCGGCATCTGCGCTGGGTGATCGAGGAGATCGAGACGCGCTCGCCAGTGGAGCTGATCGCAATCGGCATCGGGCATGATGTGACGCGCTACTATCGCCGCGCGGTTACCATCGTGGACGCCGAGGAGCTCGGTGGTGTGATGACCGAAAAGCTTGCCGAACTCTTTGAAGAGCAGGCGCCCGCCGAACCGGTGCGCGCGCCGCCGCGCCGGAAGATGCATTGATCCTCGGTCGTAGCGCGGCGCTCGCTTTCGCGCTGCTCGCGGCGCTTGCGCTCTCCGCCTCCGCGCAGCCCAATCCGCGCGCGCCGGAGCCGCCCGCCAAAATCGAAATCCGCGCGCGAGCGATCACGGCGTTCGAGCCGCGCAATCCGAAGCGCACCAAATTCGGCGCGCTCACCTTTCGCGGCGGCATCGAGCTCACGTCGCCCAATCCGCATTTTGGCGGCATCTCGGCGATCCGCGTCGAGGCCGACGGCGCGAAATTTCTTGCAGTGACCGACAAGGGATACTGGCTGCGCGGGCGCATCGCCTATGAAGGCGCGCGCCCTGCCGGCATCGCGGATGCCGAGATGGCGCCGGTGCTCGGCCACGATGGAAAGCCGCTTGCCGTGCGCGGCTGGTATGACACCGAGGCGATGGCGCGCGACGGCGGCACCGTGTGGCTCGGCATCGAGCGGGTGAATCGCATCGTGCGGCTCAATGTCGGGCGCGACGGCTTGGCGGCGCGCGCACAGCCGGTGCCGGTCTCGCCGGGCATCGCATCGCTGCCGCACAACAAGGGACTCGAATGTCTCGAGTTCGTGCCGCCCGGGCTGCCGCACGCGCGCAGCCTGATCGCGATCTCGGAGCGCGGTCTCGACGAGGCCGGCAACATCAAGGGGTTTCTGCAGTCGGGCGCAGGCTGGAGCGAGTTCTCGGTGAAGCGCATCGGCGATTTCGACGTGACCGATTGCACGGTGACGCCGAGAGGCGAACTGCTGTTGCTGGAGCGCAGCTTCTCGCGGCTGCGCGGTGTCGCCATGCGCATCCGGCGCATGGCCCTTGCCGGCATTCAGCCCGGCGCGATCATCGACGGGCCGGTGCTGATCGAGGCCGACATGGGCTACCAGATCGACAACATGGAAGGGCTGACGGTGCACCGCGCCGCCGGCGCGCTGGTGCTCACGCTCATCTCGGACGACAATTTTTCGATGATCCAGCGCACGCTGCTGTTGCAGTTCACGCTGGAGGAGCCGTGACCCTTCTGCGATAATGGATGGAAGGCCCGGTCCGATGTTCCGCAAGACCGTCCATCCGCTCGATCTCGTGCTCGCGGTGCTCGCCGCGATCGTGCCGGGCGCTGCCATCCTCTATTGGCTCGCGTGGTCCGGACGGTTGCCGTTCGGCTTTCTGTTCGGGCTCGCTTATCTGCTGACCGCTGCCGCCGTGATGCTGGCCGTCGTCGGGGGCATGATCGCGTTTGCGATGTGGTTCTTCAGCCCCCGACGCTAAAACGAAAATGCCCGGCACGAGCCGGGCATTGTCCCTTCGTCAAGGTGGCAACGTCAGGCCGCCTTCGCCTCGGCACGCTTCTTGGCGATATCGCTCTTGAGCTTGCGCGCCTTGGGCGACAGCTCCTCGTCGCGCGCCTTGGCGAGGAACGCGTCGAGGCCGCCGCGATGGTCGACTGACTTGAGTGCGTTCGCCGAGATGCGCAGCTTGACCGAGCGGCCGAGCGCGTCCGAGATCAGCGTGATGCTCAAGAGGTTCGGCAGGAAGCGCCGCTTGGTCTTGATGTTCGAGTGGCTGACCTTGTGGCCCACCTGCGGGCCCTTGCCGGTCAATTCGCAGCGGCGCGACATGGTCGAAATCCTTGAAAATTCTGCGGAAATACCCGCAGCGCCCGTCCGGCGCTCAATCGGGAACGCGGACCTATAAGGGGCATGCGCCGGGGCGTCAAGTTGTGCAACCTGAAGGGCCGCTAGAACCACAGATTCGACGCATTCGGAGCCGAAGAGGCGCGAGGCTTGGTCCTTGGGGAAGGGTCGGCGTTTGCGATATCGCAGCCTCTCCGTTGTGTTCGCCGCGAGCGTCGCGCTTGCGGGTGTTGCCGGCTCGGCGCAGGCCCAGAGCAAGCTTGAGGCGCGCTACGCCGTTTCGCTTGCCGGCATTCCGCTCGGCACCGGCACCTGGGTCATCGATGTCGCGCCTGACCAGTACACCGCGGTGGCGAGCGGCCGGACCACCGGCTTGGTCAAGCTCATTTCCGACGGCTCCGGCTCCAGCGGTTCGCGCGGCGTCATTCAGGGCGCAAGCCTAGTCCCCACGACCTACGCGTCGAGCACGATTTCCGACCGCCGCTCCGACGAGGTCCGCATGACCTTGCGCGCCGGCACCGTGAAGGACGTGTCGGTCGAGCCGCCGACACCGCCGTCGCCCGACCGCGTGCCCGTCACCGACGCACATCGCAAGGGCGTCACCGATCCGATGAGCGCCGCTATCCTGCCGGTCGCCGGCAGCGGCGAGGTGCTGACGCCGGATGCCTGCAAGCGCAAGCTTGCGATCTTCGACGGGCGCCAGCGCGCCGACATCGAACTCGCGTTCAAGCGCATGGACCGCGTGCACGCCGACAAGGGCTATCAGGGCCCGGCGGTGGTCTGCACCGTGCTCTACAAGCCGATCGCCGGGCATCGCCCCGAGCGGCCCGCGATCAAGTATCTGGTGGAGACCCGCGAGATGGAGATGTGGCTCGCGCCGATTTCCGGCACGCGGCTGCTCGTGCCGTTCCGCTTCTCGGTGCCGACGCCGTTCGGGCTCGGCGTGCTGCAGGCAACCTATTTCGTCGCGCAGCCGACCCGCGCGGCCGGCACGCCCGCGAAGCCGATGTAGGGTTGGCAAAGGCTCGCGCTTGCGCGCCGTGCCCACCACTTCCACCGCGCCGATGAATGGTGGGCACGCGCCGCTTCGCGGCTGCTTTGCCCACCCTACTTTTCTTCAACCGAATATTTCTGCAGCAGCGGATACTGCAGCGCAGCGAACACGAACGTGAGCGGCACCACGCCGAACACCTTGAAGCTCACCCAGAAGTCGGTCGTTTGCGTGCGCCAGATGATTTCGTTGAGCACGGCGAGCGCGAGAAAGAAGATCGCCCAGCGCAGGGTCAGCTTGCGCCAGCCTTCGTCGGAGAGGCGAAACACCGCATCGAATACGATCGCGAGCAGCGCCTTGTTGAAGGCGAGCCCGCCGAGCAAGGTGCCGGCGAACAACAGATAGACGATCGTCGGCTTCATCTTGATGAAGGTGTCGTCGTGCAGGACGAGCGTGAGCCCGCCGAACACCACCACGATCACCGCCGTCACCATCGCCATCACCGGCAGATGCCGCGTCAGCGCATACGACACCGCGAGCGAGACGAGGATCGCGATCATGAACACCGCGGTGGCGACAAAGATGCCGGCCTTCTCGGCACTGATCGCCGCGGGAAGCAGCGGGCCGATGAACGGCGTGAACAGGGCAGGGCGCGAATTTGCAAAGAAGAACAAGATCAGCGGCCCCATCTCGAGAGCGAGCTTGAGGAAGGGATTGAGCTGGGGTTTTGCTTCGGCGGGCATGAGAGCGTTCTAGCCTGTCACCTGTACGATGTCATCGCGCGTGCCCGGTCCGATTGTCACGGCAGCGCGTGCCCGATAGCCTCCCGACGGTATTCGGGAGAACGTCATGCGGCGGTTCGTGCTGGGACTCGTGATCGCGCTCGCGGCGGTTGCGCAGACGGAGGCGCAGTCCGACTTCAGGGTGACGCTGCTCGGCACCGCGTCACCTTCGCCACGTCCCGCTCGCTTCGGCCCGAGCACGCTCGTTGAGGCCGGAGATCAGAAACTCCTGTTCGACGCCGGTCGCGGCGTCCCGATCCGGATGTGGCAAATCAAGGTGCCGATGGGAAAGCTCGACGTGCTTTTCCTCACGCATTTTCATTCCGACCATGTGTCCGGCATTCCGGACCTCTGGCTGACCGGCTGGCTCGGGCCCGAGTTCGGGCGCCGCGCCGCGCCGTTCCGCGTGATCGGCCCGACCGGCACCAAATCGCTAATGGAGAACATCGAGAAAGCCTACGCGCTCGATATCAAGATCCGCCTTGAAGACGAAAAGCTGCCGCCGGCCGGCATCGCCATCGCGCCGGAGGAGTTCGATAAGGACGGCGTTGTTTACGAGCGCAACGGCGTGAAGGTGACGGCATTCGAGGTCGATCACGGGCCGGGCATCAAGCCGGCCTACGTTACCGCGTCGACTACAGGGGGCGCTCGGTCGTGATCTCGGGCGATACGCGCTACAGCGAGAATGTCATTAAGTACGGTACGGGCAGCGACCTTCTGATTCACGAGGTGGGCAGCGCGCGCAAGGAACTGATGGTCAACGCGTTCGCGCAGCGCATCATCGGCCATCACACGACCCCCAGCGAGGCTGGACAGGTGTTCGCCAAGGCCAAGCCGAAGCTCGCGGTCTACACCCACATCGTGTTGCTAAGCAGCGCGACGATCCCGGAACCGACGCTCGCCGAGGTCGTCGCCGAGACGCGGCAAACCTATGACGGGCCGCTGGAAGTGGGCGAGGACTTGATGGCGTTCGAGATCGGCGACAGCGTGACGGTACGCAAGCCCTAGGCCTCGATCCCGGCAATCGCGTTCGCAAAATCCCGTGCGGCAAAAGGCGCGAGGTCTTCGACCCCTTCGCCGACACCGATGAAATGCACCGGCAGCTTCTGCTTGGCGGCGAGCGCGACCAGGATGCCGCCGCGCGCGGTGCCGTCGAGCTTGGTCATCACCAGGCCGGTGACGCCCGCGATGCGGGTGAATTCAGCGGCCTGCGACAGCGCGTTCTGCCCGACCGTTGCATCGAGCACCAGCAGCACAGCATGCGGCGCGCTCGCGTCGACCTTCTTCATCACGCGCACGATCTTTTCCAGTTCGGCCATCAGCTCGGACTTGTTCTGCAGGCGACCCGCGGTGTCGACGATCAGCACGTCCGCCGCGGCGCTTCGCGCCGCAGTGAGGGCCTCGAACGCGAGGCTTGCGGCGTCCGAGCCCTGCTCGCGCGCGATCACGGTCGCACCGGTGCGACTGCCCCAGATCTTGAGTTGATCGATCGCGGCGGCGCGAAATGTATCGCCCGCTGCGAGCATGACGCCGCGTCCCTCGCCGCGAAAGCGCGCCGCGAGCTTGCCGATGGTGGTGGTCTTGCCCGAGCCGTTCACCCCGACCACGAGGATCACGAACGGTTTTGCGCTGGCATCGATCACGAGCGCCTTGGCGACCGGCGCGAGCACTTTCTCGACCTCCGCCGAGAGGATCGCCTTCACCTCCGCGTCGCTGACCTGCTTGTCGTAGCGGCCTTCGCCGATCGCTGCCGCGATGCGCGCCGCGACATCCACGCCGAGGTCGGCGCGGATCAGCAATTCCTCTAGTTCCTCCAGCGTCGCGGCATCGAGCTTGCGCTTCGAGACGAGATCGGAGATCGCGTTGCCGATCGAGGCGGAGGTGCGCTTGAGCCCGCCCGAAAGGCGCTGCCACCAGCTTTGTTTGGGGGTGTCATTCATGTTGGTGGCCGTGATAGCGGTTTCGTCATGGAGCCGATAGTGCTGGCCAAACCGTTCAACCCGAAGGCCGCGACCGAGGATGAAATCCTCGCGCGCGTGCTTTATCGCGACGGGCTGATGCTGGTGATCGACAAGCCGGCCGGCATTTCGGTGCATCGCGGGCCGAAGGGCGGGCCGAGCCTCGAAGACTGGTTTCCGCATTTGCGCTACGGCCTGCCGCGCGACCCGGAGCTCGCGCACCGGCTCGACCGCGAGACCTCGGGCTGCCTTGTGCTCGGCCGCCATCGCAAGGCGCTGGCGCACCTGAGCCTGCTGTTCAAGCATCGCAAGGTCGGCAAGACCTACTGGGCTGTGGTCGAAGGCGGGCCGGCGGAAGACGAAGGCACGATCGACATGCCGCTGGGCAAGCTCGATCCGCATTTCGGCTGGTGGATGAAGCCCGACCCGCATGGGGCGCCGGCGATGACGAAATGGAAGGTGATGGGGCGGGGGTTCGCTCCGGTCTCTCCGCCCACCGCCCCCTGGAGGGGGGAGGTCGATCGGCCGAAGGCCGCTCGGGTGGGGGTGACATCGCAAGCTTCACCCCACTCCGGCGGCTTCGCCGCCGACCCTCCCCCTCCAGGGGAGGGTGTCCGAGCACGCGGCGAGGCCAATGCTCAGCAACTCACCTGGCTCTCCCTCGAACCCGTCACCGGGCGCACGCATCAGCTGCGCGTGCATTGCGCCGCGATGGGCTTTCCGATCTTCGGCGACGACATCTATGGCAACGAGGCGAGCCAGCGCCGCGCGCGCCAGATCAAGTTTGTGCCGCGTCCCGATGCGCCCGGCCTGCAGCTGCACGCGCGCGAGGTCGTGGTGCCGATCTCGAAGAACAAGGAGCCGGTGCGCGTGATCGCGCCGGTGCCGCCGCACCTGCACGAGCGGCTCGCGGCGTGCGGTTGGAACGGCGAGTCATTATCCGCGGGGTAATTGCTACGTCGGACGAGTTGCGCAAGATGGCACCGTGACCGAAACCCTCGGCGTCATCATCGCCATCATCTCGAGCGCGCTCGGCGGCACGGCCGCGGCGGTGACGCACTATCTCGTGACCGATGCCGATCCGCTCACGCTTGCGACCCTGCGCTGGGGCATCGGGTTCGCCGTGGTGCTCCCCGCCACGCTGCTGTTGGGGGCGCGCTGGCCGAGCCGGCGCGACCTTCCTGCCATCGCGGCCCTCGGCATCATCTTCTTTGGGGTGTTCTTCATCCTCTACAACGTCGCGATGAGCCTCACGACCGCGACGCGGGCGAGCCTCGCACTCTCGACGCTCCCGCTCTGGACCATGCTGGCGGCCGCAGTTCTGCGCATCGAGCCGCTGACGGCGCGAAAATCGCTTGGCGTCGGCATCGCGATCCTCGGCGTCGCCGGCGCGCTTGCCACCAATCTCGGCGATGCGCCGGTGGGCGCCTGGCGCGGCGAGCTGATCATGACCGGCGCCGTGCTGTGCATGGCGTTCTACAACGTGTTCTCGCGCCCGTTCATCGCGCGTTCAGCGCGCTCGGCTTTCTCTGCGTCGGCATGGGCTGTGGCGCGGCCGCGCTCATCGCTGGAGGGCTTGCGACCGGTCGCCTCGTCGTGCTGACGACCTTCGGCGCGCCGCAATGGATCGCGGCGACGTACCTCGGCGTCGCGGGTGGCGCGCTTGCCTTCATCCTCTGGGTCATGGCGTTGCAGCGCGCCTCGCCGACCCGCGTCGCCAACACCATGACGGTGAATCCGATCGCAGCCGGCCTGCTCGCCACTCAGCTCGTCGGCGAGCCGATCACGCTCAACCTGATCGGCGGGCTGGCCGCGGTGTTCATCGGAATCTGGATCGCGACCACGGAAGGCGCGGCGGGCGCGAAGTAGGCGCGGTTTCTACTGCGAGCCTTCGAGACCAAGCTCTTTCACCATCGTGCCCCACTTCAGCCGTTCTGACTCGACGTAACGCTGCATGCCTTCAATCGAGGGTGACTCGTTCGGGATATAGCCGAGCGCAGAGATCTTTTCCCTGATGTCAGGGTCGCGCATGATCCGCTTCATCTCCGCATGCAGCCGCTCGATGATCGGCCGCGGCGTCTTCGCGGGGACCAGCAGCATGTGCCACGACACGCCCTCATAGTCCTTCGCGCCGGATGCCTCCGCAAATGGCGGCACGTCCGGCAGGAGCGGCAACCTCTCGGTGGAGGAAGCCGCAAGGGCACGCAGCTTCCCGTCCTTGACCAACGGGATCGACAGTCCCGCTTCGAGGAAACTCGCCGAGACATGCCCGGCGATCAGGTCAGTCACCGATTGCGGCGTGCTGCGGTACGGCACGTGTGTCGCGTCGAACCTCAGCCGTTTTTTCGCGAACTCCATCGACATATGTTGCACCGAGCCGGTGCCGATCGATGCGAAATTCAGTGGCGGGTTTGCCTTCGTGGCGAGTTCGACGAACTCGGGGAGCGTCCTTGCCGGCAGCGAAGGATTGATTGCCAGGATGAACGGCGATTTCAAATAGAGCGAGATAGGCTCCAGATCATGCGGGTCGTAGTTGAGCTTCTTGAACAGGGTCGGATTGATCGACAACGCGATGCTGGTCAGCACGACGAGCGTGTGGCCGTCGGGAGGCGCTGCCGCGACCTGCTGGGCGGCGAGTGTCGTCGCAGCGCCGGGCTTGTTCTCGACGATGACCGGCTTGCCGAATGCCTCCGACAGTTTTTCGGCATAAAGCCGCGTGATCGTGTCCATCCCGCTTCCGGCTGCGAGCGAGACCACGATCGTAACTTGCTTGGTTGGGTAGGTTTGGGCCGTGGCCGGTGTGTGTCCCACCAGTGCAAACACCGCGAGCGCAATCACTATCCAGTGAGCTTTGAATCTCATCATGACGTAACTCGATTTTTTTGGGGTTTCAACGGGCCGGCAGGCGACCTAGCATACACCGCCTTAGCGCATCGGTATTAGGCTTTAGACAATGGACAATTCGGGCTTTCAGGCCGCGCTCGACAGCCGCGTCGACGAGATGCTCAGCGCCTGCACGAAGTGCGGCGCGTGCTTTGAGGCGTGCCCTATCACGGATGCAGCGGGTCTGAGCGAAGCGGACCCGAAGCAAGTTGTCACGGGCGTGCTCGACATCGTGCGCCTCGGGGCGGGGCCGAAAGACTCAGAGACTTGGGCCAAATCCTGCGTGCTCAGCGGCGAATGCATCAAGGCCTGCGACTACGGTGTGAATCCGCGCTTCCTGCTGGCGATGGCACGGCTTGCCATGACGGCGCGGACCGAGCCGCGCGAACGCCGCAAGGCGGGCGTGCAGAACTTCCGGCGCATGAGCGAGGACGTCAGCATCCTGTCGCATCTGCAGCTGACCGACGAGGCGCTCGATCGCCTCGGGCAGCGGCCGACGGCGAAACCGCCGGCCGAGAGTGAAGAGCTGCCCGACGTCGTCTTCTACACCGGCTGCAACGTGCTCAAGACTCCGCACATCGCGCTTCTCTGCCTCGACATCATGGATGCGCTCGGGACCCGCTACACCGTGATGGGCGGGCCGACCCATTGCTGCGGCGTGCACCAGCTTCGCTCGGGCGATGCCGAGACCTCATCGCGATTTGCCGGCAACACCATCGGCAAGCTTGCCCGCTCCAAGACCGGCGAAGTGATCTCCTGGTGCCCAAGCTGCTTCGTGCAGTTCAGCGAGATCATGCTGCCGACCTTCGAACGCGCAACCGGCGCGAAGCCGTTCGACATGACGCCGTTCATGCGCTTCCTGTACCGCAATCTCGGCGCGCTGCGGCCGCTGTTGACGAAACGCGTGGCGATGAGGATCGCGCTGCATCGCCATCCGGGCGTCGCGGGCGTGATGGATGCCGCGGAGGATGTGTTGCGCGCCGTGCCCGGCATCGAGCTTGTGACGCTCGATGTTCCGGCGGTGGGGCTGCAGAGCGTCACGGTCGGGGTGCTGCCCGGCTACAAGAAAGAACTGCAGCTCAGGGAGCTTGAAGCTGCAAGCGCGGCGGGAGTCGACGCACTCGTCGCCGTCTACCATTCCGATCACCGCGAGCTCTGCGCGCACGAGCGCGACTGGCCGTTCCGGATCATCAATATTCTGGAGATCGTCGGCGCGAGCATGGGTCTCGCGCGCGAAGACCACTACAAGAACCTGAAGCTCAAGCAGGACGTCGACGCCATTCTGGCGGACAGCGCCGACCTGGTCGGCTATCACAAGCTCGATCGCGATACGGCGCGCAAGGTCGTGCTCAACGGTATGCTCGGCGATCAGCCGCTGCCGTTGCAGGGCCGGCGTTGAGATCAGTTCGCCGGTGCTTGCACCCAGAAGCGGTACATCGTTTCGAACGTCTGCGGATTGTCCCGCTCGAACGCATCCCAGTTGTCGAGATCGGTCATCGCATGGTCGTTCGGAAAGTGCGTTGCGTATTGGCGCGCCGTTACGGAAGCGACTTCCATGCTGACGAGACCGAGGTTCTGCTCGGCGAGAAACCGTTTGATCGCCGGAAGCGTCATGCGGTGCTCCTGCGTATGAAACAAGAAATCGCGGCACTCGCTCGTGCTGTAGAAGTCGATCATGCGCATGACATTCTGCGCTGCGCTGTCGCTGCGTTGCATCAGCTCGCCGCGGAAGCGCCGGATCTCGGCGACGCTCGCGCCATAGCCTCTTTGCGCGATCTCCTTGCGCGCGGCCACCACGCCCCAGCGCGCGATCTCGCTGTAGAGCGCGATCCGCATGAATCCGCCGGGACGCAACAGCGAGAGCAGCACGCGCCATCCCGCGTAGGGGTCGGCCAGATGATGCAGCACGCCGACCGATTCGATCAGGTCGAAGCGCCGCAGCAGCGTGCCGAGCCGCATGATGTCGGCCTGCGCGTACTCGATGTCGAGACCGAGCTTGCGGGTCTTGGCCACCGCATAGGCGAGGCTCGCCCGGCTCAAGTCGATCGCGAGCGTGCGCGCGCCCGCGTGCTGTTGCGTGGTCAGGATTGCGTGCTGGCCGGTGCCGCAGCCCGCGATGAGGATGTCGAGGCCGCCGGACTTGCCGAGCGGCCGGAACTTCGCGGCCGGAAACCTGTCGCGCAGGTATGCGTCGATGTGCGGATACTGTCGCAGCGTACCGGCCGTGATCCAGCGCGGATAAGGGTTCGCCTCGTACTGCGTCTGCACCGCGCGCGAGACGTCACCTTCGATCGGCGTGAGCTGCGGAATGGCCGCGCGAAGTGCCGCCTCCTCGCGCGGCGCGCCGACCTGCTGGTCGAGCAGAGCGGTGATCGGTGCCGGCCAGGAGCGCGCGAGCAGCGCGTCCGCCGCGCCAAGCTCGAGC
>JBAVXH010000157.1:0-7698 GCA_049698215.1 Xanthobacteraceae bacterium | reverse complement strand
GCATTCGAGCGCGCCCGCATCGAGCCCGGCTTGCCCCAGCATGCGGTTCGCCACCTCGACATGCGCCGGCTCGCCACCGTGGGAGGCGCAGGCCAGTGCGATTTCCTGATCGCCGAAGCCGTACCTGTCTGCCGCGCCGCTCTCGAGGAGCGGCAGCGCCTGCAGCGGCTTCACGGCCGATCGCGGATAGACCGGCCGCGCCAAATCGCCGAGCGCCAGGACGGTCGCACCATCCGCATCCACCACCGCGACCGACCCGCGATGGCGGCTTTCGACGCGCCCGCCGCGCACCACCTCGACAAGAACCGGATTACCCATTTGTAATACGTCGCGCCTAGTGCTTGCCACAGTTCGGACCGGAACCGCTTATACGCGACTATCATGCCCGCCGCTTCGCCCCTGCCCCGCCGATCCCGCCGAAAAATCTTCGCCTGGTCGTTTCTGGCGCTCTTCCTGCTGCCGGTGTTCGGGGCGGCCGGAACGCTCGCCTATCACGGCGGCCCGAACCACTGGAGCCGCTGGGACCGCGCGGTGACGAGCCGTCTTGCCGACGCCGCAGCACACCCGGAGGCCCGCGTGCTGGTCATGGCGGGACGCACCCGCGGCTGGAAGGGTGCGATCGCGCTGCACAGCTGGATCGTCATCAAACGCCAGAACGGCGAATGGCGCCGCTATGACGTCGCTGGCTGGGGCAATCCGGTGCGGCTCAACTGGTGGCCGCCTGACCTCTGGTTCGGCGAGCATGGCGAGGTCATCGTCGACCTCAAGGGTGAGCGGGCCGAAAAGCTGATCCCGCGGATCGAGGCCGCGATCAAGGCGTATCGCTACGCGAACGACGGCGACTACCGGATGTGGCCGGGCCCGAACAGCAACACGTTCGTCGCGACCGTGCTGCGCGCTGTGCCCGAGCTGGAGGTGGCGCTGCCGCCGAACGCAATCGGGCGCGATTATCGGCCCGAGCCTTATGCCGGCTTGACCGACAGCGGCACCGGCATCGAGGCGAGCGCGTGGGGCCTGCTCGGCGTGAAGCTCGGATGGGTCGAAGGCATCGAGCTCAACGTGCTCGGTCTCGTCGCCGGCCTCGATTTGCGCCATCCGGCGCTGAAGCTGCCAGGTTTCGGGCGCATTGGACTCGACTCGGTCGCGACCGCTGCGCCGGCGAAATAGTCGCCATACGTCGATGCCTGAGCCCGCGGCTCGCCTCTCGATCATCGTTCCGGTTCTCAACGAGTCTTCCGCCATTGTCCCATCGCTCACCGCGCTCGCGCCGCTCCGCGCTCGCGGTGCTGAAGTGATCGTGGTCGATGGCGGGAGCGCGGATGATACGGCTGCACTCGCAAAGCCGCTCTCAGACTTTGTTATCACCAGCGCCCGGGGGCGCGCTCTGCAGATGAACGCGGGCGCTGCGATGGCGGGAGGCGATGTCCTGCTGTTCCTGCATGCGGACACGCGCCTGCCGCCGGAGGCCGACGCGCTGATTCATGACGGCCTCGCCCGCTCGCCGCGCGCCTGGGGTCGCTTCGATGTGACGATCGAAGGAAGCCATCCGCTGCTCCCTGTCGTTGCCGCGTTCATGAATGCGCGTTCGCGCTTCACCGGAATCGCTACCGGCGATCAGGCGATGTTCATGACGCGCGGCGCATTCGCCGCCGTCGGTGGATTTCCCGAGATCGCCCTGATGGAGGACATCACGCTCGCGCGCCATCTCAGGCGCATCTCGGCTCCGCTTTGCCTGCGCGCGCGCGTTGCGACTTCGGGGCGGCGCTGGGAGCGCCGCGGCGTCGTGCGGACGATCCTGCTGATGTGGCGGCTGCGGCTCGCATATTTCTTCGGCGCGAAGCCGGAAAGCCTCGCGCGGCGCTACGACGCTTGATCCCGTAGCGTCGGGTGCTATCTGTCCGCCGCGCGGACGGCCGCGCTCTCCACGCAATCTCAGGGACGGCCCTGCTCTTGGAGCCTCGTCATGGCTTGGATCATTCTGTTCTTCGCGGGGCTGTCCGAAGTCGGCTGGGCGGTAGGCCTCAAATACACCGAAGGCTTCACGCGCCTCGTTCCATCCGTGCTGACCAATCACCAGCATGCTGGTCAGCATCGGCCTGCTTGGTCTCGCGCTGAAGACTCTGCCGCTCGGCACGGCCTATGCGGTGTAGACCGGCATCGGCACGATCGGCACCGCGGTTCTCGGTATCTATCTGTTCGGCGAGTCGACCGCAGCGCTGCGGCTCGCCTGCATCGGGCTGATCGTTGCCGGGATCGTCGGGCTGAAGCTGGTGTCGCCCGAATAACTAGACCCGCCCCTCCAGGGCGCGCATGAAGATGGTGCGCGCCGCGCGGCGGTCGAGCTTCACCGGGTTGCCGCCGGCGGTCGGATCCTCAGGCGCCATCTTCACGATCTGGTCGACCTTGTCGTCGCCGACCTTCAGGCCCTGCAGCGTGTGTGGGATGCCGGTTTGCTCGCGCAGCTCGAGCACGAAATCCATGAAAGCGCGGAAGCTCGGCCGCAGGCCGATGTAGGCGGCGAGCCGCTTTACCTTGTCCTCGATGGCCTTGCGGTTGAACACCAGCACATAGGGCGCAAACACCGCGTTGGTCAGCCCATGATGCGTGTCGTAGAGCGCGCCGACCGGATGCGAGAGCGCATGGATTGCGCCGAGCCCCTTCTGGAACGCGGTCGCGCCGGCCGCGGCCGCCGCCATCATGTGGGCGCGCGCCTCGATGTTGGTGCCATCCTTGTAAGCCGCGACAAGGTTCTCCTTCACCAGCCGCACCCCTTCCGCCGCGATGCCGTCGGCAAGCGCGTGATAGCTCGGCACGCACAACGCCTCGAGCGCGTGTGAGAAGGCATCCATACCAGTGCCGGCGGTGATGTGCGGCGGCATGCCGACGGTCAGCTCCGGATCGCAGATCGTCTGCACGGGAAGCATCCTCGGATGGAAGATGATCTTCTTGGTGTGCGTCTTCTCGTTGGTCACGACCGCCGCACGGCCGACCTCCGAGCCGGTGCCCGCGGTGGTCGGCACCGCGACCACCGGCGCAATGACCGATGCATCAGCGCGGGTCCACCAGTCGCCCACATCCTCGAAGTCGAACACAGAGCGCGTCTGCCCGTGCATCAACGCGATCAGCTTGCCGGCATCGAGCGCGGAGCCGCCTCCGAACGCCACCACGCCGTCGTGCCCGCCCGCCTTGTAGGCCGCCACACCTTGCGCGACGTTGGCCTCGACCGGATTGGGCTGAACCTCCGAGAACAGCGTCACCCTGACCCCCGCGGCGCTGAGCATCACCATCGCTTTCGCGGTCATCGGCATTTTGGCGACGACAGGGTCGGTGACGACCAACGGGTTGCTCATCCCGGCAGCCTTCACAGCCTCGCCGAGTTCGCTCACACGCCCGGCGCCGAAGCGCACCGTGGTCGGGTAATTCCAGTTTCCGCGCAGTTGGATCGTCATACTTCCCTCAAATGAAAACTCTTCGGTCTTGTGAGCGATTCGTAGCCCACGCGCGAGAGCGTCGCGCCGCGCCCGGTGTCCTTCACACCGGTCCACGCAAGGCCGGGATCGAGATAGTCGCAGCGGTTCATGTAGACGGTGCCGGTCTCGATCTCGCGGCCGATGCGCTCGGCGCCATCCATGTCCTTTGTCCAGATGGAAGCCGTGAGACCATAAGGCGAGTCGTTCATCAGCCGGATCGCTTCCGCATCGTCCTTCACCTTCATGATTCCGACGACGGGGCCGAAGGTCTCGTCCATCATGACCTTCATAGAATGATCGACGTCGACCAGCGCCTGCGGCGCCACATAGGTCGAGCCATTCCGGTCGCGCGCGAACGACTTGGTGTCGATCAGCGCGCGTGCGCCCTTGTGCAGCGCCTCGCCGATATGATCGCGCACGGTCGCGGCAAGGCGCGGCTGCGCCATCGGACCAAGCGTCGTCTTCTGATCGAGCGGATCGTCGAGCACGTATTGCTTCGTCAGGTCCGCGAAGCCCGCGACGAACTTGTCGTAGACATCGGCATGCACATAGACGCGCTCGATGCCGCAGCAGCATTGTCCGGAATTGAAATAGGCGCCGTCGACGACGTTCTCGATTGCGTGCGCGAGGTCCACGTCGGCGCGCACATAAGCCGGGTCCTTGCCGCCGAGCTCGAGTCCGACACCCGCGAATGTGCCGGCGGCCGCGCGCTCGATTTGTTTGCCGGCCACGACAGAGCCGGTGAAACAGACCTGGTCCACCGCGCCGGAGCCGATCAGCTTGCTGGTGTCGTCGTGGCTCAGCGTCAGCGTGCGGAACAGGCCCTTGGGCAATCCGGCCTTGTCCATCGCCTGTTGAAAGCGGTCGCCGACCAGCAGTGTCTGCGCGGCGTGCTTGAGCAGCACCGCATTGCCGGCCATCAGCGCGGGCACGACCGAATTGACCGCCGTGAGATACGGGTAATTCCACGGCGCGACCGTAAGCACGATCCCGACCGGTTCGCGCGCGATGTAGCGCCTGAAGCCAGCCTTTGGCTCGGGAACGATGTTGGCGAGCGCCGTCTCGGCCAGCGCGATCATGGCGCGCGCGCGTTCCTCGAAGCCGCCAAGTTCGTTGCCGCCGTAGCGAAGGGGCCGTCCCATTTGCCACGCCAGTTCCGGCGCGACCTCGCCGCGCATCGCCAGCATGGCGTCGACGGCTTTGCCGACAATCCTCCCGCGCTCCGCCACGGACACGCGCTTCCACTCCGCCTGCGCCTTCCGCGCAGCCGTGACGGCGCCCTCGATCTCGGCCGCGGACGCCGAGGCGCGCCGCACGACTTCGCGGCCGTCAACGGGGGAAATGCAGACGATGTCGGGCATGGCGCTGCGAGCTCGCTTTACCCTCCCCTGGGAGGGGAGGGTCGGCGCCGAAAGCGCCGGGGTGGGGTGAAATAGACCGGCGAGGCTAAGGAAGTCACCCCCACCCGGCCGGCTTCGCCGGCCGACCTCCCCCTCCAGGGGGAGGTGAAGAAAGATCAATACCTCTCAAACCCGCGCATCAGCTCCCAGTCCGTAATGCGCCGGTCGTATTCGAACTGCTCCCACTTCGCGGTATGCACATAGTGATCGATCACCTCTTCACCGAGCGCCGCACGCAGCATTTTGGATCTGTCCAAGGCCTCGGTCGCCTCGCGCAAGGTCTTCGGCACTTCGGGCAGCTTCGCGCCGTGATAGGCATCGCCCGAGAACGGCACATCGAGCACGAGCTTCTCCTCGATGCCCGCGAGCCCCGCCGCGATCAAAGCAGAAAACGCGAGATACGGATTGAGGTCCGCGCCGCCGATGCGGCACTCGATGCGGATCGCCTTGCCGCCCTCCCCGCACAGCCGGAATCCCGCCGTGCGATTGTCGCGGCTCCACACCGCCTTGGTCGGCGCGAAGGTGCCGACTTGGAAGCGCTTGTAGGAGTTAATATAGGGCGCGAGAAACCACGTGATGTCGCTTGCGTACTTGAGCTGCCCCGCCACGAACGAGCGCATCAGCGGCGACATCGTGAACTCGGCCTCGGCATCGAAGAACAGCGGCGTCTTGCCGGCGGCATCCCACAGCGAGACGTGCACGTGCGACGACGAGCCCGCGAGGCCGTAATTCCATTTCGACATGAAGGTGACGGCCTTGCCCTGCCCGTGCGCAATCTCCTTGCACCCGTTCTTCAGGATGACGTGGTTGTCGGCCATGTCGAGCGCGTCGGAATAGCGGACGTTGATCTCCTCCTGCCCCGGCCCCCACTCGCCTTTGGAGTTCTCCACCGGAATGCCCGCGCCCTGCAGGCCGCGGCGGATGGCGCGCATCACGCCCTCCTCCTTGGTGGTCTGCAGGATGTGATAGTCCTCGATGTAATAGCCCGCCGTTTTCGGCTCGTGATAGCGCTTGGCGTGGATCGCCTCATAGCTCTCGTCGAACAGATAGAACTCGAGCTCGGACGCGCAGTAAGCCTTCATCTTCTGCTTCTTCAGCCGCGCCACTTGCGCCTTCAACATAGCGCGCGGCGAGTGCGGCACGTCGTGATGATGATGATCGAGCACGTCGGCAAGCACCAGCGCGGTGCCGTCGAGCCATGGCACGCGGCGCAAGGTCGTCATATCGGGCTTCATGACGAAGTCGCCGTAGCCCTGCTCCCAGCTCGCCGCCGCGTAACCCGGCACCGGCTCCATGTCGATGTCGTCGGCGAGCAGGTAATTGCAGCCGTGTGTCTCCTCGTGCGCGCCGTCCACGAAATATTCGGCCTGGAAGCGCTTGCCGACGAGGCGGCCCTGCATGTCGACCATGGCGACGATCACGGTGTCGATCGTGCCGGCCGTGACGGCCTTCTTGAGATCGCTGAACGACAGGTTGCCTGGCATCCGAGTTCGCCCCTCCGTAGGGCGGGCAAAGCGAAGCGTGCCCGCCATGTCGCGGCGGGCACGGCGCGATGCGCCTTTGCCCGCCCTACGATTGTCACATGTTCACGCGCTTTTCCATGAATACACTGAGCGGATCGGGCCGGTAATCGCCGAACGGCGCACATTCGACGAATCCGTTGCGGCGATAAAGCGCCAACGCCTCGGCGTTGTGGATGCCGGTTTCCAGCCGCAACAGTGGCAGCAGCGCGTTGCGCGCGATCGCCTCAAGCTCGGCCAGCACCCGCTGGCCGATACCCCGGCCGCGCTGCTCCGGCCGCACGTACATGCGCTTCACTTCACCCCAGCCGCGCGGGTCACGCAGGACCGCGCCGCAGCCGACCACCTCATCACCGTCGCGCACCACCAGGAACGTCACCGCCGGGTCCGAGAGCGCCCCAATGTCGAGCAGGTGGTTGCTCTCCAGCGGATAGAGGGCTCCCATCTGCGCATCGAGCGCCTCGATCAGCGGGATGACGTCCGGCTGATCTGGCGGCTCCACCCGGATCGTGAGTGTATCCGTCATTTCGCCGCGACAGAGCCAATCGCTTCGTCGAGGATATCCAGCGCGCGCATCATCTCGGGCTCGGTGGTGGTGAGCGGCGGGGTCAGGGTCAGCACGTTGCCGAACGTGGTCTTGAACGAAAGCCCCTTTTCCAGCGCGCGATACATCACGGCCTCGGCGGCATCCTTGGCGGGAGCCTTGCTCACCCGCGAGGTGACCAGCTCGACGCCGAGCAGAAAGCCAAGCCCGCGCACATCCCCGATCAGCTGATGTTTCGACTTCATCTCGTGCAGACGCGCCATCGCGGCCGCGCCAACGCGCGCGGCGTTCTCGACCAGCTCTTCCTCTTCGATGATCTGGATCGTGGTCAGCGCCGCGCGGGTCGTCACCGGGTTCTTCTCGTGCGTGTAATGCCCGAAGGCGTACGCCGCGCCGACATCCAGCTCCGGCCGCGCGATCACCGCCGCGATCGGCACGATCCCGCCGCCGAGCGCCTTGCCGAGCACCAGCAGGTCCGGCACCACACCGTCGTGCTGGCAAGCAAACATCTTGCCGGTCTTGCCGAGCCCGGTCGGGATCTCGTCGAAAATCAGCAGTGTGCCATGCCGGTCGCAGGCCGCGCGCACGCGGCGCCAGAACCCGGGCGGCGGAATATGCGGCACCGCGCGCATCGGCTCGGCGATGACAGCCGCGATGTCCCCTTCCCGCTCCAGCACGAACTCGATCATGCGCGCGCAGGCATCCGCGCTCGCACCGATGGTCGAGGTGCCATAGGGGCAGCGGTACGACGCATAGGGCGCGAC
>JBAVXH010000156.1:0-18912 GCA_049698215.1 Xanthobacteraceae bacterium | reverse complement strand
GGGCACCACCTCGCACGGCACCCCCGCAGCGGCGCAGGCCAGCGCCTCCTCGCCGCCCCGCCCCAGCACGAACGGATCACCGCCCTTGAGCCGCACCACGCGTTTGCCTGCCTTGGCAAGCGCGATCATCAGCGCGTTGATCTCATCCTGCTTGCAGGAGGGGCCATGCGCCGTCTTGCCAACCTGCATTTTTTTCGCCTCGCGCCGGGCAAACTCGAGGATCTCCGGCGATACCAGATCGTCGAACAGGATGATGTCGGCGGATTGCAGCGCCCTTACAGCGCGCAACGTCAAGAGCTCCGGGTCGCCAGGACCCGCGCCGACCAGGGTGACCGAGCCTTTGTCCGCGCTTTCGCTGTCGGCCCGTGCCGCCGTCAGCAGCCGATCGTAATCGGCGGCTTCCGGTTCGTGGTTGGGATTGCCGATCGCATGCGCGGTGAAGATTTGCCAGAACCGGCACCGGGCGTTGAACGAAAGGCCCGATGTCTTCAACTCGCTGCGCCACCGTTGCGCCGCCTCGGCCCAGTGAGCAAAGCCGCGCGGGATCAGGGCTTCGAGCTTGGCGCGGATGGCTTGGCCGAACACCGGCGCCGCGCCGTCGGTGGAGATGCCGATCACCAGCGGCGAGCGGTTGACGATCGCGCCGAAGGAGAAATCGCAGAACGCAGGCTTATCGATGACGTTCACTGGGACACCCGCGGCGCGCGCGTGCTTCGCGAAAGCTGCGGCTTCGCCGTCGTCCTCGAATGCGCCGACAGCGAGCGCGGCATCGGCGAAGTCGGCAGCTTCGATGTCGCGGCGATGAATCGTGATGCTCGCCTGGGCGGCGATCTCGATCATCTCCTCGGCGGGGTTGGGTGCGTAGGCGTCGACGGCCGCGCCCGCGGCGGCCAACAATTCCGCTTTCCACGCGGCCGCCACACTGCCGCCCGCGATCACGGCGCGCTTGCCGGTGAGGGCATAGAACACAGGCAGCCGCGCGAGCGGCTCCATGCGCGGCGTACGCGTTTCAACCGGCGTGCGCGTGGTCATGCACAATCCTCTTCAATTCCGGCAGGCAGGAACCGCAGTTGGTGCCGGCGCGCAGCGCCTTGCCGATCGCCTCGACGTTGGTGGCGGTTTTCGACCCGATCGCGTCGCGGATCGCCGCCAGGCCGACGCCGAAGCACGCGCAGATCACCGGCCCGATCTCGGCGATGCCGTCTGCGGCGCGACCGGAGAGCAGGACGCGGCGTTGCGTGTCGGAGAGCGCGTCCGCCTCGAACAATGCCTTGATGACGTCCCAGGCCGGCGTCGCTTCCGCGGGCCCGATGAACAGGCAGCTTTCGAGTTTTCCGTCACGGAACGCGGCCGCGCGATATGTTCCACGAGCAAGGTCGATGAACTCGGCGAGCTCCGCGCCGTTCACCAGCTCACGAGGGTGCTCGCGCCAGAGCTTCGGCCCTTCTGTGGATGCGATCAGCGTCCCGACGCCGCCGTTGAGCGCGACCCGCGCCCACCAGGTGTCTTGCGGCGGCGCGAACGGCGCACGCGTGAGTGCGAAGCCACGATATGCGAATTCGACCGGCACGACGGACGCGGGAGTAGCCTTTGCTTCCGGTTGGCCCGAAAACGGATCGGTGTGCGGCGCAACCAACTCGCAAACGCGCGCAGACGACGCGGTTTCGCCGTTCCAGTGGATGGGAACGAACACCGAGCCGCGTTGCTGGCCATCGCTCAACGCGACTTTGAAGGTGCCTTCGCCATAGGCGGTGCGGACACGCGCGAAATCTTTCAAATCAAGCGCTGCCGCATCGTCGGGATGAATCTCGACGAACGGCTCCGGCATGTGCTGGCCGAGTCGCGGGGAGAGGCCTGTGCGCGTCATGGTGTGCCATTGATCGCGCACGCGGCCAGTGTTGAGCACGAACGGAAAGTCGCCCGATGCGCTCGCGCGCAGCGCAGGCGTTTCGGGCGTTATGAAGCGTGCCTTGCGATCTGGCGTGAAGAAGCCGCCGTTCGCAAAGAAGCGAGTGTCGCCGGTTTCTTTTTCGCGAACCGGCCACACCACAGGATCGAGCGCATCGAAGGACTCGTCGCTGATGCCCGCGAGTCCGCCAATATCGAAATCGCGCGTGCCATCGTTCTCGAACGCCGAGAGCGCAGCGTGCTCGCGGAAAATCTCCGCCGCCGATTCATGAGCGAACGCGCTCGCATAACCCATGCGCCGCGCGACCTGCGCCACGATCCACCAGTCGGGCTTCACCTCACCGGGCAGGGCCAAAAACGCGCGCTGGCGCGAGATGCGCCGCTCGGAATTGGTGACCGTGCCGTCCTTCTCGCCCCACGCCGCGGCGGGAAGAACAATGTGAGCACCGGCACTCAGTGTGTCATTCGACGCGACGTTCTCGGAAACAACGAAAAGTTCGAGTTTCTTCAGCGCCTCCCGCATCGCGCCGGCGCGCGGCAGCGAGACGGCCGGGTTCGTCGCCATGACCCACAAGGCCTTGATTTTCCCTGACTCGATCGCCTCGAACATCTGCACGGCCTTGAGGCCTTCGCGCGTGGCGATCGCCGGCGCGTTCCAGAAACGGCGCACGCGATCGACTTCGGCGGGCGAGAAATTCATGTGCGCCGCAAGTTGATTGGCGAGCCCACCGACCTCGCGGCCGCCCATCGCGTTCGGCTGGCCGGTGAGCGAGAACGGACCCATGCCGTGGCGGCCGATGCGCCCCGTGGCGAGATGGCAATTGATGATGGCGCTAACCTTGTCAGTGCCCTGCGCCGACTGGTTCACGCCCTGTGAAGTGCAGGTGATGACGCGCTCGGTCGTGGCGAACAGGTCATAGAAGGACCGAACGTCCGCGCCGAGCAATGCCGAGATCTGCTGAACTGCCGCGAGATCGGGCGAGATCGCGCGCGCTCTCTGCAGCGCATCCTCGAAGCCCGTCGTGTGCCGCGCGATGTACGTGCGGTCGAGCTTGCCGGTCTCCGCAAGATGCACGAGCAGCCCCGCGAACAGCGCCGTGTCCATGCCCGGCTTGATCGGCAGATGCAGGTCGGCCTCAGCGGCGGTCGCGGTGCGGCGCGGATCGATCACCACGAGCTTGGCGCCGCGCTCGCGCCGGTTCTGCTGCATGCGCTGGAACAACACCGGGTGGCACCACGCGGCGTTCGAGCCCACCAGCACGATCAGGTCGGCCTGATCCAAGTCCTCGTACAGCCCCGGAACGGTGTCGGAACCAAACGCGCGTTTGTGCCCCGCGACCGACGATGCCATGCAGAGGCGCGAATTGGTGTCGACGTTGGCGGAGCCGATGAAGCCCTTCATCAGCTTGTTGGCGACGTAATAGTCCTCGGTCAGCAGTTGACCCGAGAGATAGAACGCGACCGCGTCCGGTCCGTCGCGCTCGATGATGCGGCGGAAGCCATCGGCGACGCGGTCGAGCGCCATATCCCACTCGACGCGCGCGAGCGTGCCATCGTGCTGGCGCAGCACGGGATGCATGAGCCGCGTGCTGAGGCCCAGCGTTTCGCCAAGCGCCGCGCCTTTCGAGCAGAGCCTGCCGAAATTCGCCGGATGCCCCGGATCGCCCGTGATCGTCGCGCCGCCCGCGCCGTCCGGCGTCGCCAGAATGCCGCAACCCACGCCGCAATAGGGGCAGGTGGTGCGTACACTCGGCATGGGCGCGTGGACGTTCATGCCGCGCGCTTTGCTCCGGTGTTCGCATGGAAATCGCGGCCGTTGCCGGTTTTCGCCACGAAGCCCGCGCGGATCGCGAATTCGCCGAACCGCTCGTTCGGCTCCCGCTCCTTGGCGTAGGCGGCGAACAGCGGATCGAGCGCCGCGATGATCTCGTCGTGCTGGAGGTCTTCGGCATAAAGCTTCGACATGCGCGAGCCGTCGAACGCCGCGCCGAGATAGAGGTTGTAGCGGCCGGGCCCCTTGCCGACCAAGCCGATCTCCGCCAGATACGGCCGCGCGCAGCCGTTCGGACAGCCGGTCATGCGAATCACGATGTCGTCGTCGCTCAAGCCATACGCGGCGAGCCGCGCATCCAGCGCGTCGATCAGGTCTGGCAGGTAGCGCTCGCTCTCGGCCAGCGCGAGCCCGCACGTCGGCAGCGCAACGCACGCCATGGAATTGCGCCGCAAGCCCGAAATCGTCTGCACAAGATTGTAGCGCTTGACCAGCGCTTCGATGGCCGGGCGCTCGTCGGGCGAAACATTCGCGATGATGACGTTCTGGTTCGCCGTGAGCCGCATGTCGCCCTTGTGCACCTCGGCGATCTTGCGCAGGCCGGTGAGCATCGCGGCGCCGCCCGCCACGTCCTGGATGCGGCCGTTCGGCACGAACAGCGTGAGATGGGCCTTGCCGTTGTCACCCTCGGTCCAGCCGTAGCGATCACCCATCGAGGTGAAGCTGAACGGCTTCGGGCTTGCGAGCGTCACGCCTGAACGCTTTTCGACCTCAGCGCGGAACGCATCGAGCCCGCGGTCCTCGATGGTGTATTTCAGCCGCGCATGCTTGCGGTTTGACCGGTCGCCCCAGTCGCGCTGCACGGTGACGACCGCTTCGGCGACCGCGATCGTGTCGCGTGTCGCGCAAAAGCCCATCACGTCCGCGGTGCGCGGATAGGTGTCGGGCTCACCGTGCGTCATGCCCATGCCGCCGCCGACCGTCACGTTCCAGCCAGCGATGTCGCCCGCCTCGTCGAGGATCGCGATGAAGCCCAGGTCATGTGCGAAAATGTCGACATCGTTCGAGGGCGGCACCGCCACCACGGTCTTGAATTTCCGCGGCAGGTACGTCTTGCCGTAGATCGGTTCGACCTCCTCGGGCTCGCCGCCCGCGATCTTCTCGCCGTCGAGCCAGATCTCGCGATAGGCGCCGGTGTGCGGCTCCAGATGGTTGGAGATGTCGCGCGCAAGCTGCAGCGCGGCCGCATGCGCCGTCGACTGATACGGATTCGGATTGCACATCACGTTGCGGTTGACGTCGCCGCAGGCCGCGATGGTGTTGAGCAGCTGCTCGTCGATCGCCTTCAGCGTCGCCTTCAGGTTCGACTTGATCACGCCATGGAGCTGGATGGTCTGGCGCGTGGTCGCGCGCATCGTGCCGTTGCCGTAGACGCGCGCGACCCGGTCGAGCGCGCGCCACTGCTTGGTGGTGAGCACGCCGCCCGAGATGCGCACGCGCAGCATGAAGGCGAAAGCCTTCTCCAGCTTCTTGCGGGTGCGCTCGGCGCGCAGGTCGCGGTCGTCCTGCAGGTACATGCCGTGGAATTTCACCAACTGCTGATCGTCCTCGACGATCGCGCCGGTGATCTCGTCGGCGAGTCCTTCCGCCAGCGTACCGCGCAGGTAGTCGGAGGCCTCCTTGATGTATTCGTTGCGGGAAAGGTCGGTCATCAATAGACATCCTGCTGATAGCGCTTGTCGCGTTCGAGCGCGGCGACCGCGGCTTCGGCCGCCTCAGGCACGAGCGACTTCACATCGGCGTAGGCGCGCACCAGCGCGGCGCGCACGTCCTTTGCCATCGCGTTCATGTCACCGCACACGTAGAACGTCGCGCCGCCGTCGAGCCAAGCGACGACATCCGCGCGCTTCTCCCAGATGCGGTGCTGCACGTAGACCTTCTCGGGCGTATCGCGCGAAAAGGCGACATCCATGCGGGTGAGGCCGCCGTCCTTCAGCGCGTCCTGCCATTCGATCTGGTAGAGGAAGTCGTGCGTGAACTGCCGGTCGCCGAAGAACAGCCAGTTGCGGCCTTTGGCCTTGCCGGCGCGGCGCTCTTGCACGAAGGCGCGGAACGGCGCGACGCCGGTGCCGGGGCCGACCATGATGATGTCGCGGTCCGGTACGGGCAGCGTGAAGTGCCGGTTGGGCTTGAGCTTGACGCGCACCTTCGCGCCCTTCTTGAGCGCGGCCGCGTAGTTCGATGCGACGCCCTTGCGGGCGCGATTGTGCGTCGTGTAGCCGACCCTTGAGATCAGCAGGTGCGCCCCGTCGCCGACCTCCGCGCGCGATGACGCGATCGAGTAAGCGCGGGGCGCCAGGGGGCGCGTCAGCGCACGCAGCTTCTCGGCATCGAGCGCGACGGGAAATTCCTGGATGAGGTCAATCAGCTGCCGCCCGACGATCCAGGTCTTCGCGGTGCCAGCCTCGAGCAGTTCCTTCACGTAGCGTTGGCCGAAGCCCGCATAGGTTTCCAGCGTCTTGAGCGAGAGCGTCGTGACGTCGCGGCTCTTGATGAACTCCGCGCGCAATGCCCCATCGGAAATGCGCGCAGCCATCAGCAACGCGTCGACATGGGCCGGATCGTTCTCGGCATAGAGATCGAGCGAGTCGCCGGGCTTGTAGACAGGCGCGGGGCCGTCGAATGTCAGTTCGACGTGATAGGTCTCCTTGTTGGAACGCGACGAGTTGAGATTGATCGTCTCGGTGACCTCAGCCTCGACCACATCGAGGTTCGGCGCGCTCTTGGCGCCAAAATCGACCGCGATCACCTTGGCGTCGGGCGCGGCTTCCGGCGCGAGTGTCTTGAGTGTGCCGTCGATCCATTTGGCGGCGGGTTCGGCGAAGTCGAGATCGCAATCGACGCGATCAGCGACGCGCTTGCCGCCAAGCGCTTCGAGCTGCGCGTCGAGCGCCCTGCCGATGGAGCAGAACTCCGCATAGGCGGTGTCGCCAAGCGCGAGCACGCCAAATTCGACGCCGTCGAGGCGCGGGGCGGCGTCGCTCATCAGCTCCTTGTAGATGCGCGTCGCGCGGGCAGGGGGCTCGCCTTCGCCCCAGGTCGCCGCGATCACGATGAGGCGCTTCACGTCCTTCAGTGAGACGACATCGAGGTCCGCCATGTCCACGAGCGAGGGCTTGAAGCCGAGCTTGCGGGCCGACTTCGCGACGTCACCCGCGAGCTTCTCGGAGTTACCGGACTCGGTCGCGTAGAGAACGGTCAGCGGCTCGGCCTTCTGCGCCGCGGCGGCTGGTGCAACGAGGCCAGCACCCTCGCCTGTAGCCGCGTCGAGGCCCGCGAGAAAACCCGCGAGCCAGGCGCGCTGAATCGGAGTGGCGGCGCCAACGACGCGATTGAGGCTCTCGATCTCGTCGTCGCCAAAGGGGGCGGTCTTCGGAATGGGGGCTGCGCTCATGATGCCCCTCACTGGATGACCGGCTGCGCGAAGAGCACGCCGCCGAACAGGAGCCATGCGAGCAACAGCGTCCAGAACACGTTGATGGTCTGCGCGCCGAGGAAGGCGAGCGCGGGCCGGCCTTGATCCGTCTTCAACAGCTCGATGAAGCGGGTCTCGAGGCCAACACAGACGAATGCGAGCGCGAACCACCATGTGCGGATGTCATTCAGTACGCTGCGCGTGCCGGAGACGAGCTCCGGCGAGAGCAGGAACGAGAAGATCGCCGACGCGATGACGAAGCCGATCACGAATTTCGGGAAGCGCTCCCAGATGACTGCGGCGCTCGGGCGCTCGCCGGTCTGTGCGCCCTGCTTGAGCGCCCACCAGATGGCAAGCGCGAAGGCCGCGACGCCGATCAGCGCGTTCTGCGAGAACTTCACGATCACGCCGGTTTTCATGGCGGCGTCGCTGATCAGCGCGCCTGCCGCGACCACCGAAGCCGAGGTGTCGAGCGTGCCGCCGAGCCAAGCACCGGCGACGAGATCGTTCATGCCGGTCGACTTGGCGATCCACGGCATCGCGATCATCATCGGCACCGCGACGATGAGCACCAGCGAGGTGACGTAGGAGAGCTTTTTCTTGTCGCCCTTGATCGCGCCGCAGGCCGCGATCGCGGCCGACACGCCGCAGATCGAGACCGCCGTGGACAGCATCGCCGCGAACTCGTCGTCCACCTTGAGCTTGCGGGCGAGCCAGAAGCACGAATACCAGACCACGAACACGACCAGCAGCGCCTGCGCGATGCCGAGCGCGCCCGCCTGCAGCACTTCCGAGAAGATCAAGGATGCGCCAAGGATGACGAGGCCGGTCTTGACGAAGAACTCGGTCTGCACCGCGGGCTTGAGCCAGTCCGGCGTGCCGACCGTGTTGGAGATGAGCAGGCCGAGCCCCAGCGCGAAGATGACGTACTCGATGCCCCAGTCGATGAAGAGCCCGTTGCCGGCGAGGAAGCGCGCCGCGAAGGCGAGTGCGAACACGACGGGCAGTCCGATCAGGAATGGCGCGATGCGCCAGCCGATGAGCACGACGCCGAGCGTGCCGACAATCAGGAAGCCGAGTCCGACATAGCCGACCTTGGTGAGGTTGGCCGACGTGAACACCTTGTCGGTTGTCGCCGCCGCGTGCGCGCGGATCTCGCCGCCGAGCGAGCCCGCGACTGTGCGCGGGCCGGTTGCGTTCAGCTTCGCGGCCGCGGTTTCGATTTGCTTCCGGTCTTGCGTTGCCAGCGCGGACCTGAGATCGCGGCTCGCCGTGACGACGCTGATCTGCGCCTTCGCGTCCGCGTCGCGGATGATGGTGTCGAGCGCCCTGTTCCAACTGGGCGTGAGCAGTTCGATCTGCTCGTTGGTGGTCCAGCGGAAGGTCGGCACGACATTGCGCAGGTCGGCGGCCTTCCACTGGAAGGTCAGCAGCACGGTGGTGATCACCAGGAAGCCGAGCACGACGGCGATCCAGTCCTCGGTGCGCCAAGTGCGCGAGGTCGAGGCAGGTGCGGCGGAAGCGGAGTGGGTGAGCGCCTGATCGGTCATGGCACGTCACCAGGAGACGTGCGGGAAGACACCCGCGACCACGAGAAGGATGAAGATGACGGCGGCGGAGACCGCCCAGGAATCCGCGGACAGCCAGTCCAGCGAGGGGTGGGGCGGAGGAGAGGCGGCTTTGGTGTTTCTTGGCTCGCTCATAGTCCGTGCTCCGTGTGAACGGGTCCGGACTTGATGAAATTATTTTCTTTTCAAGGGCAATAGATGGCGTAAAATAAGAAAACCATTCCTCTAAAGCAGTCAGATTGACCATTTTCGTTCCAATTTCTGCGAAGGGGGCAGAAACCGGACTGACGCTTTTTTTGGCATGATGCGGCATCGGCGGAGGCCTAGTACACATCCTGCTGATAGCGACCCTGCTTCTTCAGCTCCGCGACGAACGCGATCGCCTGGTCCAGCGTGCGCGCGCCGTGCTGCGCCACGATGTCGACCAGCGCGCGCTCGACATCCTTCGCCATGCGCTTGGCATCGCCGCAGACGTAGACGTGCGCGCCGTCGGTGAGCCACGACCACAGGTCGCGGCCGACCTCGCGCATGCGGTCCTGCACGTAAAATTTCTGTTCGCCGTCGCGCGACCAGGCGAGCGAGAGGCGCGTGAGCACGCCCTTCGCCTTCATGCCGGCGAACTCATCCTCGTAGAAGAAATCGAACGCCGAGCGCTGATGGCCGAAGAAAAGCCAGTTGCGGCCCTTGGCCTTGGTGGCCATGCGCTCGTGCAGAAACGCACGAAATGGCGCGACGCCGGTGCCGGGCCCGATCATGATGATCGGAGTGGCAGGATCAGCGGGCAGGCCGAAGGCGTGCGCTTTCTGCACGTAGCATTTGATCGGCGCGTTGGGCTTGATGCGCGCGCCGAGGAAGGTTGACGCGACGCCGAGGCGCTCGCGCCTGCCGACTTTGTACCGCACGGTGTCGACGGTCAGCGCGACGCGGCTGGGATTGGTCTTCGGCGAGGACGAGATCGAATAGAGCCGCGGCTGCAAGGGATCGAGTGCCTCGATGAAGGCTTCGGGGTCCGGGCGGATGCCGGGAAATTTTTCGATTGCGGCGAGCACGTCGAGCGTCGCGGCGTCGCCGTCCGGATCCTCGCCCGCCGCGAGGGCCTTCGCCTTCTGCCGCCGCGCGCCGCCGGTCAGATACGAGTAGAGCTGGAACAGCATGTCCGGCGCGGGCGCGAGCGACACGCCGTAGGTCAGCACTTCGCGCAGGGTGCGGCCCCCGATCGGGAAGTCGGGCGGGGCATCAAGCGCGCGGATCACCGCATCGACGAGCGCGGGATCGTTGACGGGGAAGAGACCGAACGAGTCGCCGACCGTGTAGCCGATCGCAGTGCCCGCAAGGTCGATCTCGATGTGCCAGGTTTCTTTCTCCGAGCCTGCCCGATTGAGCCGCGTGTGCGAAAGGAACGTCGCGGTCGCGGGATTGTCGCGCGTGATGACGGTGGTCGGCGGCAGCGTGCGCGGCTCGGGCGCGGCGGGCGTAACGGGCCTTGCCGGCGCCTTGCCGAGATCTTCGTAGAGCGACTTCAACATGCGGGCGGTTTCCTTGCCGCCCGGCACGCACAGGTTCAGCCGCTCTTCTTTTTTGGTGAAGACGAGATTCGAGTAGTCCTCGCAATTGTAGCCGCACTGGCCGCAGTCCTGCTGCGCCATCGCGGCCATCATCTTGCGGCGGAGCGGGCGCCCCTCGGCAAGCGTCATACGCTCCGCCATCGGCAGCGTCTGGTCATGCCATGGCGCGTCTCCGCTATCGGTGTCGCCGTATTCGTTCGCCGCGCCGCCCGGCATCAACGCGGCGCTCTGCTCCGGCGACAGCGCAGTCACGCCCGCGCCGTCGAGCGAGACGAGGCCGGCGAAGAAGCCGTTGAGCCACGCGCGCTGTTCGTCCGAGAACGGCGCAGTCTCCGGCACGAGCGAGGGGATCGGCGGCGCCACGGTCTGGGTCATTCGGCGATCCCGTCGAAGATGGCCTTCAATGCGTCCGCCTGATGCCGCTTCGAGAACGTCAGGAACGTTTCGTTCCCCTCGCGGTGTGCGAGATAGCCTTTCAGGATGCGCTCGACCGTACGCGGCGCGTCCTCGGCCTTCACGTCCCGGTAGATGTCGCGCGCCAGCATCGCGTCCGGCCCGAAGCCGCCGCCTACCAGCACGTGATAGCCGTCGACCGTGTCACCGTCGTCGTTGACCGGCACGCGCGCCGCGATCAGGCCAATGTCGCCGATATAGTGCTGCGCGCAGGAATGGTGGCAGCCGGTGAGATGGATGTTCACCGGCGCATCGAGCGTGACGCGGGGCTCGCACCACGCGGCGATCTCTTGCGCCTGCTCCTTGGTGTGTGCGGCGCCGAAGCGGCATCCGGTCGAACCCGTGCAGGCGACGAGGCCGGCGCGCAGCGCGCTCGCCTTCGTGGTGAGGCCGAGTGCCCCGATCGCGGCTTGCGCGAGTGCGATCTTGTCGTCCGGCACGCCTGAGATCAGCAGGTTTTGCCAGACCGTCAGGCGGATATCGCCGTCGCCCAAATCAGCCGCGATCTTGGCGAGCCCCCGCATCTGCGCGACCGTGATCTTGCCGACCGGAAACACCACGCCGATCCAGTTCAATCCCGCCTGCTTCTGCGCATGCACGCCGATGTGGGCGGAGCGATCAAAGGCCGGCCGCGGCTTCACGGCTTCGAAGGGAGTGCGCGTCAGCTTCCAGCCGAGCTTCTCTTCGACGGCGCTGAGAAATTTTTCGAAGCCCCAGGCATCGAGCACGTACTTCAGCCGCGCCTTGTTGCGGTTGGTGCGGTCGCCATTCTCGATGTAGACGCGCACGATCGCGTCGGCGACTTTCGTCGCGTCCTTCGGGCGCACCACCACGCCGGTGTCGCGCGCGAAATCGCGATGGCCCGTGATGCCGCCGAGCGTGAGGCGAAACCAGACGCCCGGCTCGATGCCGTGGCCATCGTTCACCTCGACGGCCGAAAATCCGATGTCGTTGGTATCCTCCAGAACCGGGATGATGCCGCCGCCGTCGAAACCGACATTGAACTTGCGCGGCAGGCCGTAGAGCGTGCGGTTATTCAGAATGTGGAAGTGCCACTCGCGCGCATACGGCCGCGTGTCGATCAGCTCCTGCGGGTCGATTCCGGCGGTCGGCGTGCCGGTCACGTTGCGGATATTGTCGGCGCCCGCGCCCCGCGACCACAGCCCGAGCGACTCGACGCCTTCGACGACCTCGACGGCGTGCTTCGGCTCGATCTCGCGGATCTGCAGATTCGCGCGCGTGGTCACGTGGGCGTACGGGCCGCCGCAGCGCTCCGCGAGATCGGCCACGCCGGCAAACTGCCAGTGCCTCAGGATGCCGTTCGGGATGCGCAGCCGGCACATGTAGGAGTTCTGCGCGGGCGCCACGTAAAAGAGTCCGTAGTAGCGCCAGCGGAAATTGTCCGCGGGCTTCGGCGCCTCGTTCTTCTCAGCCTGCTCCTTCAGCCGGTGATAGGCGTCGAAGGGATGCTGCTCGCGCTTGAATTTTTCCTGATCGGCGAGCTTGCCCCCGGCCGCCGTGCCGCGAACCTGTGCTTTGAGATGGATCGCATCCGGCCCTGTCGGTTCGCCGCCGCCTTTGCCGCCGGATAAAGCGCCGCGCGTGGCGCGCGCCGCGTTCAGGCCCGAGACGAACCCTTCGAGGTAGCGCTTCTGGTCGGGGGAGAAGTCGCCCGACATCTCACGCCGCCATCTTCTGCGTGACAGGCGCGGCGCGTTCGGCGAACGCGCGGCCGAAGGCGAGATCGTCCCGGGTCGCCGCGATGTCGGCGCTGGAGCGGATCAAGTCTAGATACCAGAGCCCGTCGGCGGTATCGCCGAACAGCACCGCGCCGGTGAGACGGCCATCCGCGATGACCAGCTTTTTGTAGAGGCCAAGGCTCGGATCGGAGAGGATGATCTCTTCGGTGTTCTCGCTGCCGAGGAAATCGCCGGCCGAGAACACGTTCACACCGGAGACCTTCAGATTGGTGGCGAGTACGCTGCCTGTGTAGTGGGCGTCTCGCCCTGCGAGACGCTGCGCCAGTACGCGGGCCTGCTGGTGCGCCGGCTCGACCAGTCCATAGCAGATGCCGCGATGCTCGGCGCATTCGCCGATGGCGTGGATGCCGGGGACATTCGTCTCAAGCGCATCGTCGATCACGATGCCGCGTTTCACCGCGATGCCGGCGTCATGCGCCAGGTCCGCGTTCGCCCGGATGCCGATCGCCACCACCACGGCATCGGCCTCGATGGTGCGGCCGTCCTTCAGCGTCACGCCCTCAACACGGCTTTCGCCATTGATCTCCGCCGTATCGGCATTGAGCACAACCTCGATGCCCATGGCCTCGACGGCGCGCTGGAGCATGTGTGCGGCCCGCGCGTCGAGCTGGCGCTCCATCAGCTGGTCCATCAGGTGCAGCACGGTCATGCGCGCGCCGGCCTTGGCGAGCCCGTAGGCCGCTTCGAGCCCGAGCAGTCCGCCGCCGATCACGACGACGTGGTCGCCGGTGCCCGCGCGATGCCAGATGGTCCAGATGTCCCCGATGTCCCGGAAGGTGATGACGCCGGGCAGGTTCATGCCCGGAATCGCAGGGCGGATCGGCTTCGAGCCGGTCGCGAACACAAGTCTCGCAAAGGGCAGGGACGTCCCGTCCGCGAGCGAGACAGTCCGCGCCTGCGTGTCGATCGCGGTCGCCCGGCAGCCGTAGCGCAGCGTGATACCGCGGTCGCGCCACCAGCGCGGCGGCTTCAACTCGATGTCGGACGAGGGGACCTCGCCGGCCAGCACGGAAGAGAGCAGCACACGGTTATAGGCAAGCCGCGGCTCCGCACCGATCACCGCAATCGCGAAGCGCCCGAGCGCACGCGCCGACAGCTCGTCGGCAAACCGCGCCGCCGCCATGCCGTTGCCGATCACCACCAGGGGTTCGCTCATGTGAACTCCGTTGGACCACCACACGTCTCACCGCATCGTTGCGGTCCACGGACGCCGCAGCGCTGCGGCTGGTTCTTCTTTCCTCCCCTCGCCCCGCGAAGCGGGGAGAGGGTGGCGAGCGAAGCGAGCCGGGAGAGGCGCGCTACCCGCCGATCAAAGAGCCCTCTCCCGCCTCGCGGACTTGCGTCCGCTCAGCACCCTCTCCTGCAAGCGGGAGAGGGGAAAGAAAGCGTTACGCCGCCTCCACGAAGCGATGGCGCTCGTAGAGGAATTCGAGCACGCGCTGGCGGCATTTGAGGTACGTCGGATCGGCCGCGAGCGAGAGGCGCTTGCGCGGGCGCGCGAGCGGCACCTCGAGCACTTCGCCGATGTGCGCCGACGGCCCATTGGTCATCATCACGATGCGGTCGGAGAGCAGCACGGCCTCATCCACATCGTGCGTGATCATCAGCACCGTGTTGCCGAGCTTGGCGTGGATTGCCATGACCGAATCCTGCAGGTGCGCGCGGGTGAGCGCATCGAGCGCGCCGAACGGCTCGTCGAGCAGGAGCACCTTCGGCTCCATCGAGAGCGCGCGGGCGAGACCCACACGCTGCTTCATGCCGCCGGAGATTTCTGCCGGGCGCTTGTCCTTGGCGTGCGCCATCTGTACGAGATCGAGATTGTGCATCACCCAGTCGTGGCGCTGGTTCCGCGACTTCACGCCGCCGAACACCTTGTTCACCGCGATCGCCACGTTGTCGTAGACGGTGAGCCAGGGCAGCAGCGAGTGGTTCTGGAACACGACCGCGCGGTCCGGCCCCGGGTCGTTGACCTCGCGGTTTTCCAGCAGCACGCCGCCGGTCGTCGCCGGCAACAGGCCTGCCACGATGTTGAGCAGCGTGGACTTGCCGCAGCCGGAGTGGCCGATGATCGAAACGTATTCGCCGCGCTCGATCGTCAAGGTCACGTCGTGCAGCACCTCGTTCTGCAGCGCGCCGCGCACGAACGACTTCGAGAGATGGTCGACCTTGAGATAGCTGTTCATCGCCGGGCCCTCAGTTCGCCGCCGTGCCGCGCGTGACGATGCTCGCGACCATTGCGACGATGCGGTCGAGCACGAAGCCGATGATGCCCACGTAGACGAGCGCGAGGATGATCTCGCTGATGTGCGAGGAGTTCCAGGCGTCCCAGATGAAGAAGCCGATGCCGACGCCCCCGATCAGCATTTCGGCGGCGACGATGGCGAGCCAGGAGAGACCGATGCCGATACGCAGGCCGGTGAAGATGTAAGGCGCTGCCGCCGGCACCATGATCTTGAAGAAGAACTCGAAGCCGTTGAGGCGCAGCACCGCCGCGACATTGCGATAGTCCTGCGGGATGTTGCGGATGCCGACCGCGGTGTTGATGATCACCGGCCAGATCGCCGTGATGAAGATCACGAAGATCGCCGACGGCTGCCCGTCGCGGAAGGCCGCAAGCGAGAGCGGCAGCCACGCGAGTGGCGGCACGGTGCGCAGCACCTGGAAGATCGGATCGAGCCCGCGCATCGCCCAGGTCGACTGGCCGACCAGCGTGCCGAGCGCGACGCCGGCGGCCGCCGCGAGTGCGTAGCCGAAGGCAACACGCTGCAGGCTCGCCGAGAGATGCCAGAACAGGCCCTTGTCGATGCCGCCACGGTCGAAGAACGGATCGACGATCAGTTCCCAGGTTTCTTTCAGCACGCGCGAGGGCGGCGGCAAGGTCGCGCCCGGGCGGTTGCACAGCATTTCCCAGACGATGAGCGTGAGCGCGATGACAATCAGCGGCGGGATCACGTGTGTCGCAATGGTGGAGGCGTGCGCGAGGATGCGTCCGCCGAGTGGTGGACGCTTCGGTGCCAGCGTGAGCACTTTCGCGGTCGAAACGCGCGACAGCGATGTGAGGGCGGCCTCGGATTTCTTCAGCGGTGCGTTCATCGCGATCACCCGATCTCCGCGCGCTTGATCGCGAGGCTCTTCAGGTAGGCGGTCGGATTGTCCGGATCGAACACCTTGCCGTCGAAGAACGTCTCCTTTCCGCGCGAGGTCGAGGCCGGGATCTGGTCTGCCGGAATGTTCAGCTCCTTCGCGGCCTCGCGCCACAGATCCTCGCGATTGACCTTCGCGATGAGCGCCTTGGTGTCGAGGCCGACGTCGAACTTGCCCCAGCGGATGTCTTCGGTGAGGAACCAGAGGTCGTGGCTCTGGAAGGGATACGACGCGAAGTCATTCCAGTAGCGCATCATCTGCGGGTGCTTTTCGACCACCTTGCCGGGGATGCCGTAATCGAACTTGCCCTTCACGCGATCGGTCACGTCCTCGACCGGGCAGTTGATCCACTGGCGCTTGGCGCAGATCGCCGCGACTTCCGCGTAGTTCTCCGGCTTCTCGCACCATTGCTGGGCTTCCATGACGGCCATCAGGATCGCCTGCGCGGCCTTCGGGTTCTTGTCGACGAAGGCCGCGCGCATGCCGAGTGACTTTTCGGGATGCAGGTTCCAGAGCTCGCCCGTGGTGATCGCCGTGTAGCCGATCTTCTGATGGACGAGCTGCAGGTTCCACGGCTCGCACACGCAGAAGCAATCCATGGTGCCGACCTTCATGTTCGCAACCATTTGCGGAGGCGGCACCGTGATGGTCTCGATGTCTTTGTCGGGGTCGATGCCGCCAGCCGCGAGCCAGTAGCGGATCCACAGATCGTGCGTGCCGCCCGGGAAGGTGTTCGCGGCCTTTACGGACTTGCCGGATGCTTTCTTCTTCTCCAGCCCGGCTTTGAACGGCACCGTGTCGAGGCCGATCTTGAGATCCTCGTATTCCTTCGCGACCGAAATGCACTGGCCGTTGAGATTGAGCCGCGCCAGGATGTACATCGGCGTCGGCACATTGTTTTGCGTCACCTTGCCGGCCGAGATCAGGTACGGCATCGGCGTGAGGATGTGCGCGCCGTCGATGCCGTTGCCTTCGCCGCCAAGCACGAGATTGTCGCGCGTGGCGCCCCACGACGCCTGCTTCTGCACTTCGACATCTTTCACGCCGTACTTGGCGAAGATGCCCTTCTCCTTTGCGACGAACAGCGGTGCCGCGTCGGTCAACGCGATGAAGCCGAGATTGGCCTTGGTGGTTTCCGGCCCCGCGGCCTGCGCGATGTGGACGCCGAACGGGAATTCGCTCGCGACCGCCGCCATCAGGGCAGTCGTACCGGCCGACTTGAGAAGCGCGCGCCGGCTGACGCCGGACCTTTTCTTCATGCTCATGGCGGTGTGGTTTCCCTCTGTTCTTCGCCTGTGGATCCGCCCGGCGCGTTTCCTCATGAGAGCCAACAAAAAAAGCCGCAGCCTGATTGCGCGCGAGTCGGCGCGTCGTCAGAGCAGCGGCGTTGCTTGTCGGCCCCTCGTTGGACCAACGGCGCCGCCCGAAGGCGCCGCCGATCAGGTCCTTCCTTTACAAGGCGCGTGCCAAGTCGCTGGCGCAAAAATAACGTCGTGAAATCAACGCGAATGCGCGCAGTGACGATTCGGCAGGCAGTGCAGGCTGCTGCCGTTCGCTGCATTTCGAGTCACGACATGCGCGCTTATTGTGCAGTGCGAAAAATTAGGCAGTGTGCTGATTCTGAAGGCGAATCAGCCGTGGGCCGCGGTGAGGCAGGCCTTCAGAGCCGGTTGATGCGCGCGATGTGCCGGATGACGTCGGCCGGGGTTTCGCGATCGGCCTTGGCCTTGAGCGCGAGTACCTTCTGCGCTGCAGGCCGATCGAGGCAGCGTGTGAGCCAGGTTTTCAGATTCGGCACGGCAGAGAGGTCCATATCGACAGCGCGGCTGATCACGGCCGCAACGTTAAGGTCCGCGATCGTGAACGCATCGCCCAGCAGGTAAGATTGTTGCGCGACCGCAGCATCGAGAATCCGGAACGGCCTTGCGATCACCTTGAGCGCCTCCTCGCGTTTCGCGGCATCGCGTTCGCTCTCCGGCAGCCGCACGGCATGGAGCGACCAGATGTTGACCCCGCGATCGACCTCCGCGATCGCCCAGAAGCTCCATTGCCACGCCCGCGCCTCGGCTTCGAGCGTGCCGGGATAGAGCCTGCCGTTCGAATGCTTCTTCGCGAGATAGAACGTGATGGCAAGCGACTCGAACAGCACGAAGCCGTTGTCCTCGATGAAGGGCAGGCGGCCGTTCGGATTGATCTTGCGAAACTCGGCCGAGCCGGCGCCGGCGTCGCCGATCTCGATCGGCAGGTGCTCATAGGTGAGGCCAAGCTCTTCGGCGATCCAGAGCGCGCGGAACGCGCGGGTGCGGGCGACGCCATAGATGCGCAGGGTCACGCGTCGTCTCCTACAGGCCGCCGAGGCGCCTGATGTGCCACGCCGCGCGAGGCGCGTCGAATCGGTCGCGCCCTACTGCGTCGGAATTTTCGCCGCTTTCACCAGCGCGACGTTGGCCGCGATGTCGTCCTTGGTGAACTGCGCGAATTCAGGCTGGCTCATCGGCATCGGCTCGACGCCGAGCTGCGCAAGGCGCGCCTTGACGGCGTCGTTCCGAAGTGCGGTTACGATTTCGCTGGCGAGCTTGTCGACAATGGCCTGTGGCGTCTTCGCCGGCACGTAGACGCCGGTATAGAACGGATAAACCGAACTCTGCGGCAGGCCTGCCTCGATCGTGGTCGGCACGTCCGGAAACATCGCGGCGCGTTTCTGCGCGCTGACCGCGAGCGCGACGAGCTTGCCGTCCTTCAAGAGCGGCAGCGTCGTTGACGGAAGCTGCACGCTGAAATCCGAACGATCCGCGATCACGTCGGTCACGGCTTCGGCCGCCCCCTTGAACGGAATGTGCTGCGCCTCGAAGCCGACGCTGGTGCGCAGCCGCTCGGCACCGATGTGCGAGGCGGAGCCGACGCCGGCGCTCGAATAATTGAGCGCGCCGGGCTTCGCCTTGGCGGCGGCGATGAGGTCGCCGAGCGTCTTGTAGCCCTTCGCGGGCGACGCGATGACGACGAGTATCTGCTGCCCAAGCGAGGCGACCGGGATCAGGTCGTTCACCGAGTCGTAGGGCAGCTTCTCGTGCAGTGCATGCGCGCTCGCGAGCGCGCCGTAGACCAGCATGGTGTAGCCGTCGGGTGCGGCCTTCGCCACCATGTTGGCGCCGATGGTGCCGCCCGCGCCGGGGCGGTTCTCGACCACGACCGCCTGTCCGAGCTGCCTGCCGACCTGCTCCATCACGACCCGCGCGACGATGTCGCTCGCGCTGCCGGCGCCGAGCGG
>JBAVXH010000155.1:0-34709 GCA_049698215.1 Xanthobacteraceae bacterium | reverse complement strand
TCCCCGCGCATCCCAATCGAGACGCCCGCACTGAAGGGCTCGATCGCGCTCAAAGGCGCGCGCATCGACGACCTCGCGCTCACCCAATACCGCGAGACCGTCGACCCGAAATCGCCCGCGGTCGTGCTGCTCTCGCCCTCCGGCGCCGAGCATCCGTTCTACGCCGAGTTCGGCTGGGTGGCGGGCGCCGGCACCACCGCGAAGCTCCCCGACGCCAACACCGTGTGGACCCGCGACGGCGCGGGCCCGCTCGCCGTCGGCAAACCGGTCACGCTCGCTTACGACAACGGCGAGGGGCTTACCTTCCGCCGCACCATCGCGGTCGACGAGAAGTACCTCTTCACCGCGCGCGACGAGGTCGTGAACAAGACCGACGCGCCGGTCACGCTCTTTCCCTACGCGCTGGTCTCGCGCCACGGCACACCCAAGACCGAAGGCTTCTACATCCTGCACGAAGGCTTCATCGGCGTGATGGGCGACCAGGGCCTGAAGGAGGAGAGCTACAAGGCGGTCGAGGACAAGAAGGAGTTCAAGTTCTCCGCCGTCAACGGCTGGCTCGGCTTCACCGACAAATACTGGGCGACGACGCTGCTGCCGGACACCAGCGCCAAGCTCGCGGCGCGCTTCTCGGCCGGCACGGCCGGCACCACCAAGACCTACCAGACCGACTACCTGCTCGACCCGCAGACCATTGCGCCGGGCGCGACCGGCGCCGCCGACATGCGGCTCTTCGCCGGCGCCAAGGAGGTGCAGACCATCGACCTCTACGACAAGGCGCTCAAGCTCAACCGCTTCGAGCTGCTGATCGACTGGGGCTGGTTCTATTTCATCACCAAGCCGATGTTCAAAGCCATCGACTTCTTCTTCCATTGGACCGGCAACTTCGGCCTCGCGATCCTGATCGTCACGGTGCTGGTGAAGATCCTGTTCTTCCCGCTCGCCAACAAGTCCTACGCCTCGATGGCCAAGATGAAGGCGGTGCAGCCCGAGATGGTCAACATCCGCGAGCGCTATGCCGACGACAAGATGAAGCAGCAGCAGGCGCTGATGGAGCTCTACAAGAAGGAGAAGATCAATCCGCTCGCCGGCTGCCTGCCGATCCTGATCCAGATCCCGGTGTTCTTCGCGCTCTACAAGGTGCTGTTCGTCACCATCGAGATGCGCCACGCGCCGTTCTACGGCTGGATCAAGGACCTCTCCGCCCCCGACCCGACCAACCTGTTCAACCTGTTCGGGCTGATCCCGGTCGACCCGACGATCCTGCCCGTCATCGGGCCGTTCCTGCATCTCGGCATCTGGCCGATCGTGATGGGGATCACGATGTTCTTCCAGATGAAGCTCAACCCGGCGCCGCCCGACCCGACGCAGAAGATGATCTTCGACTGGATGCCCTTGATCTTCACCTTCATGCTGGCCGGCTTCTCGGCCGGGCTCGTCATCTACTGGGCCTGGAACAACACGTTGTCCGTGTGCCAGCAGGCCTTCATCATGAACAAGCACGGCGCCAAGATCGAGCTGTGGCAGAACGTGAAGGACACGTTGGGGTTGGGGAAGAAGAAGAAAGAGCCGGCGGAGTGAGATGATGTAGGGTGGGCAAAGCTAGCTCGCGAAGCGTGCGTGCGTGCCCGCCGCCAGCGGCGCGATGCATGCGGCGGCATTCTATGCTGCCCTGTTCCCTAAAGGGCGACTTCAAAACTTTGTGTTAGTGGCCAGCGAAAGTTCGAATGGCAGAATAAAGGGCGTTCCCTTCTTTCCCATCATTACAAGATTTGGATCACGTACCCGACCTTTCGCAGTCTCGCTCGTCGTTGATAATTCGAAAAAGCGTGCGCCCGAGAAGGGAAGTTTTTCATTGAACGTGGGCGTTGGTTTAATGTCGGTTACCCAACTCTGAGAAAATTCACTCCCATTGCCCGTGACGATGTCGCATTGATCAGCTGCCGAATTCTTGCAGCTGGAATTGCCTACGAGGGGTGTCGCAACCGGCCGCAACACCGACACTTCTACCCAGCTGTTCACCAACAACCCCGTCTTGTCGACGGCAAGTCGCATTTGCATGGGAACCTTGCGGTCCCCGTAGTCTATAGACCCGGTATACACCGCAACTGAATTCGGCGCATCAGCAAACGCAGGGAGTGCTTCGCCTCCGACAGCAGCCAGCCGCCCCTTCATACCGAGGAAAAGTGCGTGCGCGAATTCGCGAGTGAAGCCCGGCGTCTCACGCGAGTGGCCAACTAGATAGACTTCCGCACGCTGTAAGTCAGCCCCAATCTTTTCCGCTAAATCAAATCCCTTTTCGCGTGCCGTTTTAACGTCGTTAAACGAACGTGCGGCAGGAATATTCATTGGTGAAATTACGACTATTCGAGGAACTCCGTAATTGAGATCAACGTTTCCGCGAATAAGTGCAAGCGCGCGCAAGAACCCGATATCGGTGTCTTTGCGCGTATTCGCCGGCGCGCTACGAAGCTTGGCTAGCTCGACCATCGTTTGCAGAATCAGTGTCTGAAAACCCTGTTTCTCTTTCTCAACGTTCGTTCGCACGTCTCGGCCAATGAATTTCTTGAACTGACCTGACAACCCAGAAGAGTCCTTTTCTAATTGATTGATTTCAATATCAGAATAGGTTGGAGGACATCCAACAAGCGCACGAATTAGGTCGCTCCCATCCTCTCGAGCGAACAGAAGAGTCAGTCGCTCTCTTGGGGCACTCAACGCTACCGGCTGCCCTTCGAGAACACCGGCAATATTTAGAATCGTTCGATTCAGTCGAAGATTCGCTTGACTTGGCTTACCAGAAATAGCCTCGATCGCTCCTTCATCTACAACAATGATCGTTTGTCTCAAGGGCCGCTTAAATCCCTCCGCCCGGCAAGAACTCTCCGAGACAGCCGTTTCGAATCCGTAGACGCTACGATCCTGAACGAGAAGCATTGCAACAGCGAGACCCACAAACGCCAGCACCCTTCGTGTCATCGCGCCCCCCTGTCCCGGGTACTCAAACATGCCGCAGTTCTAACGGCTTGCCTGCGTACTCATCCGGGGTCATCTCGACTTTGGTTTCGATTGCAACCCGTGTGATGTCATTCCACGAAAATGTAACAGTCCGTCCCTCTCCCACTTTCTCTAAGAGCAGGGTTCTGTACTCCTCCAACAACGCTAGTACCCGCGCATCTTGTTCTCGCAGTTGATCAAACTTTGACAAGCCACTGTGATAGTTAGGAAGCTGGGCGGATTGTGCTTGAACTGTGCGTCTCAGCTTTTCCTTCTCTGCAACTGCCTTATTCATATGCTGTCTGTTGCGGCTCGCGAGTTCTTTCTCAATGAGAGCAGACTCCTGCTTCTCCAGCCTTTCAACTCGTCTCCGAAGCTCGCTGAAGCCGGGGATCGAGTCGTGACGAGTGTAAGACCACACAATTCCCATTACGTACACAATGATGTTTCCGATTAATGTGCCGGCAAAGCGAAGAGCCTCTTCGGTCCCCACTTCCTCCCCTGTCGTTTGCGATCGACGCAAAATCACGTCGCCTAGCAACGCCCACCGCGCATAGATCACAAAGCCGAATGCGAGAACGAATAATATGATTGCAAACAGAGCAAGACTTCGATTCTTCATTTTCTCTGTTCGAGATACCGATCCGCCTAAGCGTTCGCGCCATTGTTTGATAATGACCCCAACCAGATGAGCGGAGACGGAAAAAGCGGTAGAGACACCAAGAAACGAGCCGACCGAAAGCGCTGGCGTAAAGCCGGGAATCTTTAGGAAAGACTCGAAATTGATGAGCCCTTCGAGGATGAAGATCATTAACACGAGGATTGTGAGATAAAGTACCGGCCGCCACTTCTGAGCTGGGCCGTGTTGCTGAACTAAACCCTCGTATCTTTGTCGCTCTTCTACCAATTCGCGGTGAATGTCGGTGATATTCGAATTTTGCTCGAAGAGCCTGCGCTCATCCGCAATCTTCTGAAACATCTCCGAATCAATTTTTGAAAACTCGTGTTCTAGCAGCTTTCCGCGCAGCTGACCCTTTGAGGTGACCATAGAATTAAAAGACGCGACTACGTCCAACAGCGCACTGGCTCGGACGGGCTGGACTTGCCCGCCGTACCAACCAGCCATGGCCGGCGTTAGGAACGGCGGCATTCCGTCACTGGAGTGCGGCGAAGTTAGCGCAATATTGCGCCGCTGCGCCTCCGTCGTGACCTTTGAGAACAAGCTTTTAGCTAACGGCGAGTCTTGCGTTAGGGGTAAATTAAGGTAGGCGGTCAAGCTCATTGTAGGGGAGATCCCATTTCTATGGCGGGAGGTAGCTCCAATGGAACTTCAATCTCTTGGGGGGGCTCGACAGGAATCCGAAGCACAACGGGCTCCTCGCGCATTGAACCCGTTGGTATGGAAACCGCTTCTACTTGCTGTGGAACGGCTGGTCGGTCCTTGCAGAACTCAGGGAGTACTTCGGAGCCGTCAGCGCACAAATATTTCCCAAGTTTGCTCACCGCGTGCAGGCCGGCGTCAAAGCGACTTGTAAGGATAAACTCGACGCGCCGATTCACGCTCATGTTAGCGTTTGAGTCATTCGGCCGCAGCGGAACCCCTTTTCCAAACCCAATCCTCCATATTCTAACGTCGCCAACGGTGCGCTGAGCTAGCGCCTGTGCGACGCTGCTCGCACGCTTTACCGACAGATCGAGGTTGTAGTCCTCGGAGCCTCGGGAATCGGTATGGCCCGCAACAAAAAGGACGGTTCCAGAGGGCTCCTTCCGGAGGGCTTCGGCAACCAGATCAAGCGCTGGCCTTGCTTGCGGTAGGATGTCCCAGCGTGCTGTGTCGAAGAATACTTTTTCCTCGAAGACGACGCGAAGCACGGGAATGTCGGTCGGCAAGCCCGCAACGTCGTTCTTTTTGACAAGCCATTCATAGAACTTTGGATTAGCCCTGAAGGTCTGGCTTCCAAGTTGCTGCAGCCTGCACTTGCGGCTCTCCTGTTCTTCAATCTCCTTGGAGACGCTCTCGATACCGGTTCTGTCGCACAGGCCCGCGTCCAAAAGAACATCAGGCTTTCCAACTTGGGGTTTTGGCGGCGGCAGGGCCTCCGTTTTTGACGGAGGGGACACTTGGGGCTTTGGTTGGGCTAAGGCGTCAGGTTTTGGTAGAGGCAAGGGCTCGGATTTGGTGTGAGGCAAAGCCTCTTGGTTTGCCGGCCCCGGCGAGACCGCTGGACGTTCGATCGCGAAGAAGCGCAGATGGCCCTGTCCTTGGAGATCGAAACTAGCCGACCAGATATAGCCACGGTGTCCAACTAATCGATAAATTGGTAACCCATATTGCGCCGAACGCCGAAAACTTCCGAGGAAATCGACCAAAATTCCCTCTTTAACGTTTCCTCCCGATGCAAGTAGCCGCATTACGTCAGCTTGAACTGGTCTAAGCTCTAGATCACCCCAAACCGCGATAATCCCGTCAGGCACCCCTTCTTTGTGCTCTGACCGTAGTGTACGGGGCTCTTGGCCGCGCCTCTTCGCCAGCCGGATCAGCTCGGCTTGCACGGCACTAGCGCTCAGAGAAGCAGGCTCGATCCCTTGATTGACATACGCGATTGACCCATCCGGCCTGTGCAAGAGAGAAAGGCGCCACTTGCCAGTGCCGTTTGATCCATTCTTGGACCATGCCCGCTCGCACCACGTGAGTCCCACGAATTGGTTACTGGCTGAGCATTTGTAATCGCTGTTCTCCGGAGCATCCCCTCGAAACACCCCACCCAAGGCAAACGGACCGACGCTGTATCCACTAAGCTGAACTTTGGGTGATTTGGGGGATGATGGGAAAGGCGCTGCTGTTTGGCCGAAAGTCAGAGCATAGCTACAGATAAGAGCAACACCCGAAACAATAGCCGTCTTGCCGAGAATGTCGCCCACTACAATTGCGCCGCGGGTCTGATCACGGACCCGCGCCCCCAACTACACATCCTGAACGCCATTCTAAGACAAGTTGCTCAGCATGGACAATAGGAAGTTGCGTTCCATCTAAGCTGCAACATCGCAGTCGAATCAATGCCCTATAAGCACAAAGTTCCCCTTCGGCGGGTTTCGGCCTCGCGATCCTGATCGTCACCGTGCTGGTGAAGATCCTGTTCTTCCCGCTCGCCAACAAGTCCTACGCCTCGATGGCCAAAATGAAGGCGGTGCAGCCCGAGATGGTCAACAGCCGCGAGCGGTAGACTTCCGTTTGTCGCGCAATCTTGACGGCGAACCGGTGTCCACTTCGCCGGATTGCGCTCGGTGCCGACGACACGATGAAGCGGCAGCAGGCGCGGAATCGAGCCGTACCAGAAGGAGAAGATCAATCCGCTCGCCGGCTGCCTGCCGATCCTGATCCAGATCCCGGTGTTCTTCGCGCTCTACAAGGTGCTGTTCGTCACCATCGAGATGCGCCATGCGCCGTTCTACGGCTGGATCCGCGACCTCTCGGCGCCCGACCCGACCAATTTGTTCAACCTGTTCGGGCTGATCCCGGTCGACCCGACCATCCTGCCGGTGATCGGCCCGTTCCTGCATCATCAGCGCGTTCACGCGCGTCTTCGACGCGCTATGGCATCTGGCCGATCGTGATGGGCATCACGATGTTCTTCCAGATGAAGCTCAACCCGGCGCCGCCCGACCCGACGCAGAAGATGATCTTCGACTGGATGCCGCTGATCTTCACCTTCATGCTGGCCGGCTTCTCGGCCGGGCTCGTCATCTACTGGGCCTGGAACAACACTTTGTCAGTGCTCCAGCAGGGCTTCATCATGAACAAGCACGGGGCCAAGATCGAGCTGTGGGATAATCTCAAAGAGCTGCTCGGGAAGAAGAAGACGGAGTAGTCGCCAGGCGACTGAGCCCCGTGCTCCGGCCCACTTAAGAAGAACCCCGGCCAGATCAATTTCCAGCCGGGGTCCAGGGGGGGGCCGAACATTCGGGAGCGGGGGGCGCCGCCTGAACGTCCGGCTTTGTGCAAGCTAGACAGCGCCACGCGTACCGTCTGAGCAAAATTGCACACCTCCGCCGGCCATCCATACGATTTCAATATCGCGGCGGAGGGGTCAGCGGCCGGTGCTCTGCGTGGAGAATTGCAACGAAACATCGTATAGCTAAATGGAATTCTCGCGTCAGGGGGCGGTCAGAAGGACCGAGTCATGGCAGTCAGACACCGGCCGTCGTTCGATCCGAAATCCTTTCTCGCCAAGGTCGGCGACGGCCGCAGCATTGAGCGGTTCGGCAAGGACGCGATCGTTTTCTCGCAGGGCGATCCCGCGGACGCGGTTTTCTACATCCAGAAAGGCAAGGCGAAGGTCACCGTCGTCTCGGAGCAAGGCAAGGAAGCGGTCGTTGCAATATTCGGAATCAATGACTTCTTCGGCGAGGGATGTCTTGCCGGGCAGGTGCAGCGCATCGCGACCGTCACGACCATGACGGACTGCGTCATCATGCGGCTGGAAAAGGTGGCCGTTGTCGACGTGATTCATCGCGAACCGGCGTTTTCCGAGATGTTCATCGCCCATCTTCTCGGCCGGACCATCCGCGTCGAAGCGGACCTCGTCGATCAGCTGTTCAATTCGAGCGAGAAGCGCCTTGCGCGGCTGCTTCTGCTGCTGGCGAACTTCGGCAAGGAGGGCAGGCCCGAGCCGATCATTGCGAAGATCAGCCAGGAGACGCTGGCCGAGATGATCGGCACGACCCGCTCGCGCGTGAGCTTCTTCATGAACAAGTTCCGGAAGCTGGGCCTCATCGACTACAACGGCGGCATCCATGTGCACAGCTCGTTGCTGAACGTGGTCCTGCACGAGCAGCCGGAGATCAAGGTTTAGTTGGATTCACCGCCGGGTTCCGGCGCGGCTTAATGAAAAAAACCACCGGACGGTGATCCGGTGGCCAAAGCCGAAGGTGTTCGAGGCGGGGCTTCAGCCCTTATGGGCCGCGGTGTAGCCGGCGGTGACCTCGTCTTTGTGGGCGGCGAAGGCTGCCAGGACTTCGCCCTTCTCGTGCTTCGGGACCTTGACATGGTCCAGCGTGCGTCCGAGTTCGGCTGCGACCTCATCGAATTCTGCCGGGGAGATGCGAAGGTCTCGGTGAGCCTCCTCAAGGCCGAGCGGGGTCGCGCCGGGCTTGGTGGCCGCGTACTGGAAGGGGCCGCCCGAAGCGTTGCAGACCCACAGCGTCCGCATGAACTTGAGGCCAGGCAGCCTTGCCAGGTTCTTGGTGTGCCATTCCCGCAGCTGCGGGTTCTTGGACTTTTGCCCGACGATGGGGTTCTTCACGACAGCGTCGCTGAAGTGATCCACCACCGCCGCGATGGCGAAGGCGCCGCCCAGCCGTTCGTACAGACTCTTCTCGGACATGGTTTGCTTGGCCTGCGCATACGCGTTATCCGCAGCCGCCAATACAGCCGTCGGGGCGGCGGCCAGCGCCAGCCCTGCGGCCACGCTTCGCCTCGTGATGGAAGTCGAAACTGCCTGCGCCATGGTTATCTCCTTGAATCGATGTCGTGCGGCCCGCCCATTGGTGCTTAGAGGCCACATAGCAGGCTACCGGCCGGCGATCTGTGCAAAACTGCTCACGGTACAATTTCAGCGGCAGCGGGCGTCATGTGCGCGCAATCGGGCCGGCGTCAGTGGCCGCCGCCAAGCTCGACCTTGCCGTCGAAAATTTCCGGGTTAGGCGCACCTTCGACGTGCAGGATGCCGGCTAGTCCACGCTCGAGGCGCGACAGCGCGTGATCGACCAGGATGTAGTTGCCGGGCACATCGAGCTTGAGTTCGGTGATGACGGCACCGCCCGCCGGAACCGAGACAGTCTGCACACCGCGCAAGGGCTCGCTTAAAACGCCACCAAGATTGTAGACGCGGTCGAAAATCTCGCCGATGACGTGGAACGAGGACGTATAGTTCGGTCCGCCGACACCGAAGAAGATGCGGATGGTTTCACCGACCTTGGCTTCCAGCGGATGCAATTTTGAAAGTGCCCCGACCGCGCCGTTGAAGACGAAGTATTCCGGCCGCTCGTTCAGCAGCTTTTCGACACTGAACTCCTGGCTACCGCGGTGACCGAATGGCGCCTCGGTATAGATCTCGCCCTGCATGACGTAGAACTCGCGATCGACCGCCGGCAGGCCGCCTTCGGGCTCGACCAGGATGAGGCCGTACATGCCGTTGGCAATGTGATGGGCCACCATCGGCGTCGCGCAGTGGTAGACATAGAGGCCCGGAATCAGAGCCTTGAACCTGAACGATTTCTCCGCGCCGGGATCGACTTGCGTGGCGGCGGCTCCACCCCCGGGTCCGGTGGCGGCGTGAAAATCGACCGAGTGAACCATCGTGCTGTCGGCGGAATTCTTGACGCGCACGTCCACGGTGTCGCCGACGCGAACGCGCAGCATCGGGCCGGGGACCCGTCCGTTGAACGTCCAATAGCCGAACGTGACCCCTTCGGCGAGCCGGCCTTCGAGCTCAACCGCATTGAGATCGACGCGCACCGTCTGCGGCGGGCGATTACCGATCGGCGGCGGGACTTCGGTCGCTTTCTGCGAGATGTCGGCTTCGACCAGGACCTGAGCGGGCGGGCGCGGCGTGACGATGAGTTGTCCGCGCATGCCCGCCAGTTCGTGACCGGGAACGCTGCACAGATAGATGAAATCGCCGGCGCGCATGGCGCGAAACGCGATTGTCGTGCTTGCACCGCGGCCAAACACGCGCGGCGATTTCGCGTCCTGCTCGGGGAATACGATGTCGTGCTCGGCACCTTCGCCGTTGATCAGGATGATCTGTACCGTCTGTCCCTCTGCGGCTGAGAGCACCGGATTGACTTGTCCGTCGATGGTGCCGCCGACGCCGAGATACACCATCCGCCCCTCGGCGATGCCCGAACGCAGTGTGTAGCGGGCATCCGGCACGTAGACCGCACGCGCTTCGCCCGGCGCTGACGGTTGGGCGGGTGCCGCGGGTTGCGCACGTTGCGCAATAGCCGGCGCGCCCGCCGGAGGAGTCCCTGCGATCAGATAGGCAATGACATCCTTGCGCTCATTCGCGGTCTTCAATCCCGGAAATGGCATCTTGTTCTGCGGAATCAGCTTTTGCGGATCGAGCAGATAGGCGTCGAGCGTGGCGGCGTCCCAGACCAGATTGGCGACCTTCATCGCAGGCGAATAATTGTAGTTGGGCACCTCAGCCGACTTCTTGCCGATGATGCCTGCGAGGCTCGGGCCGAGCGCGTTCTTGCCCGGTTCGAGCGAATGGCAGGCCTGGCATTTTCTGTAGACCTGGCGGCCGGTCGTCGCGTCGCCGTCGATAGTCGCCGCGGCGGCTGGTGCCGGAAGTGCTTCAGCAACGGTTTGCGCGGGAGGCGCGTTCGCCGCCATGACGTGAGCCGGTGGATGAGCGGGCGACGTCGGATTGGCAGTTGCCTGAGAGCCGACCGGTCCGGATGACGCTGCGGGTCGGCTTGGCGCTGCGGAAGTCACAGGATCGGGCGGGCGCACTGCCTCGGCGGGTCGAACATCTGCGCTTTGCGCCGAGGCCGGAGGCGTCGATCCCGCGGGCGTTGATGAAACAGAGGCGACGTATAGGCCGGCAAAAATGACACAAGCGGCGATTGCCAGGACGTACCATTCCCGCAGTCTCGCAAATATCGCTGCACGCATTGCACGGCCTCCGTCTGCGCCCGGCTCGCTGAGAAGCAAAAGCCCGCCACTGCAAATTGCGCCGGGGCCTTCCGGATTTTCGGATTAGGGGAGCGCGTAAGGGGCGCCGCACATTTGAGACTAGGCCCATGTCGAAGGGGAGTCTGTATAGAATTGACCAACTCGTTTCCGTCGCGTGTTTGCACGAGCAACCGGAGATCAAGGTTTAGTTGTATTCAATTTGTCGCATGCGGATATCTGCTCGCGACCGCTTGATGTGAGCAATTTTGCTCAGCTTCCACCCCGACAAAGGCGTAGCGCTTAGAGAGTACTCACAGGCGATCGCTGACTTGCGGCCTTTTGGCAGCAGAGCTTTCGTGTCCTGCGAGAGCATTTGTCCAGTTATCCGAGGATTCGGAAGGGGTACCGACATGCACATGTCGAGCCAAAGCCTTCTCATCATACTGCTTGTCGGCCTGATTGCCGGTTGGCTCGCCGGTCAGATCGTGCAGGGCACCGGGTTCGGGATCGTCGGCGATCTCATCATCGGAATCATCGGTGCCTTCATCGGGAGTTGGCTGCTGCCTCAACTCGGCATCCACCTCGGCGCGGGCATCGTGGCGGCCGTCATCAACGCCACCTTAGGCGCGCTGATCCTGCTTTTGATCATCATGCTCGTTCGCGGGAGAGGCGGGTGGCGCGGGAGTTGGGGCGGAAACTGGGGGAGACGCTGGTAGTTGGCGCCGTAGCGGCTTGGCGCCATTCGGGAGAATAGTCATGCAAACATCGCACTGGTTGGAGCATCCGTTCACCGCAGACACACTGGCGTTGCTCAGCACGCCGTCACTCGAACAAAAACTGCGCGTAGCGGCGACTGAATTGCAGGCGGCTCTTGCGCGCGAAGCGGCATTGCGACGGGAAATGGGCGACCTGGCGCAGCGCCAGGTGATGCTGGCGCAGGAATTCGAGCACCGGCTCATCAACGGCCTGCAAGTGATTTCAAGTCTGCTGTCGTTGCAGAGCCGGGCGGCCAAGACGTCGGAGGCGGCCGATCAATTGACCATTGCGGCCGGCCGTGTTGCCGCGCTGGGACGCGTGCACCGCCGGCTGCATTTGCTCGATCACCAGGATCGCGTGGAGCTCAAGCGTTATCTTGAGCATCTTTGCGAAGATCTCTCGCGCCTGTTGTGCGAAGAATCAGGCGATTGCGCCATCCTGGTCGAGGGCGCGAATGCCGAAATCCCAACCGTGATCGCAATTCCGCTCGGCTTTATCGTCAACGAGCTGATCACCAATTCGGCAAAATACGCCAAGGGCACCATCACCGTGCGGCTCGAAACGACAGCGCCCGGCCTTCATTCGCTCTCGGTGTCGGATGGCGGGCCGGGATTGCCGGTGGGCTTCGATCCTGGCGGCACCAAGGGTCTCGGAATGAAAATTGTCGCGGCACTGGTCAAGCAGATCGGCGGCGAGTTGCACATCTCCGCCGGGAATCCCGGTCACGGGGCGCGGTTTACCGTTGCGTTCTCATCTGCATCGGGGGCCGGTGCGCGTTAGCGCCTCGCATCAGGCGAAGAATTCGGACCGGGGCGACAACGTCAAGTCGCTTTCGAAGACGACGCGCTCGTGTTTTTCGTCAATGCTCTTGATCTGGTAGCTGGGATCGCCAGCGTCACGATCGGATTGCGGCATTAACCGGCGAACCTCGTATTGCCCTGGCGCTGCTGCACGCAGAACTCTTGGGACAAGATCGACAACTTGTCCGACCGAGAATTTATGCGACATAAGATGTCCTTTTCGTTGCTCAATCGTGATTTGGTTCACGCGTAAGAGCCAAAGCTTCAAGCACCGTTCTGCTGCTTCTGCGCGTCGTCCTTGTGGTCGTGCAGGAACTGGGCGATCGCCTCCTTGAGCGAGGCAGCTCGCCCGCTGCTGCTCGCCGCTTCGAACAGGGCGCGCTGCAGCTTGGTCGGGATCGTGTTCCAGTTCAGGATCACGGCGGCCCCGAGACAATGCAGGATGTTCTCCTGCTCGGCATATGGCGCATCAGGATCGCGGCGCCTCCGGAACGGCGGATCATGCGGGTCGGAAATCACGGTTTTGCCGGCGTTCGCCGCGACCCAATCCAGGTTGTCGGCGTGCAAGGCATAACTCTGCTTGAGACCGCGATATTCGGCGGCCTCGGCCGGTGACGCCGCCGCAGCGAGGAAGCCATCATATTCGGCTGCCTTGGCGCGATATTGCTGTGCTGTGAACATGGTCCGCCCTTCTTGAAGGGGGAGCGCAACCGGTCTCTCAGTCGCCAGCGCCCTTGGGATTTGTGATCGGCGCGTGCTGGCGATTAACTGACATGGGGATGAGGCGGATGAATTGATAGGGGCAAAATTCGTCAGGTACTCAAAAGAGCTTCCTGTGAGGACAACTCACGCCGGCGGGCAAATTGGCCTGTCACAAAAAAGAGCCTCCGACTCACGCCGGAGGCTCAGTGCCGATCGACCGGCATCGCGGGGTGGGGCATTGGCCGGCCGATCAGCATGGGTCGTTCGCGTTTCTGAATACTGGTCGTCGTCGGTGCCGTCTCTAACCGGCTACAGCGTGACGCAGCTCTTGTCCGCCTTCATCGCAGTTTCGGCTTCGGTCTTGGTCTTGTGAACAAGGCCGACGACCATCATCGTGCCGACCGTGGGCTTGGCTTCGACGATCGAGCACTTCTTCGATGTCGTATCCTGCACGAGGTAGAATTCATTGGCGGCAAAGGCCGGCATCGCGAATGCAACGACGAGCGCAGCAGCGGCGATAAATTTGATATTCATAGGGGGCCTCCCTCCTTGGGGGCGCCTCTCAATGCGCCGCACCCTGCTTCGTTCCGTCGGGGGCGCGCTGTCGCATTCTGGCGGCATCGACGCTGCGGCATGCTCAGTCGTATTAAGGTTTGCCGCCGAGCATGAGGTCAGGATCACCGCCAGTCCCTCCAAGTTTTTCGCCGGTTACCTCGGAAAAGAGTTTTTTCCCGGGGAACCTTTGTTTCTCTCCCCCTGTTCACTCAATAGTTGAAACGGAGAGAATCTATGAAAAAGCTGCTGATCTTGTTGAGCGCCGCCGCGGCGATCACGTTCTATGCCCCGGCCTCCTCCAGTGCCCAGGGCATCGGAATCGTGGTACCTGGCGTCGGCATCCAGGTTGGCGAGCCAAACCGTCCGCGCTATCGCGAGTACGATCGCCGTCGCTTCCGCGAGCGCGAAGTGCGTTACGACCGGGGATGCCGAACGATTACAATCCAGCGCGACGATGGGTCGATGCGCAGAATTCGCCGCTGCGACTGACGCAGATCGAATGAGCGGCCGGCTGGAAGCCGGCCGCTCCGTTTCACCCAGTTAGGGAGCGATTGTCGCCGGCCCAATGGCGTTTCACCTGGAGCGCCGCTCGCTTTTCCGAGCGGGAGAGCCGTTCTGGATTTTCAATGTTGCCGCAGGCGCTGCAGTTAACGACTTATATCGCGATTGCCTTCGGCATCGTGCTGGGCATTACCATTGGCATCGTTTGCCTTAGCCAAGGATCTCGGCGGTTCGGGTTTGGTATTTCGTGGCGGCAGTCAACCTTGTCGATGCTTCAGAAGCTGTGGTCTTTCAAGACCGGGGCACGGCCGTCACGGCTTGGCGTCATTGTTCACGATCCGGATTCGGCGAAACCTCACGACCTCGACGACCCGTTATTCGATAGAGAAGTTCAGAAACGGATAGGCGCAGTCATTGCCAACGCGGCTCGGAAAAAGGTGAAGCCATAGGGCAACGGTCCTGCGACGCTCTTCTCAGCTCTGCCCAACACGTCCTACGCCTCGATGGCCAATGAAGACGGTGCGGCCCACGATGGTGGCTGGCAAAGAAGACAAGCGAGCCATAAGCTCCTCCGCATGATTTCCCTTCTCCACACCGCGCTCGCTGCCGCCGTCGCGGCATCGCTGCTGATGCCGAACGCGGCACTCGCGAAATCCGCCGACGGCAAGCGCGACCTGAAAATCGTGGTGCGCCCGAAGCCGCCGCCGAAATACGGCCCTTACGGATTCCTGCCCGGCTATCGCCAGCCTCTCCCGCTTGCCGAATGGCGCGATCGCAGCCCGCGCCACGGCGGCGGCGATTTTTCGCGCGACCGCCGCTACATCTCAGGCGGCGAATGGCGTTACGGCTGGGGCTATCCGCAATTCTATCGCGGGCGCTGGAACGCCGGCGGCTTCGGCCCGTGCTGGACCAGCACGCCGATCGGGCCGATGTGGAATTGCGGGATGTAGCGCAAGGCCGCGCGAAGAGCCGCATCACGCGCGCACGCGGGATTCATCACCGCGCAATCGTCGGCAGGGATGCGCGGATGCGCTGCGCGAAATCGGGCGCGCCATCGGCCGCGCGCACGGCGTCGTTGATCTGGGAGCGCCGCCGCAGTTCGTCGAACGCAAGCGTCGTGTCGATGCGGCCCGAGCGGTAGAGGTAGCTGTCGGCGAGGCCATTGAGGATGTGGCGGATGTCGATCCGGCCGGTGCGGCCGGCGGCGTTCGCGTAACGCACGATGTTGATGGTGCAGCTGTTGGTCAGCAGGTGATAGAACTCCGGCCGGTCGGCGAGCGCGTTGATCCGCTCCAGGTAGACGAGCAGCAGCCGGCGCGCATCCTCGGCCGAGGTATTGAGACGATAGAGGTAGATCGGCTCCTGCCGGTGATTGGCGCGCACGCCCACAAGGTCGCGCTCGTCGCCCACCACGTAGATCAGCTCGAATTGCTTGAACATCGAGGCGACCGGCGCAAAGCCCTCTCCCACCTCCGGCCGCGTCTCGATCGAGATAGCGAGCGGGGCTGCGTTGTCGAAGATGAAACTGACGAAGGTGTGCCCGACCGGCCCCTCCATGAAGTAGGACACGTAGAAATCCAGCCCGGTCAGGTGCGAGAGCTGCACCTCGCGCTCCTCGTAGCGCACGGTGAAATCGTTCCGGCTCCGGTAGTCGAAGTTGCGCACACCGGTGATGCGCACGCGGTCGCCGTCGATCACCGCGCGCGGCATCACCGCGACCTCCGGCCGCCAGTTGCGATTATGCGAGGGCGGTATCGCGACCCACCACGCGACCACACCGAGAAACAGCGCGAACGCGATCGCGGACATGCTGCGCCGGCGCGACAGCCAGAACGCCCAGATCGCGAATGCCGCAAAGGCGGCCGCCAGCCCGAGGCGCAGTTGCGGCCACGGCAGATTCGAATAGTAGATGGCGAGGCTCGCCCAGGCGACGAGCAGGGCCCGGCACAGCGCCCACAGTCCCGCGATCAGTATGCGAAGGAAGCGCAGTGGGGGCTCACCTGGTCAGCGTGTTCTTGTAGACCTTGCCATCCTTCATGATGACCAGGAAGTTCTTGGCCGCGTCCGCGACAAGATTGAGATTGTCCAGCGGATTGCCGTCGACCAGCAGCAGGTCGGCGAGCGCGCCTTCCTCCACGACGCCGAGTTTGCCCGGGTAGGGATTGCGCTTGCCGGACAGCGCCAGCAGTTCGGCGTTGGCCGATGTCGCCATGACCAGCGCCTCGGCGGGGGTGTACCAGCGGGAAAGCGAGGCCAGGATCGCCCCCTGTTGCTGCGCCAGCGCGCGGGAGAACAGCACATCGGTGCCCCACGCGGTCTTGATCTTGTACTTCTTCGCCAGCTCGTAGGACCTGGCGATGCCAGGCCAGATCTCATCCGCCTTGGCGCGCTGGACCGAGCCCACCGGAAAGCCCAGCCTCAGTTCCTCCGGGAGCGGCTGCATGCTCAGCCAGATGCCCTTCTCGGCCATCAGTTTGGCGGTGTCTTCGTCCATCAGCGTGCCGTGTTCGATACACTTCACACCGGCGGCAATGGACCGCTTGATCGCAGCCGGCGTAAAGGCATGCGCGGCGACATACGTGCCCCAGTTCTCGGCCGCCTCAACGGCGGCGCGCAGTTCGGCCTCGGTGAAGGTGGTCACGTCGAGCGGACTGAAGGGTGACGACACTCCGCCGCCCGCCGTCAACTTGACCTGGGAGGCGCCCTGCATGAGCTGTTCGCGCGCGCGCACGCGCACCTCGTCGGGGCTGTCCGCCACGATGGCGCCGCCGATCTGCTCCATGCGCGTAAGCATGCCGCCGATCGTCCGCGGCAGATCGGTCAGCTGGCGGAAATCCCCGTGCCCGCTGGTGACGGTGATCATGGCGCCGGACGGATAGATGCGCGGGCCCTTGACGAGGCCGTCGTCGATGGCGTGCTTGAGTCCGAACGCCGGCCCGCCCACGTCGCGAATGGTGGTGAAGCCGCGCATCAAAGTGTCGGTCGCCTCGTCGCCGGCCGCGAGATTGTTGTAGCCGACGTCACCGAACGCCTGTGCCGGGATCGTGCGTGCCAGCATCGCGTGCCAATGCGCGTCGATCAGGCCGGGCATCAGCGTGCGCCCGTTTCCGGCGATGCGCACGACTCCTTCGGCCGCGATGGCGCCTGTCGAGATGCGCGCGATCACGTTGCCCTTGATCAGCACATTCGACGGGGCGGAAAGGGCTGCGCCTTTGCCATCGAAGATGCGGACGTTTTCGAACAGCACATCATCGGCGCTCGCGGCCGTACAAACTCCGAGCGCAAGAGCTGCCGCAAGCGCTTGTCTGCCGACAAAACCCATCATGGAAGCTCTCCGCGAAAGAAGAACATACGGCGGCGGGGCGAGACATTGCGCGCCTGCGGCGCGTCAAATTCAGCGCCTGCCCGCGCAATGCATTTCAGCTTTAGTTCCCCTCAGCGCTGGGGTCAAAGTCAAATGCCAGCGCCGTCAAATACCGCTGCGCCTTTGGCCGCCGCTTTGGTGCATAATTCTGGAGGGGCGCGACGGCGCCCGTCTGGTCAGAAAGGATCCACAATGAGCAAGTCAATTCCTGTCCTCTTGACCGCACTTATCGGCCTTTCGTTTCAGGCGACGCCCTCCAGCGCCGGAAAACATAGCCTATCTGGCGCACGCCGGCGGCGGCGCGGCGTGCACGCTAGTGGCGCCTTGTAGCTCGATGAGCAGTGCACTCCCGGTCGCCGGCCCAACTGGCGAGATCGTCTGCCTCGACAAGGGCAACTACAATGGAGCCAGCATCTTCCAGCCAATCACCATTTCGTGCGGCGATGCGCTGTGGGAGGCCCCGGCGGGGACTGTCACCGTCAGCACAGCCGCTGGCACCGACGTAACCATCGAAGGTCTCGTGATGGACGGCCTTGCCGTCGCCGGAGTTGGCGTAAACTTCATTGGTCAAGGCTCTCTCCACCTGCACCGCGTTCGCATCGGCAACAATGGCGGGCCGAATGGTCACGGACTTGTCTTTGCACCCACCGGTTCCGGGACGCTGCATGTGAGCGACTCAGTTTTCTACAACAACGGCGGTACGGGCATTCAGGTGCGACCCAGTGGCAGCGGGTTTGCCAACGTACATCTGCGCAACGTGAAGGTGGAGCGCAGTACGAATGGGCTTTTCATCGATGGAAGCGCCAGCACCGTCGGCATCAACGCCAACATCAGCGCGAGCCTCTTCACCGAAAACTCCGGCAACGGCATCGGCGCGCCTTTACGACCGGCGGCGCCGCAGGCGTTACCGTGTCGCTGAAGGATTCTCACATCTCGGGGAATGCCGGCAACGGAATCGGCGTGCTCGCATCGGCGGCTTCCGGAGCCGGCAGCGTGACAGTCGTGGTGGGAGGTTCGCTGATCTCCGGCAACGTGAACGGTGTCTCGGCGTCCAGTGCCGGCCAGATTCGTACCCACGGCAACAACCAGCTTCTGTTCAACGGAAACAATGGCGCCTTCACGAGCACCGTCGCGCTGCAATGACCGGCGTTTCTCATCCGACGGAGGCGGGAAACAGGGCGACGTCTCGGCAGTCATCCTCCCGCAACGCCTTTCAACTCATCTGCGAAACTCATCTGCTCCGTGATGGCAACTTGCGGAACGGATCGACGACCGCGACGTCCATCGGAGCGAAATCGCGCGCATTGCGGGTCAGGATCGTGAGGCCGTGGTGGCGCGCCGTTGCGGCAATCGCGATATCGGCAAAGCCGGGAGAATGGCCGCGGCCGCGGGCAAGGTCGCTCAGGGCGCCGGCAATTTCCACGGTCGGGACATCAAAGGGCAGCACGCGCTGGCCATAGAGGTGCAGCAGCGCGCGAAGCCAGGCCGACAAGCCGGAGGCCTCGCGCGTCGCGCCCTCGCGCCGGGCCTTCGCAATTCCGTCAGCGATCTCCGCAATGGTGACCGCCGACAAAAAAAGGGCGGAGGACTGCGCGTCCATCCATGCGATCAGCTCGGGGCGCGCTACCGCCGCCGTTGGCGCGGCAGCGGAGATGACGTTGGTATCGACCAGATAGCGCGTCACAGGCGGGCGTTACGCACCGGTGCGCGGTTGCGCTCCGGCAAATCCCCCGGCTCGAGCGGTGCCGACATCAGAAGCCGGCCGAAGGACGGCACGCGCGACAGCCGTTCCCACTCGGCAAAGCCGAGGACGACCGCCTCCGGCTTTCCGTGCCGGGTGATAACGGACGGCTTGCCGCGCGTAGCCTCGTCCACCACCGCCGACAGATTTGCCTTGGCGTCCTTCAGTTGAACCTTGCGCATGGCATGTCCTAGGTATGACTACAGTGGTCATATAGCGGATCTGCGGCAGTCGTGGCAAGAGTGAGGTTGCGCGTCCCGAGCAGGGCAAGTCTGGTGGCTATCCCTTCTCCCCATCCTTCACCCGCCGCACCAGCAGGTGCCACGTGACCGCGTCCCAGGCGTTGTGAATGCCGGCAAAGAGCAGCAGCAGCGTGGCGGCGGCGACGGCGAAATGCGCTTCGTTGGGACGCCACAACGCCGCAACAGCCGACACGGCGAGCAGCGCGTAGGCCGAGAGCGGCAGCACCACGTGGAAGAACCAATCCTCGAACGCGTTCTCATACCGGCTCTGCGCGCGCATGCGGCGCATCACGATGAGCTCGTAGATAAAGCCGCACACTCCGGTGAGGCCCCACAGGACCGCGGCCGGCGCGATGCCGTGCCAGGGCGCGCGCAACAGCGCGCAGAGCAGCAGCGCGGCGCTGAAATGAACGATGGTCGGCGTCGCGTAGGCGGCGCCCATCTCGACTGCGGGAGGCCGGTCGGCGAGCAGCGTCATGACGACGAATTGCAGGCCGATCAGCGCACCCGCGGCCGCGCCGACGATGATGTAAAAACTTTCCCACTCCTCGAAGCCGGGCATCCCCTTACCTCCTGAACAAAGACGCGTGATCGCCCCAGATCGGCTGCGGCGCGACCCCATCTTGCGCAGCGGGCGCGGGGCAGTCGAACGCACCGAAGGTCCATGGGCGCCGCTACCATTGTACATGCTGGCGCGCGATTTGCGCGGCGGTATTACGGAAAGCACGCCATCGCCCGCGCAGACACCGTGGAGCCGCAGATGAACAAGCCGGCTGAACTGGGACGCGCTGCGCTCGGCTGGTTGCGGCGATGCGCTGCGGTGTTGGCATTCGTGACGCTCTCCGGCGGGCTGCTCTGGGCCGGTCCGCCTGCCGACGATCCGGATTGCGCGGCGCGGCTCGAGGCGGCGGTCGAGGCGATCTCGACGCATCCGCGCGTCAAGGACGTGCCGCGGGACAAGCTCAAGGCGACGACCGAGTTCGCGGTCGGCAACATGCTGTTCGTGCTGCTGCATGAGGCGGCGCACGGCCTGATCTCCGACCTCGGGATTCCGGTGCTCGGCCGCGAGGAAAACGCGGCCGACGCGTTCGCGACCGTCACGATGCTCGAGATGAAGACGGAGTTCACCCACCGCACGCTGGTCAACTCGGCGAAGAGCTGGATGATCAACGACGCGCGCAGCCGCGCCAAGCGCGAGACGGTCATCTACTACGATGCGCACGGCCTCGATCTGCAGCGCGCCTACAACATCATCTGCCTGATGGTCGGGTCGGACGGCGAGCAGTTCGAGGACCTCGCCAACGAGGTGAACCTGCCGGACGACCGGCAGGAGACCTGCGTCTTCGATTACAGCAATGCCCAGTGGTCCTGGGAGCAGGCGCTCAAGCCGCACCGGCGCGCGCCGGACCAGCCGCGCACGACCTATCAGATCGTCTATGGCAAGGCGGAAGGATCGTTCGACCTGTTCGAGCAGGTGTTCCGGGTGACCGGCCTGATGGAGCGCGTCGCCGACCGGCTCGTCGACGAATACGCCTGGAAGAAGCCGTTCACCATCGAGGCGCAGACCTGCGGTGGTTCCGGCGCGAAGTGGGTCGGGCCCGAGCACAAGATCACCCTGTGCTATGAGCTCGCCGAGGAGTTCGTGCAGCTCTACAAGCTGCACGGCGAGGATCCGCTCGCGACACTAAGCCCGCCTGCCGGCAGCCGGCTGGGCGTGCCGCTGGGCTTCCGGTAAGATCCGCACGCTGGCAACTCGGCAGGTGGCGCGGCGGATATCGGCGCGCTTTGCTATAAGGACATTCTGTCCCGCCGGAATGCCCCGCCTTATGCCAGCGAAAACCTCCAAGTCCCCGCCCCACGAACTCGTCACGATCCTTGACTTCGTCCGCTATGCGGCGAGCCGCTTTACCGAGGCGAAGCTCGCGTTCGGTCAGGGCACGCGCGACGCAGTCGAGGACGCGATGTTCCTGGTCTGCGAGGCGCTGCACCTGCCCAAGGAAAACGCCGAAGCGTTTCTCCCGGCGCGGCTCACCGCAGCCGAGCGGCGGCATGTGTTCGGCCTGATCGAGAAGCGCGTGGACACGCGCACGCCCGCCGCCTATCTCGTGAAGCGCGCCTATCTGCAGGACCACGCGTTCACCATCGACGAGCGCGCGATCGTGCCGCGCTCATATCTCGCCGAACTTCTCTACAGCGAACTGTTCACGGGTGAGGAGCAGCTCATCGATCGCATGGCAGTGACGCGCGTGCTCGATCTCTGCACCGGCTCGGGGTGTCTTGCGATTCTCGCCTGCGAGGTGTTTCCGAACGCGCGGGTTGATGCGGTCGATGTCTCGAAGGATCCGCTCGCGGTGGCAAAGATCAACGTGGCGGAGCACGGCGTTGAGGAGCGCGTGCGGCTGACGCGCGGCGATCTGTTCAAGCCGGTCGGCGACTCGGTTTATGACATTATTCTGTGCAACCCACCCTACGTGGACGCGGAAGGCATGGCGCGGCTGCCGAAGGAATATCGGCACGAGCCGCGCCTCGCGCTCGCAGCCGGCGCGGATGGACTCGACATCGTGCGGCGGATACTTGGCGACGCGCGCCGCCATCTCAGCGACGACGGCGGACTTCTGTGCGAGATCGGGCGCTGCCGCCCCGCGCTGGAAGCGAGCTTTCCCGAGACGAATTTTCTCTGGCTCGACACCGCGGAAGCCTCGGGCGAGGTGTTCTGGCTGCCGGCTGCGGCACTGGAGTGAGATGATGCGCTTTTCCGCCGCCGAGATCGAAGCCGGCCGCAAGCTGTTCGCGGCCGACTGGCAGTTTGCCGCCGCGGCCGGCACGGCGGAGCGGCTGCCGCCGATGAAGGGCGTCGAGATCGCCTTCGCGGGGCGCTCGAACGTCGGCAAGTCGAGCCTGATCAATGCGCTGACCGGGCGCAAGGCGCTGGCGCGCACCTCGAACACGCCCGGCCGCACGCAGGAGCTGATCTATTTCGCGGCCGGCGCCGACTCACCCCTGCGCCTCGTCGACATGCCGGGCTACGGCTATGCGGAAGCCCCCAAGGCGACGGTCGCGGCCTGGACCGCGCTGATCCACGCCTATCTCGCCGGGCGCGCCAACCTCGCGCGCGTCTATGTGCTCATCGACGCGCGGCACGGGCTGAAGGAGGCGGACGCCGCGGTGCTCAAGACGCTCGACGAGGCGGCGGTCAGTTATCAGATCGTGCTCACCAAGGCGGACCAGGTGAAGAAGGGGGAGCTGGAGCAGCGCGGCGCCGATACGGCGGCGGCGCTCGCCAAGCGGCCCGCGGCGTTTCCGGAGATCCTGGTCACCTCGTCACGCGAGGGCTCAGGCATGCCGGAGCTGCGCGCTGCGATTGTGCGAGTGGTGCGGGACCGTCGAGGATAAATGCCGGCTCCTGCGCTCAGTCCTTCTTTTCTTCCGCGGTGAGATCGAACGTCGGCGGGACCATGAGCTCGCCCTCTTCGAAATAGATCCGCTTTCCGGCTTCGAGTTGCACCTTCGTGGGCGCGCCTGAACCCACACGCATCATCGCGTCTACGCGCTGCCCCTCGCGCAGACGCTGCGCCGCCACGTTCTTGCGGTCGGGTATCGAGACATGCACCTCCTGCTCCAAATCCCGGTCGGCCGGGTTGGGACTGACGCTCACGCTCAGGACGTGATCGAAATCGGGCGGCGCGTTGATCGCATGCGCCAGAAACCGCTCCGAGCCGCGGCCGAACAGCAGATACTCCAGCGCGTCGGGCTTGGTTGCCCGCGGATCGAATTTCCGGCCGTGCACAGCGCGGCCGATTTTTATCTTGACCTGTTCGAGACCGCGGACCGGCTGGTTCGGCTGCGCTTCCAGATGCCCACGAAACACCGTCGCGGTGAATTCCGTCGTCTGCGGTGCCGTCTTCGGCTCGAACAGCCGGGTCAGCACGAACCGCTCCGGACCGAGGGTATAGAATTGGGTATCGGGATGCGCCTGCCGGTCCTTGACGTAGGCCGCCATCTGCTCCGCCGTCAGCGCTGCCTGCAAGATTACCTGGAAGCGGTGCGGCGACACAAAATCCGTGCCGGATTCGTTCAGGCCGTGGAACATGGGCAGGTGCGAAAAGAAAACCGTCTGATCCCCGAACACCAGCATGTTGTGCGTGGCGGGCCGATCTTCCGCGCCAGCCGGTGAAGGAAACCCCAGGGTCACCGCAGCCATTGCCGTCCCTTGCAAGAAATCGCGGCGGGCCATCCGCCAATCGCATGCGATCGACATGGGACTCCTCCTCTCAACCAAAGAGATTTCAACGTCTGGACGAAACGAGGATACTCGATCTTCGGCCTCTGAATGTGAGATATCTCACACAGGCGGGGACATCCTCGGGCGCGCCGCGGGGCGACCCGAGAGCGTGGTGGTGCATTCTGCTTTGCGGCGAGGATGGCGGCAACTCTTCGCGGGACAGCCGATTACCAGTCGCGGCACTCGCTGCTGGCGCGGTCGTCGATCGTGCGCGCCAGCACCTCCCCGAGCACGCGGTAGCCCGCCGCGCTGAAATGATTCCAGTCCTGCGGACCGTGGATCATCGCTGATGCAGCTGCTGCGCGCAGCGGTGGACGCATGTCGATGAAGCGCGCGTCGCGCGCAAGCGTTAGCGCGCGGATTCGCTCGCAGCTGCGCTGGCTCGCCGCATAAATCTCCGCGGCGGACATGGGCCGTACCTCGTTGAGCGGCCAGTACGTGTACACATCGACCGATGTGTCGGCGTGCCGATAGATCACCGCCGGCGACGGCAGATAGACGACCGTCACCGGCGCCGAAAAATTCTGCCTCAGCCACTCGAGCGACACGTCGAACACCGTGAACGACGCCTCCAGCGTGTTCGGATCGCGCTCGGCGGGCGGCTTCTGCAACGCAGGCGCCGCATGCGGCGCGCCGCCGGCCAGCACCTTGTTGTGCGCCGACGGCTTGCGCAGCGTCTCGAAGCTCTCCGCGTTGGTGATCAGGAAGTGCGCCATTTTGAAGGTCGTCTCGCCGAGATCGGTGAAGCAGCGAAACCACGACGGCGTCGCGTAGCGATCGGCCACATAGCGCGCGATCGTCTCGCGCGTGACCGAGCCATCGCCCGCCACACGGCCCACGATGTAGCCGTTCTCATCGAGATCGTTGCCCTCGTAGAAATAGACGACGATCTGGCGCGGCGGATCGAGCCGCGGATAGAGGAAGCAGGTGCCCTTGAGGATGCGGGCCGGCTGGCGCACCATCGCCTGCACGCTGCCGGCGCCGCCGAGTCCGAGGCTCACCACATCGCGTCCAGTGAGACGATGCAGAACCTGCGCCGAGTGCACGAACTTCGCACGGTCGCCGTTCGCGGCGAGCAAGCCATCCCCCTGCCCTGCCGCATAGGAATCGCCCAGCAGCGCGATGTAATCGCGCGGCACAGTGCCGGCCTTCGACGTCTGCGCGAAGACTTCGGCGATGTCGGGAAAATGCGGATGCAGGTTGAGCGACAGATGCGGCAGCAGGAAACGGAAGATAACAAAGCTCGCGGCGAGATAAGTCACCGCGAGCGAAACGATCACCAGCGCCGCATTGGCGAGCGCTGACTTGAGCGAAGGACGCATACGGCTTTTTCGCCGAATGCGTCCTCGCTGTCCACGTCACCTTGTCATTCGGGGGGCGCTTCGTCTCGTTCTTCGGCAACGCGGGCAAGCTCCGCGCCGAGCTGCTCGGGATCGACACCGTCGGCGCGCATCACCGCTCCAATGAGCGGATCGTTCAGCATGTCATCGAGCGTCAACTCATCATGGCAAAATCGCATTTTCTCTTCTCCTTCTTCTTGTTTGAGTCGGTTACGCGGCTTGCGCCAGGCGCTGCTCACAGGTCGCATGCAGCCTCGCGGTTGCGGCCGTGACCGCCTTCTCGGCGGCCTCGGGGCCATAGGCGGTGCCTTCGACCTCGAGCACTTCCAAGTCGGTCATGCCTAGGAAGGCGAGCACGCCTTTCAGGTAGGGAAGCTGGAAGTCGAGCGCCTTGCCGGCGTCCTGATAGACGCCGCCACGCGCCGCCACGATGATCACGTGCTTGCCCTTCACCAGGCCCTCGGGCCCCTTCTCGCTGTAGCGGAAGGTGCGGCCGGCGCGCGCCACGTAGTCGATCCAGGCCTTCAGGTTGGACGGAATGGTGAAGTTGATCATCGGTGCCGCGATCACGATCACGTCGGCGGCGAGCAGCTCGTCCACCAGCGCCTCGGAGCGGGCGAGCAGCGCGCGTTGCTCATCCGTCTCCGGCATGGTCGCGCCCCGTGTGGCCGTGACGAAGTCATCGGTGATGTGCGGCAACGGCTCGCGCCCGAGATCGCGCACGGTGACGGTCGCGCCCGGATTGCGGCTGCGCAATTCGGTGAGCACATTGGTGGCCACGCGGTTGGAATAGGAGGCGCTGCCGCGCGAGCTGGAGGCGACATAGAGGATGTTCATGGCTGTGGTCCCTTCGTTTGCTCCGGCCGCCCGAGGCGTTCACTTCGCCCGTGACTTTCAGCCTCTGGCGTGTTACTGACCGGTCACATATGTATGTGTTACTGACCGGTAACACCCCTGTCAAGGCAAATTTCCATGCCTCCTGCTGCAAACGCCCTTTCCAACCATGCAAATTCGCAAACGCCGCCACGCGAACGCATTCTGACGGCGTCGGGGGACCTGTTTTATCGGCTGGGGATCCGGGCCGTGGGCGTCGAGGCGATCGCCGAGGCCGCCGGGACCAACAAGATGACGCTCTACCGGCACTTCTTGTCCAAGGATGAGCTGGTGGCGGAATACCTGCGGCGGCTCGCCGCCGAAGCCGGCAAGTTCTGGGACGCGCTGGCGGCTGCCCATCCCGGCGACCCGCGCGCGCAGTTGCGCGGCTGGCTGCAGGCGATGGAAGCGCACCTCCTCGATACGGACCAGCGCGGCTGCGCGCTCGCCAACGCGGCGATCGAACTGCCCGAGAAGGACCATCCGGCGCGGCGCGTGATCGAGCAGTTCAAGACCGAGCAGCGCGAGCGGCTGATCGCACTGTGCGGCACCATCGGCGTCGCCGAGCCCGAGATGCTCGCGGATGAGCTCTTTCTGCTGCTCGAAGGCGCGCGGGTCAGCGCGCAAAGCGTCGGCCGGCAGGGCCCTGCCTCACGCTTCGTGCGCATGGGCGAGGCGCTGATCGCATCGCATCTGTCTTAAGCACGCGACCTCTCCTTCTTTCCCCTCTCCCGCTTGCGGGAGAGGGCGGGAGAGGGGATTTCGCACATCACAAGCGCCCCTCTCCCCGCCGCTTCGCGGCGACCCTCTCCCCGCTTCGCAGGGCGAGGGGAAAGAGAGAATGCGGCCTCTTTCCCCTGTCATCCTCGCCCGCTACAAGCGGCGCCGGAAAACCACCGGGACCGCCAATGACCGTTGCGCCGCAGGACCAGGCCCGCATCCTCGTCGAAGCGCTGCCGCACATGCAGCGCTACGACGAGGAGATCGTCGTGGTGAAATACGGCGGCCATGCCATGGGCAATGACGCGATGGCGAAAAGCTTCGCGCAGGACATCGTCCTGATGGAGCAGACCGCAATCAATCCGGTGGTCGTCCACGGCGGCGGACCGCAGATCGGCGACATGCTCAAGCGCCTCGGCATCAAGTCCGAGTTCGCCGCCGGCCTGCGCATCACCGACAAGGAGACCGTCGACATCGTCGAGATGGTGCTTGCCGGCTCGATCAACAAACAGATCGTCGGCTACATCAATTCGGCAGGTGGCAAGGCGGTCGGGCTGACCGGCAAGGACGGCAACATGGTGCAGGCGCGCAAGGTGACGCGCACCATGGTGGACCCGGATTCGAACATCGAGAAGGTGATCGACCTCGGCTTCGTCGGCGAGCCCGACAAGGTCGATGTCACCGTGCTCAACCAGATCCTTGGCCGCGAGTTGATCCCGGTGCTGGCGCCGGTCGCGACCTCCGCCGAGGGCGGCACCTGGAACGTCAACGCCGATACCTTCGCGGGCGCAATCGCGGGCGCGCTGAAGGCGAAGCGCCTGCTCCTCCTCACCGACGTGCCGGGCGTGCTCGACAAATCGAAGCAGCTGATCAAGGAGCTGTCGATCGACGACGCGCGGCGTCTGATCGCCGATGGCACGATCTCGGGCGGCATGATCCCGAAGGTCGAAACCTGCATGTACGCCCTCGAGGCGGGCGTGGAGGGCGTGGTCATCCTCGACGGCAAGCAGGAGCACGCCGTGCTGATCGAGCTTCTTACCGACGCGGGCTCCGGAACCCTGATGCATCGGTAAGCAGCAAACGGCTGTTCCGTCAGGGAAAACCCGCACTGTTGCGCTGCCGCACTTGAGGCGGCATAAGCGCCCGTGCGATGGTGGCTGCACGGCCCGGAGGGGGAATGTCCACGCGCGTCCTGATGATCTATCCGCGGTTCATTCCAAACTCGTTTTGGAACTACACCGAGGCCTGCGAACTGGTCGGCGCGAAGTATCCGGCGGCTCCGCTCGGTCTGATCACGGTCGCTGCGATGTGCCCCAAGGAGTGGGACTTCCGCCTCGTCAATCGCAACACCGAAGAGCTCACCGACGCCGACCTCGACTGGGCCGATCTGGTCATGATCGGCGGCATGCTCAACCAGCAGCCGGACTTCCTCTACCTGATCGAGCTTGCGCACCTGCACAACAAGCCGGTGGTCGTCGGCGGACCGGACGTGTCGTCGAGCCCGCATCTTTACGCCAACGCCGACTTCCAGGTGATCGGCGAGGCCGAGCACATCATGAAGGACTTCATCGCCGCGTGGGAGCATGGCGAGCGCAAGGGCGTGTTCACGGCCGAGAAATTCAAGATCGACATGACGCAAAGCCCGATGCCGCGTTACGATCTCTTGAAGCTCGAGCAGTATCTCTACATTGGCGTGCAGTTCTCGCGCGGCTGCCCGTTCACCTGCGAATTCTGCGACATCATCGAGCTTTACGGCCGCGTGCCGCGCACCAAGACCAACGACCAGATCCTCGCCGAGCTGCAGGCGCTGTATGACCGCGGCTATCGCGGTCATGTCGACTTCGTCGACGACAACTTCATCGGCAACCGGAAAAACCTGCGTCCGCTGATGCCGCGCCTCAAGCAGTGGCTGGAGGAGCACGACTACCCGTTCGAATTCTCGACCGAAGCCTCGATCAATATCGCCGATGACGACGACATGCTGCAGGCGATGAAGGATGCGAACTTCTTCGGCATCTTCGTCGGCATCGAGAGCCCGGACCCCGAGACGCTGATCCAGATGCGCAAGAAGCAGAACACCAAGCGCAACATCGCCGAGAGCATCCAGAAGATCTACGGCTACGGGATGTTCGTGACGGCGGGCTTCATCCTCGGCTTCGACACCGAGAAGGTTTCAGTCGCGAACTCGATGACCGAGTTCATCGAGGACTGCTGCGTGCCGATCTGCATGGTCGGCCTGCTCTATGCGCTCCCCGGCACGCAGCTCACCCGCCGCCTCGAAAAGGAAGGCCGGCTGCACGAGGGCCACGACATCATGCGGGTCGAGCAGGCGGGCGACCAGTGCACGCTCGGCTGCAACTTCGACACCAAGCGCCCGCTGCGCGACATCCTCACTGACTACAGGACCGTGCTGGCGAATGTGTTCAGCCCGCAAGCCTATGCGGGCCGGCTGTCGCGGTTGTCGAAGATGCTCGACCGCACCGGCCGCCCGAAGCAGCTCGCCGACGGCGACATCCGCAAGAACCACGGCGTCGATGTGCTCTACAAGATCTTCACGCGACTGCCCGAAGTGCGCGAGCCGTTCTGGAAGGTGTTCGTCGAGGTCGGCAAGACCAACCCGGGCGCGCTGCGCCAGATCGTGACGCTGATGGCGATGTATCTGCACCTTGGCCCGTTCTCCAAGCACGTGATCGGCGAGATCGACCGCCGCATCCGCGAGCTGGACGAAATCGCACCGCCCACCGCGGCCGAGATCTCCGCCTATCGCGAGGCGGTGGCGGCGCACGCCTAACGGTCCGCGCCGCCAAGCATCGTCAGAATATCCTGAGGCCAGATCTGCACCTGTGCCGTCGCGATCTCATCGCGCGTCCACCACTTGTGTTCGGCGATCACATCGACTTCATCCGGCAACAGGCCGGAGCGGGATAGCCCGACCTGCCCAACCCGGACGATGAAGTAGCGCTCCTGCGCCACGACGTCCTCGCCGCTCGGAATCCGCAGCACGAACTCCCGCTCCGCGATATGCGGATCAACACGCGGCACCGTAATGCCAGTCTCTTCGCAAAGCTCGCGTATCGCCGCCCGTTCGAATGTCTCTCCGTTTTCGAGAGCCCCGCCGGGCGTCCCCCAATAGTCCTCGCCGGCAAGCGCCCCGTCCCGGAAGACGTAGCGGAACAGCAGCAGGCGATCCTGCGGGTCGAGGATCAGCAATCGGGCGGAGGGGCGGCGGCGCATGGTCGTCTCTGGTCAGTCCGGATACCCGCACCTTGCTCCCGCCACCAATTCGATTCATCGATAGGTGACGGCGATTCGCGGGGCCTCATGGGATCGCGCTTCATCCTAGCACTGGCGGTGGCGCTCAGCTTCACCGCGCCCGCGCGCGCCGACCTGCAGTTCTGCAATAAGACGAGCTACGTCCTCGACCTCGCGCTCGCCCTTGAGGAAAAGGACGCCGCCGCGACGCGCGGCTGGCTCCGGGTCGATCCGGGCGCATGCCGCACCGTGCTGCAGGGCGCGCTGACAGCCGACAAGGTCTATGTGCACCCGCGGGCGCTGGCCGCCTACGGTCCCTCGCCGCTCCCGCAGGCGGGCCACGCGGATTTCTGCATCGCCGACGGCAATTTCGTGATCGCGGCCGCGAAGGCGTGCCAGACCCGCTCCGGCCAGCGGCTCGCGCGTTTCTCGCAGATCAAACCCTCGGAGTCCGAACAAAGCCTCACCGCCTACCTGCGGGAGGAAGCCGATTACGATCCCGCGCAGGCGCGCCTTGCCGGCATCCAGCGGCTGCTGGTCGTCGCCGGCTATGACGCCAATCCGATCGACGGGCTCGAAGGCAAGAAGACCAGCGCCGCGCTCGAGGCGTTCCTCAAGGACCGCCGCCTGCCGGCCGATGCGGCCAACGGCGCGACGTTCTTCCAGGTGATGCTCGACGCCGTGAAGGCGGCGGACGGCGTCGGCTTCTCCTGGTGTAACGAAACCTCCTACCCGGTGATGGCCGCGCTCGGCGTGGACGACAACGGCGCGGTGACAACGCGCGGCTGGTATCGCGTCGATGCCGGCAAATGCGTCATGCCGGACCTGCCGGCGAAGCCCGCGCGGCTCTACTCGTTCGCCGAAGCGGTCGACAAAGAGGGCCAGTCGCTCAAGCGCGGCGACCGGCTGCTAACCTGGGGCGGCCCGATGCAGCTCTGCACCCGCGACGTGCGCTTCGAGATTTCCGAGCAGAAGAATTGCGGCGCGCAGGGGCTGACCGCGACGGGGTTTGCGGTGATTGATATGGCCGGGAAGCAAGGTGCGACGGTGCGGTTCCGGGAATAGCACCTCACAAGCCGTAGGGGCGGGCAAAGCGAAGCGTGCCCGCCGTTCCGAGTGGTGGCGGGCGCGTCGCTCCGCTCCTTTGCCGGCCCTACGTGGTGCGCTACAAGCCTCGCCATGTCGTCCCCTGCCCCGGCCCGCACCGCACCCCGCGATTTCGCCTACGTCGAAACCTGGGTCTTCGACCTCGACAACACCCTCTACCCACATCACCTGAACCTGTGGCAGCAGGTGGACGAGCGCATCCGCACCTACATCGCGGACTTCCTGAAGGTCAGCAAGGACGAGGCCTTCCGGGTGCAGAAGGACTACTACAAGCGTTACGGCACCTCGATGCGCGGCATGATGACCGAGCACGGGATGGACCCGGACGCGTATCTCGCCTTCGTACACCAGATCGATCACTCGCCGCTCGAGCCCAATCCGGCGCTCGGTGCGGCGATCGAGCAGCTTCCCGGCCGCAAGCTCATCCTCACCAACGGCACGCGCGCGCATGCCGACGCCGTGATGCGGCGGCTCGAGATCCACGAGAAGTTCGAGGACGTGTTCGACATCATCGCGGCGGAGCTCGAGCCGAAGCCGCTGCCGCAGACCTACGACCGTTTCCTGAAGGCACACGGCGTCAATCCGGCGCGCGCCGCGATGTTCGAGGACCTCGCGCGCAATCTCGCCGTGCCGCATTCGCTCGGCATGACCACCGTGCTGGTGGTGCCGGAGGGCTCGCGCGAGGTACTGCGCGAGGCCTGGGAAATGGAAGGCCATGACGCGCCGCACGTGGACCACGTCACCGACGATCTGACGGGCTTTCTCGGGCGCATTTCCGCTCCGGCTTGACATCGCGCGGTCCGGCCCCGACAAACCCCAGGCTTTGCACGGGATTTTTCGGAATGTCAGACCTCGCCAAGACCATCGACGACGCCTTCGAGAAGCGCAGCGACGTGAGCCCCGCCACCAAGGGGCCCGTGCGCGAGGCCGTGGACGAAGCCCTCGATCTGCTCGACTCCGGTAACGCGCGCGTTGCCGAAAAGCAGAACGGCAAATGGCAGGTCAACCAGTGGCTCAAGAAGGCGGTGCTCCTCTCGTTCCGCCTCAACGACATGGGCCTGATCGCGGGCGCCGCGGGCGGCGCCAATTGGTGGGACAAGGTGCCATCGAAGTTCGAGGGCTGGGGTGAGAACCGCTTCCGCGCTGCGGGCTTCCGCGCCGTGCCCGGCTCGGTGGTGCGCCGCTCCGCCTACATCGCGCCGAACGTGGTTCTGATGCCGAGCTTCGTGAACCTCGGGGCTTATGTGGGCGAAGGCACGATGGTGGACACGTGGGCGACCGTCGGCTCCTGCGCGCAGATCGGCAAGCACGTGCACCTCTCCGGCGGCGTCGGTATCGGCGGCGTGCTGGAGCCGCTGCAGGCGGAGCCCGTCATCATCGAGGACAACTGCTTCGTCGGCGCACGCTCGGAGGTGGTCGAAGGCGTGATCGTGCGCGAGGGCTCGGTGCTGTCGATGGGCGTGTTCATCGGCGCTTCGACCAAGATCGTCGACCGCGAAACCGGCGAAGTGTTCGTGGGCGAAGTGCCGGCCTACTCGGTGGTGGTGCCCGGCAGCATGCCCGGCAAGCCGATGAAGAACGGCCAGCCCGGCCCGAACCTCTACTGCGCCGTGATCGTCAAGCGCGTCGATGAGCAGACGCGCGCCAAGACCAGCATCAACGAGTTGCTGCGCGACTAGCCTTATGGCCGATCCGATCGCCATCGCACGCGATCTCATCCGCTGTCCCTCGGTGACGCCGGCCGAAGGCGGCGCGCTCGCTGTCATCGAGACGAGGCTCAAGGGTGCGGGCTTCACGGTGCATCGCGTCACCTTTGAAGAGCCCGGCGCCGACCCGATCGAGAACCTCTACGCACGCATCGGCACCGCCGCGCCGCATCTGATGCTCACCGGCCACACCGACGTGGTGCCGCCGGGCGACGCGGCGAAATGGTCGCATCCGCCGTTCGCAAGCGAGATCGCCAACGGCGTACTCTACGGCCGCGGCGCAGTCGACATGAAGGGCGCGATCGCGGCCAAGATGGCGGCGACGCTCGACTACCTCGGCGCGCACGGCGGCAAGCCGAAGGGCTCGATCTCGTTTCTGATCACCGGCGACGAGGAAGGCATCGCGGTGAACGGCACCGTGAAGCTGCTGAAATGGGCCGCCGAGCGCGGCGAAAAATTCGACCACGCCATTTTGGGAGAGCCGACCAATCCGCAGCGGCTCGGCGACATGATGAAGATCGGCCGCCGCGGCTCGCAGAACGGCACACTGGTCGTCACCGGCACACAGGGCCACGTCGCCTATCCGGAGCTCGCCGACAACCCGGTGCGCAACATCGCGGCGCTCATGGTCGCGATCAACGCGGAGCCGATCGACGCCGGCACCGCGCATTTCGGCGCGTCGAACCTCGAGTTCACCTCGATCGACGTCGGCAACAAGACCGTGAACCTGATTCCCGCCGAGGCGCGCGCGCGCTTCAACATCCGCTTCAACGACACGCGCACGCGCGAGGAGCTGCGCGAGCTGATCGAGGCGCGTGCCGCAAAGGCGGCCGGGGCCGAGATCCGCTGGCACATCGAATGGGAGCCCTCGAATGCCGATGTGTTCCTCACGCCGCCCGGGCCGTTCGTCGAACTGGTGAGCGGCGCGATCCGGGAGGTCACCGGCCTCACACCCAAGCTCTCGACCACCGGCGGCACGTCCGACGCGCGCTTCATCAAGGACTATTGCCCGGTGATCGAGTTCGGCTTGCTCAGCCAGCAGATGCACAAGATCGATGAGCATGTGGCGACCGCCGATCTTGTGGTGCTGACCACGATCTACCGGCACATTCTGGAAAGATACTTCAGTTCGAAAGCCTGATCCCGGCTTTTACGGCCAGGTCGAGCCACTTCGCGACATCCGCATTGATGAAAGCCGTGAAGATCTCCGGTGCGTTCGGCTCGGGCTCCGCGCCCTGTTCGGCGAGACGCTGTTGGGCCTCGGGCGTCGTGAGCACCTGGCGGACATCCGCGCTCACCTTCGCGACGATGTCGCGCGGCGTGCCGGCCGGCGCGAAAAGCCCGAACCACCCGAGCGACTGATAGCCGGGAAGTCCGGTCTCGGCGACGGTCGGAAAATCCGGAAACAGCGTGGAGCGTGCGGCGCCCGTTACGCCGATGACACGCAGCGTGCCCGCCGTAATATGCGGCGTGACCACCAGCGCGGGCGAGAACATCGCATCGATGCGCCCGCCGAGCAGATCGGTCACCGCGGGCCCGGTGCCACGATAGGGCACATGCAGCATCTCGATGCCCGCCACCTGACAGAACAGCGCACCCGAGAGATGCGAGGCGGAGCCAACGCCCGACGAGCCGAACGACAACTTGCCGGGATTGGCTTTCGCGTGCGCGATCAGCTCGGCGGCGGTCTTCACCGGTACGTTCGGATTGACCACAACGATGTAGGGCGGCCGCGATCAGCGAGATGGGGCTGAGCTCGCGCGCGATATCGAAGGGTGCCGGCGCGCCGCTTGCAAGCGACAGGATCGCGCCGGTGGAGGCCATCAGCAGCGTCGCACCGTCTGGCGGTGCCGCCACCACCTGCCGCGTGCCGATCACGCCGGCAGCGCCCGGCCGGTACTCCGAGATGACGGTCTGCCCCCACACCGTCTGCAGGCCGGACGCGAGCACGCGGCCAAGGACGTCGGTCGCCCCGCCTGGCGGAAACGGCACGATGATGCGCACCTGGCCCGCCGGATAGGTCTGCGCCTGCGCGGTGGTGGCGAGGAGTGGAAGCGCAAGCAAGGCGCGGCGCGAGAGCATCAGTAGTCGAC
>JBAVXH010000154.1:0-33393 GCA_049698215.1 Xanthobacteraceae bacterium | reverse complement strand
GTTCTACGTGCTGATGGGCGAGATCATGCTGCGCACCGGTATGGCGGAGCGCATGTATGCTGCAATCGCCCAGTGGGTCTCTTGGCTCCCCGGCGGGCTGATGCATTCCAACGTGGTGGCCTGCGCGGTGTGGGGCGCCCCGTCCGGCTCGAGCGTCGCGACGGCCGTAACGGTCGGCACCGTCGCGATGGGCGAGATCAAGAAACACAAGTACAACGAGCCGCTGTTCCTCGGCACCATCGCGGCGGGCGGCACGCTCGGCATTCTGATTCCGCCCTCGATCAACATGGTCGTGTATGGCGCGATGACCGACACCTCGATCCCGAAGCTCTATCTTGCGGGCTTCATTCCGGGCTTCGTGCTGTCGATCCTGTTCATGCTGACCGTGCTCGCCGCCTGCATCTGGCGGCCTGCATGGGGCGGCACCCCCGTTGTGACGAGCTGGGAGCAGCGCATCCGCACCTTGCCTGGCCTGCTGCCGCCGCTCGTCATTCTCGCCGCGGTGATCGGCTCGATCTACATCGGCTGGGCGACCGCGACCGAGGCCGCCGCGCTCGGTATTCTCGCCGCCTTCGCCTACGCGGCCTACGAGCGCAGCCTGTCCTGGAAAGTCATCGGCGAGATCTTCGAAGGCACGGCGCGCACCACCGGCATGATCATGGCGATCGTGATCGGCGCCTACTTCCTCAACGTGGTGATCACCACGATCGGCCTGCCGAACCAGATCGGCACGCTGGTCAAGTCGCTCGACCTGTCGCCACTGGGTACGCTGATGCTGATCATCGTGTTCTACATCATCCTCGGCATGTTCATGGAGACCCTCTCCATGATGGTCGCGACCATCCCGATCACGACCCCCATCGTCGTTGCGGCCGGCTATGATCCGGTGTGGTACGGCATCCTGGTGGTGCTACTGATGGAAACGGCGCTGCTGACCCCACCGGTCGGCATGAACCTGTTCGTCGTGCAGGGTATCCGCGAGCGCGGCGATTTGAACGATGTCATCATCGGCACCGCGCCGTTTATCATCACGCTGTTCCTGATGATTGCCCTGATCGTAGCCTTTCCGGGCATCGCGATGTGGCTGCCAAATTTCTTGAACTGAACTTGGGGGAGACGAAAATGAAATCGAACCTTCTGCTTTCAGCGTCGATGCTGATCGCGCTTGCGTTTCCGGCACAGGCGCAGGACCTTCCGAAGCATCATTTCAAGGTGCTGATTCAGGACTCACCGACACCGCACGTGAAGCTGCTCGAGGCGCCGCTCTGGGCCGAATGGATACCGGCTGCCTCGAAGGGGCAGATTACTGGCGACGCCGCGCCCTACGATCAAGTCGGCATCCCGGACGATGCGGTGTTGCGCCTTCTGAAGCTCGGCGCTTTCGACTTCGCAAGCTTCGACATCGCCAAGGTCGCAGGCGACGATCCGAAGTTCGAAGGGTGCGATCTGTCCGGCTTGACGCTCACCTTCGAGGACGCGCGCAAGGGCTGCGACGCATGGCGGGAGACCGTCGACAAGCTAATGCAGCAGAAATGGAACGCCAAGCTGCTGGCGATCGGCACGGCGCCGCCGCAGGCGCTATGGTGCGCGACCGAGGTGAAGACCTTCGACGATCTCAGGGGCAAGAAGCTGCGCGTCTACACCAAGACCATGGTCGACTTCACGCAGGGCATCGGCGCCGCGCCGGTGAACATCTCGTTCCGCGAGGTGGTGACCGCCCTGCAGAACAAAGTGGTGGACTGCGCGGTGACCGGTACCGCCGTCGGCAATGTCGCGGGCTGGACCGAAGTGACCAAATACCTGATGCCGATCTCCCTCGGCTGGGCGATCAACGTGCACGTCGTGAACCTCAATACCTGGAAGAAGCTGGATCCTAAGGTGCAGGCCTTCTTCGAAGCCGAGTACAAGAAGTTCGAGGACAAGTTCTGGCAGACCATGAAGGAGCTGGATGCCGATGCGGCGAACTGCAATGTCGGCAAGCAGCCGTGCAAGAACGGGAAGCTCGCCAACATGATCATGGTGCCGGTCGCCGAGTCCGACCAGCAGCGGTTCAAGAAGCTCGTGCAGGAAGCCGTTGTCAAAGGCTGGCTCAAGCGCGCCGGCGCGGACGTCGCCAAGGAGTGGAACGCGACCGTCGGTCGCGCGCTGGGCATGGAGGCGACGCAATAGGGTGGGGGACCCGTCGGGGAGATGCGGCGGCCCGTGTCATGCGCTAACGATACTCGTATCGGCGCATGACCGGCATGAAGATCGCGACATTTAACATCAACAACATCAACAAGCGGCTGCCAAACCTCACCGCCTGGCTGCGCGCCGCGAAGCCAGACGTCGTGTGCCTGCAGGAGCTCAAGAGCACCGAGGCGGATTTTCCGATCGCGACGTTGCGCCGCGCCGGTTACGATGCCGTGTGGCGCGGCCAGAAGTCGTGGAACGGCGTGGCGATCCTTGCGCGCGGCATGGAGCCGGTGCTCACCCGCAACGAGTTGCCTGGCGATCCGAAGGATGACCAGAGCCGCTACATCGAGGCCGCGGTGAACGGCATTCTTATCGCGTGCCTCTATGCGCCGAACGGCAATCCGCAGCCCGGACCGAAGTTCGATTACAAGCTCGCCTGGCTCGACCGGCTGATCCGGCATGCGGCGGCGCTCAAGGCGGAAGGCGTGCCCGTCGTCCTGATCGGCGACTACAACGTCGTGCCGACGGAGCGGGATATCTATCCCACAAAGTCCTACGACAAGGATGCGCTGGTGCAGCCGCAGAGCCGCGCTGCATTCGCGCGCCTGCTCAAACAGGGTTGGACCGATGCCATCCGCGTGCTGCATCCGGATGAGTGCATCTATACGTTCTGGGACTACATGCGAAATCGCTGGCCGCGCGATGCAGGTTTGCGGCTCGACCACATTCTTCTCAACCCGGATCTTGCGGCGCGTCTGAAGGCGTCGGGCGTCGACCGCGCAGTGCGCGGCAAACCAAACGCCAGCGATCATGCGCCGGTGTGGGTCGAGCTGGGAGCGGCGAAGCGAGCGCGCAAACCTGCTTCACCGAAGCCGGCGAAAGCGGCGGCGCGGAGCGCAAAGAAGGTCAAGACATCAGTTGGAAAACGCCCGCTGCTGGTCATCGATGGCGATTCCTTCGCGCACCGCGCCTACCACGCGCTTCCCAAAAACATTCTGCGGGATGGCGGAAAACCGGCCGGCGCAATCCTGGGCTTCGCCAACATGCTGCTGCGCCTCTATCAAGCGGAACGCCCGCGCGCGGTCCTGGTCGGATGGGACACGTTGGATGCCTCGACCTACCGGCATCGGAAATATCCCGCCTACCAGAGTGGACGCGAGTTCGATGATGCACTGGTGGAGCAACTGGATTTGCTCCCGGAGTTTGTGCAGGCCTGCGGCTTCAAGACCGCAAAGCGGGCTGGTTACGAGGCTGACGATTTCCTTGCGGCTGCCGTCGCGACGGAAGGAAATCGGAAAGGAACTGTGCTGGTCGCAAGCGGTGACCGCGACATGTTTCAGCTCGCCTCAGATGCAACGACGATTCTCTATCCGGTGCGCGCCGGCGAGACGGCGCGCATCGGTCCTGCCGAGGTTCGCGAACGATACGGTGTCGATCCGCGTCAGGTCCCGGATTTCATCGCCCTGCGCGGCGATCCGTCCGACCGGTTGCCGGGCGCGCCTGGTGTTGGCGCGCAGGGTGCGGCCGCGCTGCTGCGCAAGCATGGCAGCCTCGAGGAGATACTGGCCGCGGGCAAATTCCCGGCGCTTGCCGAGCAGCTCCGGCTGTTTCGCACGATCGCAACCATGAATCCGAAAGCGCCGCTGCCACAGCTGCCGGACCAGACGCCGACCTGGGGCAAGGCGGCTGCACTGGCTACCGCATGGGAACTGAAGCAGCTGGCAAGCCGGCTTCAATCAATGGTCGAGCGCCCGTGAGCCCGGAATACCACTGGCTTTCGGTGTGCAGCCATTTTTCTGCGCGAATGGATCACGTATAAGAAACGCCCTGATTCTCAACGAGGTTTTCCCTATGGCCAAAAAGAAGCGTCGCGGTCGTCCCCCGGGATCGAAGAACAAGTCGAGCCTGACGAAGTCGGTCGCCAACATGGATGTGGCGCAGCTCCGCGGCTACATCTCCGATCTTCAGGATACGCTTGCCGCAAGGGTCCAGCAGCAGCGCGAATATTTCGAGAGTCAGCTCGCCGGGCTGCGGATCTATGCGGACAACAAGGCGGGCGCGGCGGTGCGGACCCTCATGCGGGTTCCGAAGACACGCAAGCGTGCGCCCGCCAAGCCGAAGTACCAGAGCAAGAAGCAGAAGAGCCTGAAGTGGTCCGGCCGCGGCCTGATGCCGGTCTGGATGCGCGAGGAAATGAAGGGCACCAAGCTCACCAAGGACGATTTCCTGATCAAATAGCAGCAGGCGTCCGCAATACTCCATCCGCGCCCGTCTGCCCTCTTTGCCCAGCCGGGCATAAACGTTCGATAGGGAACTCACGTGGCGGCGGGCGCGTTTGGCGTCCTGGCGAGGCGGGGCGTTGCTGCCAAGGAGGAGCAAATGGCGCGCAAGGCCAAGAAGCGGAAGTACTCGCGCGGTGCACAGAAAGAAGTGAAGAACGAGATGCACCGCTACAAGCGCGGCAAGGCGAAGAGCGGCCGCGGCGGTAAGGGCGGGAAGGTGAAGAGCCGTAAGCAGGCGATCGCGATTGGACTCTCCAAGGCGCGTAAGAAGGGCAAGAAGGTGCCGCGGAAGAAGTCCTCCCGCTAGCTTGAGCGTGGGATTAGGCCACCCGCACGAGCCTCGGCACCGCGCCCTTGCCTCTGACCTCCGCCTCCTCGAACTCGGCCGCCGCAATCGCGCGGTCGAGCGCAGCGCGCAACTCCTTCGCGGTCTCCAGCGTCAGCTCGACCCCGGCGCGCGCACCCGGTTCGAGGCTCGTGTTAATGAAGTCGAGGGTGATGACATCGCCGAGGTTCGCATGGCGCGCGTGGTCGTAAGCGACCACAGCCTGCGTGAGCGGAAACCATTCGTCGCCGCGCTTGGCCATGCCTTCCACACGCGCGATCTCAATGATCGATGTACACATGCGAACCCCCTTACTTAGACAGATGCTTGCCAAAGAAGGCGAACACCTTGCCCCACGCGTCCATCGCCTGCTCGGGCCGGTAGAGCGGCCGGTGCCAATAATTGAAGCCGTGGCCCGCGCCGTCGTAGCGGTGGAATTCGTAGGTCTTGCCATGCTGCTTCAGCGCGGCTTCGTGCTCGTTCACCTGCTCGGGGCTCGGTGCGCGGTCGTCGTTGCCGAAGATGCCGAGCAGTGGACAGGAGAGGTCCTTGGTCATGTCGATCGGCGCGACCGGAGTCTTGGCGTTGAGCTCTTCCTTGCCCATCACGACGCGGCCGCCCCACATGTCGACCGCCGCGTCCGCGTCCTTCCTCTGGCACGCATAGATGAACGCGTGCCGCCCGCCCGAACACGAGCCGTAAACGCCGACCTTGCCGTTGAGCTCGCCTTGCGCACGCATCCACGCCACCGCCGCGGCGGTGTCGCCGACCATCTGGCTGTCGGGAATGCCGCCCTCGGCGCGCACCTTGGCGGCGACATCGTCCGGGTTGCCCTCGCCGGCGCGCTCATAAAGGTTCGCGCAGATCGCCAGGTAGCCGTGATGCGCAAAGCGCCGCGTCGACTCGATGTAAAGCTCGCTCCAGCCGGGCAAATGGTGGATCAGCACGACGCCAGGGAACGGGCCTTTGCCCTCGGGCTTTGCCGTATAGGCTGTGATCGGCGTGCCGCCGTCGCCCTTCAGGGTCACGTTCGTGCAGGTCATGCCTCGGTAGAATGACATCGGTCCTCCGGTATGCGTTTTCGGGGTCTGATGGGGCAATCCTAACGGCCGCACCGGCGAGGTTCCAGCACGACGTTAAGCCTGTTCGGCAACAGGTTTTGCGCGGCCGAGCGCCCAGCGGTTATGCATTCGGGTTAGGGGCGCGAGGTTAGCCGCGGTCGGCGGCAATTGTTAACGACAGCCTTCTTATGCTGCTTTTCCGCGATCCAGCGATCTACTGAAACGAGCATGAGCGCCGAAAACGCGAGCGCCAGATCCGATTCCGGTTCGACCCGCAGCCGGCTCTCCGCCTGGCTGCGGATGAGCTACGAGAGCTATTTCGGCATTCTGCTGGTGGGTTCCGGCGCGCGCGTCTTCGGGCTCGCCTCGCAACTCGTCGTGCTGATCATCCTCGGCCGGATGCTTGGCAAGGGCGAGTTCGGCGACCTGATGGCGGCGTTCGGTTTCTATCGCCTCGTTGCGATCGCCATCGGGACCGGCGCATCGCTCGTCGTGCTGTTTCATGTGTCCCGCCGTCCGCGCGACAAGGAGCTTGAGGTTCGCCTCCACCGCTTCTCGGCATTGCTGACTGCGGCGATCTCCATCGCGATCGCGCTGATCGGCGCGCTGAGCGCTCCGCTGATCGCACGTGCGCTCGGGAAGCCTGGGCTCGAAGTCTGGTTTGTCCACCTCGCTCCCTTGGCGGTGTTCAACAGCCTGCTCCTCATTGCCACCGGCGCGCTGGAGGGCCGTTCGCGCATCACCCACTCGATCGTTCTCGGCGAGGTCGCGCCCAATGCGGTGCGCATCGTGCTGCTGCCTCTCGTGGCGCTCGCCGGCCTGCCGGACATTTACATTGCGCACGTGCTGACGTTGTCGGTCCTCTTGCCATGGCTGTGCGCGGCGCCCCGCCTGTTCGATCGCTCGATCGGCGGCGTCAGCGCCTGGACGCAATGGGACTACGGTTACTCCGGCAAATTCGTGATCGCGACACTGTTCGCGAACCAGTTGGCCGCCGTCGATATTCTCGTGATGAGCGTGCTGTTCAGCTCCGAGACGGTCGGCGACTACGCCATTGCCTCGCGAATTGCCGCCCTGTTTTCGTTCTTCCAGATTGCGATGCTGAAGCGGTTTGCGCCGCGCGCCGGCGAGATTCTGGCCAAAGGCGACGTGGCGGCGCTGCGCTCGGAGGCAGAGGCCTGCCGGCGCATCACGATCGGCTGCGGTGCGCTGACGATCGCAGGAATCCTGATCGTTGCGCCTTACATCATCCCCCTGTTCGGCAACTTTACCGGAGCACTCGGCTTCCTGATCTTGCTCGCCATTCCGGCTTTCGTATCATCGTTCTATGCGACCTCCGACCGCCTCCTGATCATTGCGGGTCACGCCAACGTGGCGCTGACATTGACGGCGTCGTCCTTCGCGGTGCTGACAATCACGCCGTTCATGACTGCCCCCTGGCTCGGGCCAATCGCCGTTCCGACAGCAATGATTGCTTCCGCGATTCTGTTCAATCCGATCGTCGCCGTTCGGGTGCGCCGGCTATTCGGCATTCACACCTTGGAGCTGCGCGACCTCGTGCTGATGACTTGTGGATCCGTGATGCTAGGGATCAGTGCGATCAACGGCTCGCGTCTCTGGGCTGTGGGCGCTTGCGTCGTTCTGGGCCTGATCGGCCTCATCATGCTGGCGACTGCGATACGGCAGTCGAGTCCGGCGCTACGTGGCGAGGACGCCGCTCGTCCGGCGTAAGTCTGCTACCGCGCGGGCGCCGGTCCGCGCAACGCGGCCCGATAGACCTCAAGCGTGCTTTCAGCGATGCGCGCCCAGTTGTGCGCCCGCATGATGCGCGCCTGCTCGGCTTGATCCAGCCTTGACTCGGCGTCGTCCTGGCAGGTCCCGCGCAGTTGATCGGCCAGCGCCTGAGTATCGCCCGGTGCAAAATAGCGGGCACCGCTGGCGCCGATTTCGCGATGGGGCGCAATGTCGCTCAGCACCACACGGCAGCCATAGCTCAGCGCTTCGAGCACAGCGATCGGCTGCCCTTCATGGCTCGATGGCAAGACGAATGCGCCCGCGCCGGCGTAGAGCGCCGCAAGCGACTTGCCCGATTGCACGCCAAGCATGATGACGCTGGGTGTCGCACGCGCGGCCTCTTCGACGGCCCGCGCGTAGGTGCTTCGATAATCCGCGCCGCCCACAAGCACGAGCTTCCAGTCAGTCCGGCCGAGCTGCGCAAAGGCGGCAATGAGATCGAGCTGGCGCTTCTGCTCATCGATGCGAGCGACGGTCAGAAAATACTTGCCCGGCGTAAGGCCGAATGATTGCAAGATTTCGGTCGGCTGGATTCGGAGCGGCGGGTCGATGCCATTAGGAATCGCGCGGACGCTCACGCGATAATTTTTGCTCATGCGCTCGGCGAGCGACGGCGACACCGCAATACGCCCCTGCGAGAGCCGCATCCCGACCCGCTCGCCGAAGCGCAGGATTGATCGAGCAAATCCGTTCCACTTCTCATTCTCGTAGTTCGCCATATGGTGCGTCACCACGATATTCAATCCGAGCATCCGGCCCAACGGTGTGAAGAACGCCGGACCGATCCCATGGATGTGCAGGATATCGGGGCGCCTCCACGCGGCGTGGAGGACCCCCAGGAACGTATGTACGAAAGGCTCGAGGCCTTTCACGCGGGGTGACCACAACCGGCAGAGCCGGATTCCTTGCCAATCCCGGTCCGCCGTCTTGCTGACATAGGGGCTGCGCGCGATCGCTTCGACGCTGCACCCGAGGTGGCTCAGTTCGCGCGACAGATTCTCGACATGCCGTTCGACGCCGCCCTGCACATTCGGGAAGCCGCGTAGCCCGAGCATGGTGACGCGCAGGCCGGGGAGCGCATCCGCCCCAATCTGCCGTGAGCGCGAGACCATGTTCATGCGGCGACGAGCTCCAGCGAGGCGTAGAGTGCGAGGAGGCGGTTGCGATAGACGGAGGGGTTGAAATCTTGCTCAACCCAGCGGCGCCCCGCGTTACCCATGTCGGCGAGGCGGCTGTCGGGAAGCTGCGCAAACCGGTCGAGTGTTGCAGCAAGAGCTTCCACGTCGCCGGTTGGAAACAGTGCGCCGGTCTCTTCCTGGCGAATGAGCTCGGGAATGCCGGCGATGTTGGACCCGATCACCGGACGTGCGGTCGCATAGGCCTCGAGCAGCGACAGGGGCGCATTCTCATTGACCTCTGAAGGCACGACGATCGCGCGAGCCGACTGCAGCACATCGATGAGCGCGTCCCCACCCAGGTGACCAGGAAACGACACGTCGGCATGCAGTTCGCCGGCGAGCTGGCGCAGGCGCGATTCTTCGAGCCCGCGGCCCACAATGGTGAGTGGCTGTTTCGAGAGGGCTGCGGCGCGAACGAGCGTTTCCACGCCCTTGAGCGCGTCGAGGCGTCCGCAATAGACGAACCGCCGGCCGATGCCGTTGCCGGGACGGAAGCGTTCGACATCGACGAAGTTCGGGATGTGCACGAAGGCCTCGCGTGGCCAGCCCCAGCGCACCAACGTGTCCAGGACGAAGCGGCTCGGCACGATGAAGCGCGTAACACTGGATTCATAGGTACGAAGCAACCGATGAAGCGCCGCTTCCGCCATGACAACCGCACTGAGCGTGGCGGATCCCTTGATGCACCTGTTCAAGAGGACGTTGTGGATCTTGCCGCCGCGGCAGCTCTCGCACGGCTTGTTGCCGCGCATCATCGTGTAGGCCGGACAAGCAAGCTTCAGGTCATGGACCGTCATCACGACCGGAACGCCGCGGTCGCGCAGCAACGGAAGGATCGACGGCGAGAGGTGATGATAGATGTTGTGGACGTGAGCCACCCGAGGGCTGAAGACGCCGAGCAGCTCCTTCAACTTGTCGCGCGCCTGCAGCGAATAGATGACACGCGAGGCGCGCACGAGCTTGCCCGCCGCGCTGTAGTCCTGACCAAACTCGATCTCGTCCGGGAAATAGGCGTCCCACGGTGTCGGCAGGTTGTTTGCGTGCTTCATCGCGAACGGAACGACCTGCCATCCGGCTTCTTCCAGCATGCGGTTCTGCTCGAGGAACAACACCTCGGCTCCGCCACGCCGATAGTAGTAGTTGTTGATGGAGAGCAGTTTCGGGGTGCGGTCCAGCATGAGGTCACCGGGAAAGCTGTGAGACTCGCTGCAGGCGCAGCCCGATGACCGATACGATCATCATAAACCACAACGTATCGCCGCCGCTGAACAGAACGGATTCCACGCTCGACAGCAGAAGCCCGAAGATCCAGATTTGGACGAACAGCGTGGTCAGGGCCGGGTCAAACCCCTTGCGGCGCTCATCCGACAGGTCGGCGAGTGGCTGCAAGACCACCCATGTGAGCGTCAATGCGAGGCCGACCAGGCCGGTCATCACCGCGATGTTGAGATAGCCGTTGTGGGCGTCGCTGGCGCGCAGTCCCCACGACTCGTTTACGCCCCAATTGAACAGCAGATCGCCGGTGCCCCAAAACGCCTGGAAGCCAAAGCCGGTGATCGGTTTCTTGAGCACGTGCTCGATGGCGAAAAGCCAGATTTCATCCCGGCCCGTATAAGACGCATCGGGCATCAGCGACGTGATCAGCTTGCCCACCGACTCGATCGTCACGGTTCCGACGGTCAGGAGATTGGCGACAGCGACCGCAGCGATGACGAGGGCATACCTCGGCGTAGCGTGTCGAAACCACAAAACCGCGAAAGACAGGATCAGCACCAACGGGAAAAGACCCATTGGCGACTTTGATGCTGTGAACGGCAAGAAGACCGCCGCGCCCACAATAATGATCAGGCCAGGCACCATGTTGACTGCGCGGCAAACAAAAACTCCGACAAAGATCAATACGACCATCATCGCGCCTGCGCCGTTCTTGTGCCCGAAGGGGCCACGCCAGGCGCCGGCGAGCGCGTTTTCGATCACGTCGCTCGCCTGATGGATCGACAGCTGCGGAGCCAGCAGGACGCCAAGATAGCTCGTCGCCAGAATGACCAACGCCCCGATCGCCAGCAGTCGGCCAAAGTGCTCGCGATCGGTCGGCAATGCGAGCAGTGCAGTCGCATTGACCACGGAGAACCCGGCGAGCAAGAGCCGCCGCATCGCCAAGCCCGAATGTGCCGAGACGACGGCCGTGCCTGCGAACCACAACAGGGTCAGGACCAGCGCCGGCGTCAGGGCGCGAAGAATGACCCATCGCGCTTTGGTCAGCACGAAGGTGCCAAGCGTCAGCGTCAGAATGAGGATCAGGATCTGTCCGAGGCGATTTCCATCGCCGATCGGGTCCAGCAGTTTGGGGTCACCAAGATCGGGAAACGGCGAGGCAGTGAGCGCCGCGAGCAGGAAGCACGCCAGAAAAAGCGCGCTGCGCACCAACCGGTCGTGGACGCCCAACGCGTTTGTTCGTGAGTCCGGCAACGCGAGTGTCATGATGCATTGGCCAGTTTGCCTGGCAGATCGTCCTGGCTGAGATCGATCTGACTGCTGTCAACCCAGCGCATCGGATCGACCCGCGGCCGCAACAGGCCTGGCAGAAAGCACAGTGCCTGCACGTTCCACGCGACGACCGAATACAGGGCCATTTTCACGGAACCGCAGCGCAGGATCATGATTGCGACGGGCAAGAGAATAAGCCCGACCAATTCCTCCGACAGATGCAGCGCGGTGTCTGCGACGAACGGCGTCGTCGCCAGGCTGAACCACCAGACGTACACGGCGATCCACAAGGCGAATGCTCGTCCCTGGTGACGCAGGACGAACCAGAAATGCTGCCGGCCGATTGCAGCCCGAAGACCTTCGCCGGCTCCAAGTGCTACGCGCGACAGAACGCGCCGAAGCAGGAGCAGATAGGCGCTTCCCTGGTGGCCGAAGTGATCGATGGCCGGATGATCAATGCGCGCCAGCCTCCAGCCGTGCGCATGGAGGCGAGCGCCGAGATCGAATTCCTCGCCGCCGTGCAGATTGCGATCAGTGAAGTATCCAATGGATTCGATTGCACCACGCCGATAGACGCCGCCGCAGTCGAGTCGCCTCACGAAGCCCGGCCGGCGGTCCGGATCGTCGCGGCCGGCGCGCCTCACATATTCAAGGCTGTAGGCTTCGCGCTCGAGGATGATGCCACCGACTCCGGCCAGCGTTGGGTCGCTCTCCAGACGACGGAGAGCCGCCGTGAGGAATCCGGGATACAGCTTCATGTCCCCGTCGATGAGGCAGATGTAATCGCCAGTGCTGTATTGATAGCCGAGCTGACCGCCGATTCCGCAACTGCGATCCTCCGGGCGGCTCAAGCTCACGATCTTGATCGGATAGCGCTTGGCAATCTCGACGGTGCGGTCCGTTGAAAGGCTGTCGGCCAGAATGACCTCGCCATCCATGCCTTCGAGCGCCGCGAGTGCGCTTTCAATCGCGGCCGCGATGTGACGCTGCTCGTTGAGGGCTTTGATGAGAATGCTCACTCTGGGTCGCTTACGATCCGACATGATTGGAGCACTCTCTGATCGGTGAATGCGATTGCGATCGTTAACCATCGGAAGGCGGTCGTTATCGATCGCAGCTCGTCCCGGAACGGGACAAACCAGCTGCGCCTCCACACGCGAGTCGAGCATCGCAATCCATGTGCCAAACGAGCTGGATACGCGGCGCTATTGAGCTTCGGCGCGGCGTTCGGCGGGGCTCGGCTGCCAGGAAACGTAACCGCTGGGTTTGGACCGGTCCTGCACGACCGTGCTTGCGATCCAGTCTGTCGGCGGGATGCGGTGTCGCAGAAGGCCGGGCCAGAACCCGACGGCGAAGATCTGCCAAGCTACGACCGAATAAATGCCAATCGCGAGAGAGCGAAACCGCAGCGCCATGACGATGACAGGAAAAGCAGCAAGCAACGCAGCGGCCAAGGCGCCGAGCCAGCCGCCGAGCACGATTGGAGCTACGAAAAGGGATAGCCACCACGCGTGAACCAGCGCGAGAAGCAGCAGCATGTGCTTCTTTTGGCGAAGGATGGTCAGAAGGTGAGGTTGTCCGATGGCTGCCCTCAGCACTTCGCCATCGGAAAACGATACGCCGCGGATCAGGCGGCGCCACAGCAGCCGATACGCGCTGCCCGAGTGACCATGGTGGTCGACATCCGGCAGCGGCAGCCGTGCGAGCTTCCACCCGCGCGCGATGAGGCGCGCGCCAAGCTCGAGCTCCTCGGACCCGTGGATATTGCGATCGGTCAGGTATCCAACGGATACAATCGCTGCGCGGCGATACACGCCGCCGCCGTCGAGGCGGGTCACCAAGCCTGGCCTGCGGATGCTGTATTCGTGCGCGCTTCGCTTCACGTATTCGAGATTCGACGTTTCATGCTCGGTCAGCATGCCGCCGACGCCTGCAACGTCGGAGTGGCTCTCCAGGAATTGGATCGCGGCTGCGACAAACGCCGGCTTCATCTCCATGTCGCCATCGACCAGCCAGACATATCGCCCCCTGGCATACTGGAATCCGAGTTGCGCGCCGGCGCCGCATGATCGATCTTCCGCGCGTGTCATCTGCACGATCTTGATCGGATAGCGCCGCGCGACCTCGATCGTCCGATCCGTCGAGGCGGAGTCGGCAAGAATGACCTCACCTCTGATCCCCTTTAGTGCCGCAAGCGCACTCTCGATTGCAGCGCCGATGTGGCGCTCTTCGTTCAGCGCCTTGATGATGATGCTGACCGTCAAAGAGGGAGCATCGCTTGTGTTCTCGGGGCGTTGGCTGGCGTCGACACTCATCAGCGGCAGTTCCTGCTTGCTTACATGCGGGCGACGGGATCGCCCAGTCTCGAATGAAGCGCCCGATAGAAGCCGTCGACCTTGCAGCGCAGCGACGATGGCGTATCCGCACGGGTGAGCGGCTCGCGCGGGAGCTCATAGAGATGGCGAAGGTGCTCGGGAAACAGGCTGCCGCGGCGCGTCGTAACCGCGCTGTGAAATCCGGCGGCCTTGGCGATACTCGCCTCGCGCAATCCGCAAGCATCCGGATTCCCGAACGGATACGCAAAGTGCGTGGCCGGCTTCTGTATGATCCCCTCGAGAAATACGCGATTGTCGCGCATCTCCTTGTCGACTGTCACGGCGCGCGCCTGCGCGAGATTGATGTGAGTCGTCGTGTGGCCGCCGATCGTAACCAAGGGATGGGACGCAAGTATGCGGAGTTTCTGCGGGTTCAAGCCCTCCTGCAGCGCCAACGCGGTGCAGTCGATCCCATTCAGAGCTATGAGCCGCTTCACCTCCGGAAGCAGCGTGTAATCGCCGTGGATCTTCGATTCGACCGCGAGAAACGTGCGTTGCTTGGCGGTGCGGTTCGGACATGCGTACCGCTCGCCGGCGAACTCAATCGAGTCGCGCGTGGCGATGAGTTTCGACAAACCGAACCACCATGCGTCGATCTCACCGGTGACCATTCCGGTCGTCACGAACACAGTCAGCGGAGCGTCGTGACGCTCCATCACCGGCAGTGCGTGGGTGAGGTTGTCGAGATAGCCGTCATCGAAAGTAAAAGCCGCGAACTGGCCAGCTTGCGGCTCGGCCAAACGCGCGATTGCCTCATCGAGGCTGACGAACGCAACGCCGTTCTCCTTGAGCCAACTCAGAATCCAGTCGAGCCGGCCGGCCGGACAGCGCAGCATTGCTTCGGGATAGAACGCGTCGTCGTCGACGACGCTGTGCAACATGAATACGACGCCGCGGCCGCGGTAGCGCTGCCCGATCGCATGGCTGATGCCGGATCGATGCGCCACGATGGGAGCGCTGCTCCTGACAAAGGAGCGAAGTCGTACGGGCAGGGCCGAGGCCATCATCACGGACGCCGCATCCACGATGCAAAGAGTTAACGATCGATCTTCCGCTTTCCGCTGCGTGATCGCCGCAACAGCGGCAGCGGAAGACGACGGCAATCTACGCGTGACAGCAGGATCTCAAATGACTTCTTGGCGCTAACCCTAACGTCGCGAGTTCCAACTGGATCGACGGGCCAGTCCGTCCCAGCGACCGACGCAGTCCTTAAGCTTAACAAGCGCAAGCGTTTGCGGTGCTCATTCGCTGCTGCTTGCATGCACCGCAGATTTGAACGGCAAGAGCTTTCCATTGGGAAGGCTCGCTGCACGCGGCACAGTTGGCCACCATGACCGCTTTACCTCCGGCAGTTGTTGTCGGCGCCCAGGCGAACGGCCTCGGCGTCGTGCGCAGCCTTGCGCGCGCGAGGCTGCCGATCATCGCGCTCGACACGACGCTTGCGCAGCCCGCGATGTGGTCGAGGTGGAGTCAGCGGCTGGTTGTGCCGAAACTGTCCGGGCGCCCGCTGGTAGACAGTCTGCTCAAGCTGCAAGAGCGGTTGGGTGGCCGGCCGGTTCTGATCCTGACCGATGAAATGGCCGTGACCACCGTCTCCGAATTCCGCGATAGGCTGAGCGAGGCTTACAGCTTCCAGCTTCCGTCTTCCGATTTGCTGGCCACGCTGGAGAACAAGGCCCGATTCCATGAGTTTGCCGAATGTCACGGTTTGCCGGTCCCGCTCACGGTGGCGCTGAGGGACGAGGGCGATCTCGCCCAACTCTCGCGGCTTCAATACCCGCTCATCGTCAAGCCGGCCGACAAGCTGCCCGTGCACCTTGGACGTACGCGACGGCTCGCGCAGGCGAATACGCCGGACGAGGGACTCGCCTTGTGCAGGGAGATGCTGCGCACGGCTGGCGAGCTGATCGTCCAGGAATGGATCTCGGGGCCCGACAGCAGCATCTATTTTTCGCTGTTTCATCGCGGCCCCCAAACAGCGCCAAGCATCTTCCACGGCCGCAAGATCGTGGCCTACCCGCCCGGAATCGGCAGCACGGCGGTCTGTGTGGCCGCACCCGAAGCGGCCGAAGCGCTCGGGCCGCTGACGGAGGAATTCCTCGCGCTCACCGGCTATAAAGGTCTGGGAAGTCTCGAATTCAAATGGGACCCACGGACCGGCCGATTCATCATCATCGAACCCACGGTCGGGCGCACCGACTGGCAAGAGGAAATCGCGACGCTCAGCGGCGTCAATCTTCCGCTGATCGCCTATCGTGATGCCGCGGGCCTGCCGCCACCATCGCCGGAGCAGACGCCACGTCCCGTCGCTTGGCGCGAGTCATTCCGGCATCGCGGGCGCGTGCCGGACTTGCCCGCGGGCGTGCAGATCCATGATGGCTACTGGCGCAGCGACGATCCGCTGCCGGCCGTGGTCTACTACTCAAGCTTAGTATTCCGGAACGTGCACCGCGAGATCACGCGGCGGCTCGGTCGGCAGCAAGAGCCGATCCGGCGCAAGGCGGGCGAGTTGGCTTAGGCTTGCCGCATTTGTCTTGCCCGGACGCAGACGATGGGCGGGTCGGCGGCAACGGAGCCCGGCCTCACTTCTCCATCGCAGGCTGCCAGTGCGGGGCAACCAGCACCGCACCGAGTCTGTCTTCCAACGTGTGTCGCGTCGCGGGCGGGTGCTTCTGGAAGTTTGGCGGTGGTCCCTGAAGCAGCCCGAGATAATTTTCATTCTCGGCGTTCGCGACATCTTCATCGCTGGCCGACATGAAGGTCGTCGCGAGTTGCCGTGCAACGAACGGAGCCGCCGCGCTCGTGCCCTGCAACACCGAACGCGCGCCGCTGCGTGTCCCGGCGGCGACGGTGCCGGGAAGAGCCTTGGCCCGGTCGGACATGGATGAGCAGGTGATCCGAGCCTCGGACCACGCAGTGTTCTCCGCTCCGGCACAGCTGTAGGGCACGGGCCGAGCGTGGTCGAGCGAGGACCCCAGGCCGGCGCCAAGCCTGAATCCCGCGACCGCCATCGCGTGCCGGGCGGTCGCGAGCCCGCTCAAGCTGCCGAAACGTCGAATGAGCGCGTCGTGTGTGTCCAATTCGCGCAGCGATCCGTCGTCGTTGTAGCGCACGTCATCCGGGTCGTCGAAGTAGCTTTGGCGCGCCCCCGTTCGCAAGCTGGCAGGATCCGTATCGCGCTGGATCCAGCAATGAATGAACTCCACGCCAAGCGTCGCAGCGCCGCTCTCGCGCTTGATGGCGATCGTCCACGCGCCAGCCTCGACGCGGGGGTGTTTCTCATCTTCGGGCTCGGAAGGCGCAGTCACGACGAGCACGCGCCAGCGACCTTTGGGACCTTTGTGCTGATCGGCGCTGAGCTGGCCGACCTGTTTGCCATTGCGATTGGAAAGCTCGCAGATCCGGTCCGTGATGCCGCCTGCTACGCCGACCGGCAGGCTGCCCCGTACCACGCCTCCGGAGTCCTTCACCTCGACCGTATACCCGAATGGATTGAAATCGCTTGGAAACCAAATCTCGACAAAGTTCGGCGTGCGATCGGCAGGTTGCAGGCGCCACCGGATGCGGGCCTCGCCACCGTTCGCAAATCTCGTCTCCGGGATGGCGGCGTGCATGCGATCGAGAAAGCTGTTCCCGGCCGGCAGCACGAGCGCCGTCGGGCCCCTTGTTTCGCGGCGCGTTGCGATCAGCTCGCTGATCGCCGCCTCGACGTCCAACTGGCCATCATGCGGGCCGCCGAAGTACCCATAGCTGAAGTTGATCACAAGGCGCGGCCGGTCGATTCCGTATTTTTCCGCAATCCGGTCCGTGCGATCGAAGATGTAGTGGAAGGCCGACAACACAGACATGTCCTTGCCGACCCCGGACGTATCCATCGTCACCACGTTGGGCAGCTGCACGCCGATGATGCGGATTTCCTCGGCCGGCTGCTCGCCGCGCTCGGGTGCATAACCGGTGGCGAGATCCATGACGTGGGCGCCGTGTGTCGTGTGGCGCTCAATCATGCTGGCGAGACCCTCGGTGTCGTCCGTCACACCCGCTACGCGATAGAGCTTGTCCTCATCGTCGCCGTGGTCGGCGATATACTGTTCGATCTCGTCGCGCAGATACTCGCGGCCGAACAGCACGCTGGTTTGCTCCTCTTTGGCCTTGGCCGACTGGAGCCAGCAGAACTCGACGCGGGTGCGCTTGCCGCTCGCGTCGCGGAAATTGCGATGCGCGAACGGCAGCCCGTCATCGATCACGGCGAAGATCGTGATGCGCTTCTGCGTCCCGTTGTTCGTAGGGATTTCCGGATCCGCTTCCCAGTCTGGCTCCGTCGGCTCGAGGGTATTCAGTTCCTTCATCGCGCCTTCCGCCATCGGCAGACCGACGCGGAAGCGCGAGCGCGCGATATCGACGTATTGCAGATAGGGCTGAATGTTGTTCTGGCTCAGTCCCTCCAGCAACCAGTTGCGAAGCGTGAGCGGATCGACTGCGCCGCCCGTAGACCCCTCGGGCTTGCGAAGGATGAAGGGAACGTACCTCAGCGCAAACGGATCGTGCCTCGTCTTGTCGGCTTTCCAGAGTGTCGGCAGCCAGACCTTGACCGCTGGGCCGGTAGGAGTGGGGTTGAGGATCCCCTGCGCGCGCTGCAGTTCAACGAGAGCCGAGAGGTACCGGGACGATCTCTGCGCACCGGAAAACACGAAATCGCTGCCGGTCCCGAAATTCCACATTTCGTATGGACCGAGGCCGTCGGGAATGGGGATCGTGGCCATCACGGAGACCCTTCAAGGTATATGGGCGTCGTTGACGGCCTTGCCCCAGAGCCACTGGAACTCCGGGCTCGCCGCCACCGTCAAAGCGCCGCCTCCCGTTGTGGCTGTGACACCGAAGTCCGGATTGGCGCCTTTCCAGAATTCGTGTCCGTAGAAGTCGCGATCGCCCTTCGCCTCGTATGAATATCGGGCGACACTCCCGCCGACCCCGCATTTCGCCAGAACGATCTGGCCCACGGCGCGGCCGATGATTGCACCCGCCCAGGTGTCGATCGGAAAGTGCACACCCGCGACGGTCCGGTTGACGGCGATGCGCTCCGCCAGCTTGCGGAGCAGGCGCTGCCGCTGCCGGAAGTCAGCAAAGCGCCCGGGCTGCTGCTCCACGAAAGCGCTCATGACTTCCGCGACGGCATGCGCCTCGGTCGCGTGCCCGCTCGGGAAGGCGCTGTGCGCCGGCGTCGGGATCATCGGCATCACGGTCGCGCCGATGTGGCAGGGGCGGCGGCACGCCAGATGGTGCTTTGCCACCATCACGACGTGCGAGGCCAGCACCTGCGTGATGGACATCAATTCGAACGTCCACTTGTTGCAGGTCTGCAGGCCGAGAACCATCGCGAAGTAAGGCTGCGGGAAGCCGAGCTGGCTGATCACTTCGGCGGTGCGGTCGGGCCGCTGGTCGAGATACTGCCGCATGAATTCCAGCTGCTCGGTGAAGGTCTCCATGCTGGGCCGGTGAATGGTCGCGAAACTCTGGCCCGCGTAGCGCATGGCCACGACGGGCGCGGTGCCACGGGTGACCTCCCAATCGAGACTTTTGAGAAAGTCGGGGATATAGACCGACGCCCGAACCCAGTCCGCCCACAGCTCGAGGTTCACCGGCGAAGAGAAGTCCAGTTGAATAGTGGGCGGGGGCGGCGGGTCTGGCGGATTCGGGTGGTTTGCGACATGCGTGATCGCCTGTTCGGTGATCTGCAGGCCCTGCACCAAAGCCCCGTCGTAGACCGGATCGCCGCCCGCGCCGGTGAACGAGCCAAGTCCGGTCGACGGGGGATTGCTGATACCGCCAATGCCACCGATCCCTCCGATGCCACCGATCCCTCCGATGCCGCCAATACCGCCAATGCCTCCGATGCCCCCTAAGATCGACATTTTTTAACTCCTCCGTTGCCCCGAATTATGGAATGCCAGCGGCCCGCAAAGCTGTCGCGGCCTTGCGACCGATCTCACTTCCGGCAGCCGGATGTGCCCGCAGGTAACCATCGACGTTAAAGTCTGGCTGTCGGCGAAGCACCTCTGCTGCAGCCGCGCGCGCCTCGGCAGGACGCTCGAGGTAATGAAGCGCAATGATTTTCGCTCGCAGCGTCGAGACGTGCCAGTCGTTGAGCTGTAGCGAACTGTCGGCAAACGCCAAGGCTTCCTCATAGCGTTCGGCCGACAGGAGAGCAGTGGCGCTAATGGTTTGGTAAAAATACTGGAAGGGGTCGATCGGAGAGAGGCGCCGTGCCTTCTCGGCCGCGACGACCGCCTCGTCGGACTCGTCCCGAAAGGCGTGGAGCGCGCCTTTCAGGAGCCACGCGAGTGGTTCGTTCGGATTGCGCCGCAACGCCTCGTCATAGCGCGTCGCCGCGATGTCCATGCGGCGCAGCAGATTGTTATGGACGAAACCATCGATCGTGAGTGCGAACGTGCTCTCCGGATTGATGTCGACCGCGCGCGCCGCGCAGTCGATCGCCTTTTGCGTATCTTTCGCCGGGTCGTCGCTCCAGGCATTGAAGACGCTGAAAACATGCCACTTCCCATGCCAGGCGTGGGCTTCGGCGGCATGTGGTGTGCGCCGCAGGAGCTCCTCGATCAACTCACGAGACTGACGGAAATCGCGTAGCGAGCGTCGGTTCATGAGCCCCACCGCGGCGAGAAGCAGGCGATGCTCCTCCAGCTCGGAGAGCTGCCGCTCCGACAGATGCGCAATCGCGTCATCCGCGATGGCGTGTCCGACCGCGCTGACGATTTCGGAAACGCCTTCGGCGGACGCGCTGAGATATTTCCCCATCGGTCCGGTGAACTGCCGCGTCCACAGAATGCGCCCGGACATCGTGTCCAGAAGGTCGGCGTCGAGCACGATCTCATCCGAGACGACACGTAATGTTCCGGACACGCAATAATCGACACCCAGGCTGGAGCGGATCGTCGTCATGTCGACCGGGTGAGTGCTGAGCGACCGGCTCGACCAATGAGAGATCACGGCCAACAGGTTCGAGCGCGAGAGCGAGCGGGACGCTTCCTCGGCGAGCCAGTCGCCGAGAACCGCATGCTCGGCCGCTCCGGTGATCGTCCGGAACGGCAACACCGCGATCGCCGGGAGCTTGAGCCATCCGGGCGCTCGCACGGAAATGCCACGCCCGCCGCCGCGGTCGAGGGTCGGCAGCCGCAGCGAGAAAGCGTGGACGGTTTGCGTCAAATTCTTCAGCCGGACATGGCCGAGATCCTCGACCGGCAGGTCGCCGATATCGCCGGCTGCATCAAGTACCGCCGAGGAGACGACGACGCCGCCGGGAGGCGCGATGCTCTGCAGGCGAACCGCGAGATTTACGCCGCCGCCATAAACGTCGTTGAGATCGAAGATGACCGGCTCCCAGTGGATGCCGATCCGAAACGCGATGCGGCGCTCGGGCACCCGAGCGCTCTCGTGCGCAGCCATCTCGCGCTGCAGCTCGATGGCGCAGCCAAGCGCATCGAACGAGCTCTCGAACACGGCGATGAAGCCGTCGCCGGTGTTCTTGACGATTGCGCCGCGATGGGAAGCGATGGTCGGATCGCCGACGCCGACGCGCAGTGTTCGATAGCGTGCGTGCGTTTCGAGTTCGGCCGCCTCCATGAGGCGCGTGTACCCTACCACGTCGGCGACCAGCACAGCCCGGAACCGCCGCTCAAACTTGGGAGGCGTGCGCCCTGATGGGTCCGAGTCAGCCGGCACGGCGGCCCTTTGCTCTGGAAGGTCACTCCCGGACCGGGACTCTAACACCGCAGTTGGAACTTGTCCTGCGATAGCTCCTCGCCGAGGTGTCGGGAATAGTGCCGAGTCGCGAATATGACCGAGAGACGGGCCGGCGCGGCGTCCACGCGGTTTCGCGGGGCGGCCGCTCTGTCGTCTTGAGCCGACGGTCGAGTCGAGCCGCGCCAGTTGCGGCCAGTCTGCCATCCAACCAGAAAAATACGTGGCTATATCCAGGTGCGTCATGACAGTTGATTGTATGCCTTGCGTACGGCCTCCTCGATCGCGGCTTCTGCCTTTTCGTCCCAGGTCCGCGTCTTGCAATAGCCGCAAGTGCTTACCGGGATCGTCACGCGGCACGACACGTAGCCGCGATCCGTCGACTGATTGAACGCGAGCTCCTCCTCGCGGGTGGTCTTCCTTCGCCGGCCGCAGAGTTCGCATAGGCCCGCACGTCCCTTGTCCGGCATTCCAACAACCTCAAATTGGGAAACCATTTTAAGGTACGGCCAAGGCCGGAAGTGTGAAGTAATTCACACTCGGGCCAACTCGGGCGCATATTGAATGAGCTCGCGCAAAAGAAATTGCCCACGCTGCGCGGTGACAGGCGCGATCGCTGCGACTAACGCTGACGAAAAATCCTGGTCGACGACACCGATCTAAATTGGTGCGGCATGCGCTCCTTTCCCCTTACCCTTTTCCTCGGATGCCTTGCGGCGCTTGTCCCATTGGCGATCGAGGTGAGCCTGCCTGCCGTTCCGGCGATTGCCGACGGCCTGGCGACATCCTTGTCGATGACGCAGTGGTCCTTCACCGGGATGTTCGTCGGCATGGCCGTTGGCCAGTTGGCGGTCGGGCCGTTTTGCGACCGCTTCGGCAGGCGCCCGGCATTGCTGTGGGGGCTGATCGCCTTCATCGCCGCTGGAGCGGGTTGTGCGCTCGCCCCGACCGTTGAGGTGCTGATCGCATGCCGCACCGTGCAGGGCTTTGGAGCTTCTGTCGGCGTCCTCATCTCCAAAGCCGTCCCGCGTGATGTCTGGGACGGTCCGGCCGCGACAGCAAAGTTGTCCTTTGTGACCTCGATATCCACGGCAGCGATGATGCTCGGTCCGGTGGTCGGCAGCCTCCTCCTGCAGGCACTCGATTGGCGCGGACTTTTTGCTCTCTTACCGGCCGCCGGTTTGCTTCTGCTGGCTGTGGCATGGCTAAGATTCCCGGAGACTCTGCCGCCGGCCAGGCGCCATCAGGCGTCCTACCTGCAGCGTTATTGGGCTGTATTGAGCACGCGGCGCTCGATGCTCTACTTCCTCGCCAACAGTTGCCTCTTTGGGGCGATGATGGCGTTCGTAACCGGCTCGCCCAGCATCCTTCTCGTCACTTTTCAGGTGGACCTGCTCCTCTACGGACTGACCTATGGGTTGGCCATCGGATGCCTGACGCTCGGCTCCTTTCTCAACGGATTGCTGGCGAAGCGCCTGACCGCTCGCGTGCGGCTGCTGACAGGTCTTGCGCTTGCGCTGCTGGCATTGGCTGTGCTGGGCACGCTCACACTGTGGCCAAACACAGGCATCGCCCTCTTGGGAGGCGCGTTGTTTGCGGGCTCTTGCGGGTTCAACTATCCGAACTCCCAAGCCGCCGGGCTCGCCGGCGTGCCAGAGAATGCCGGCGTCGGGGCGGGCTTGATAGGCACTCTGGCGTACGTGATGGGTGCGGTTTCATCAGGAGTCATCGGTTTCTTCGGACCGGGGTCAGTGACGACACTTGTGTCCGCGATGTTCGGATTCGCCGTCGCCGGTATCGCGCTTCTGATTCTTCTCCAGGTCAGTCGACCTGCGGACGACCAGTGGTAAAGCGCTCGCCGACTTCTATTTTAAATATATTATTGACAAATATAATTATCCATGATTGCATACTCCTGCCTGCTGAAAGGCAGGTTTCATTCATACTTTGAACGGAGGATTCTCATGAAGATCGTTCTTGCAACGTCTGTTCGCACCGTCACCAGCAATGGCGCCAAGGCGAGGCCCGTTGGCGGCGGCACCTGATGATCAAGGATGCGCTAGTCGAGATCGATCTTGTCTGAGACTGGCTCATCCATCCTCCGAGGGATGGCAGCCGGGCGCCCATTGCCGCCCGGCCGCAGCCTGGACATTGCGACAGCACTCCGGATCGGCTCGCGTGATAACGTGATGCCTTCGTGCGCAGGAGCCCGGAGCACCATGCATGCGCTTTTACCGAATCCTGCCCTACGGCGCTGACCCCATCCTTCCGCCCGATGAGCTTTCGGGCGAGGTGCCGATCCGCGCCTACCGGTTCTGCGAGCCGTTTTTGGCCGCGAACCGCGTCGGCTGGTTGCTCTATCCGCCGACCAATTTTGAGCTGATTTGGACCGGCCGCGAGTTTCTGGTCAAATTCGATACCATCGACAGCTGGATCAAGGTCGACAAACTGTTTCTTCCCGAGTTCGCCGACTATTGGAGCGACACGGCGCCCGCCGCTGCCGCGGATATGATCCCGCCCTTCCTGGAGGCCTTCCCCGAGCGCGGCGTGATCCAGGTCTGGTCGGGCTTCGTGATCGAGACCGAGCCCGGCGTGAGCACGTGGATCCGTGGTCCGGTCAACCGCAATTCGCCGGGCGCATATCACGTGCTCGAAGCGATCGTGGAAACCGACTGGTGGATGGGACCGCTGTTCACGAATATCCAGTTCACGAAGACCGACGACCCGGTGCGGTTCGAGAACAACCGGCCCTGGTTGCAACTCATCGAAGTGCCGCGCGCCGTCCATCTTGCGCGAAAGGGCGAGCAGCCGACCGTCGTGGGTATGTCGGAAGCGACCTGGTCCAAGTTCATGGAAGCGTCGGATCGGCGTAACAAAGGACAGCCGGGCAGCTATCGGCTCGAGTCGAAACGCCGAATTATGAGCGAGTCCACCAGGGGCTGATTGCCTGCGCCGCTTCACTCGTCACGTGCGCCCTCGGCGACAATCTCGTTGAGCGCACCCGGGTCGAGCACGACAACCCCGCCGCGCTCCAGCTTCACCCACTTCTTGTCCTCCCACTCGCGCAATTGCTTGTTGGTGCTCTCGCGCGACATGCCGATGATCTGGCCGATTTCTCGCTGCGTGATCGACACCTTGCCGGCCGCCGACGATTCCAGCTGCGCCGTGAGCCAGAGCAATGTCTTCGCGAGCCGGCCGGGAAGATCGAGAAAGGTCATGTCCTCGACCTGCTCGCTGGTGTGACGAATCCGGCGGCAGAGGATCTCGATCAGCTTGAGTGCGATGTCGGGATTTTCCTTGACCAGCGGGACGAAGTCCCTCCGGTCGATCTGCATCAGCTCGCAATCGCTGGCGGCGAACGCGTCGGCGGTGCGGGGCTGCCCGTCGAGCAGCGCGATTTCGCCGAAAATTCCGCCCGCCGAGATCATGTTGAGGACGGCATCCTTGCCGTCGGCCGACTGGTTGCTGATCCTGACCGTGCCCTGCAATACCGCAAACAGGCTGGTGCCCGGGTCGCCCCTTTCGAAGATCCTTGCTCCTGCGCTGATCGATCTGGTGTGGGCGTAGGACGCAAGGCGCGTGAGGGTGTCGGCGCCGAGCTGCCCGAACAGCGGGTCGTTGCGCAGCACGGCCAGCTTGTCGATTGATTTCGTGGCGCCCGCACGCGAAGTCATCGCGATTCCCCGGGTTAGATCGCAATTCTATCAGCAAAACCCGAATCGCAGGTAGCAATACTGCTGGCGTCCATCGTCCGCGACGCGAATCAAAATCTCTGCGCGAAATCGCAATAGCGTGAATCGTCAGGTTGCTCGAGAGACCCGCATGCGGGCTGGTTGATCAACTCGCGCGGCTGGCCTGAGTCGATCGATCGATTGCGATCTGCAGCCGAAGCGGCGCCAAGGTGAAAAACAACAGCGGCAGCGGCCAGCGCCGGCGCAATTGCTGTGCGAAAGGGCATCGACGATCTCCTCGTTGGCGGTCCCCAGCGCAAGGCAGTCGGGGAAAGCGGCCGCAGCGCAGCCGCTTCCCCGGTCGTCTGAATTACTGCGCGCCGCCATCCCAAATCTTCGAGGCGCGTTCCATATAGGTCAGCTCTTCCTGAGTCGGGTACTTGGTCGGGCCGGCGTTGACCTTCGCGGTCAGCGCGACAGAGGCCGTGGCAACGATCAGCGTAGCAATGAGTGCCTTGAACATAATGCGTCTCCGTTGGGGTGCTTGGGCGGGCAGGTCCAAATACCTTGCCGCTTGCGAGCGTGACTATGCGTCACGAAGAACGGACAGCGGGTGAGTTGTCTCACACTCGCTGTTTTTTTCGGCGCGCCGCTTCACCCGCTCCACAAGATGTTCGGTGTGATGCTCCTCACGTCGGCGCACAACGCGCGCTGATAGTTTCGCGCGCGCTCGGCGAATTGGCGCCGTGTCAACTCGAAGGGAGCGATCCATGAAGACGCGCGACTATCTCACGCTTGCTTTGGCAGCATTCATTCTCACGGTCGTACTGGCGATATCGCCGAAGGTGGAAATGATCGCCAATGAGGCATCGGTTGGAGCCCGTGCGATCGACATTCTCGGTCTGACCAGGAATGCGCGAAACCTGCCGGAGGAAGACTATCCGGCATATTGACTCCGGGAGCGGCAGGCGACGTTCTTCCGTACTCCGGATTACGGCTTGAACTGGTAGCCCGGCTTGATCGCCACGTCAGCCGGGATCGCCGGCAGGTCGGAGAAGAGCTCCGGATGCCTGGTCATGACGTTGACGATGTGCTTCGCCTCGATGTGCTTGTTCACGTCGAACGTCGACTTGATGACGCCGAGCCGGCTCAGGCGATCCTGCGCGGCCCAGAGGGCGCGGAAGTTGTTGGCTGAAAGGCGCCGGTCGTTCTGCTGGATGTTGAACTCCATCGCGGCTTCGGCCACGTCCTGCTTCAGTCCCGGAATCCAGCGGGTCGCGATCTGCGCGGCCTGCTTGGGGTTGGCGCGCATCCACTTGTCGGCTTCGGAAACGGCGGCGAGGAATTTCTCGATCGTCTCGCCGTTCTTCTCCATCCACGGGCGCATCGCGACGTTGTAACCAAGATAGGCGATGACATCGCCGCCGCGAATCACCTCGACCGCGCCGGGCACGTCCTTGAGCGCAACGATCGGCCACGGGTCCCAGCCCGAGAACGCGTCGATGCCCTTGGCAAGCAGCGCGACAGTCATTTCGGGCGGCGGGGTATTCACGAGCGTGACATCGTTCGGCGTAAGCCCTGCCTTCTCGAGCACCGCAAGCACGTAAAGATGATTGATGGTGCCGAACGAGGCGGCGATCTTCTTGCCCTTCAGGCTTTTCAGGTCGCCTTTGGCGATACCGCTATCTTTGCTCGCGATGATCGCCATCGTGGCATCGGAGCCGAGCTTGGTGGCATTGCCCGAATAGTTGCCGAGCGCGACGAGGTCCATGCCGCGCAGCACCGCGCCGATCATCGGCACGCCGACCTGCACGATGTCGCTCTCGCCGGCCTGCAGCGCGTTGAGCGCATCGACCCCGGTCGCGTAGGGGCGCGCGATGGTTACGTCGAGGCCCTGCTTCTCGAAGAAGCCGCGCTCCAGCGCGATCGGCAGGCCGACCTGGTCGATGCCGGTCACCATGCCGGCCTTGAGCTTCACCGGAGCCTGAGCCTGCGCGGCGAGCGGCAGTAACAAGCTACCCAGCAGCATCACAATGCGAAACATTCTCATCCTCCTGGCGGCAGCGGCTCCACGCGTTTTACCCAATAGGGTCGGGCAAGCGCGGCCAGCTCGTTGCGTTTCACTCCCCGAACTTCAATCGTGTTGTCTTGAGTCCCAGACACCCGTCCGAATGCCTGGAATTGCTGGACATGGAACCGCTCCGGCGGGAACGGCAGCGTCACCATGATATTGACGCGCTCGCCGGGACTTGGAAAGGCGGCAAGTTTTCCAGGTGCAGCGAGGCTCAGCCATAACTCCCACGCGAGATAAGCGAGGCAGAGCGCGAGCAGCACGTGCGCCTTGCGCGATCGGAGCGCGTCCCGCCACATCGTTCAAGCCGACCGCACGAGTTGCAGCACGCGCCCGGTGAGCGCCTTGAAACGCTCGTCCTGGTGCAGTGCGTCCCACGAACGCGGGCGCGGCAAATCGACGGCGATCTCGTCGAGCACACGGCCCTTCGACAGCGCAACCACCCGATTGGCGAGAAACACCGCCTCCGCGACATCGTGGGTGATGAAGATTACGGTCGGCCTCTTGTCCTGCCAGATGCGCGTGAGCTCCTCCTGGAGCGTCATCCGTGTCTGGGCGTCCACACTCGCGAACGGCTCGTCCATCAGCAGCACGTCGGGCTCGTTGGCGAGCGCGCGCACGACGCCGACGCGCTGCTGCATGCCGCCGGAAAGCTCGTTCGGATAACGGCCCGCCGCATCGGTCAGCTTGGCGAGTGCGAGATATTCGCGGGCGATCTTCTCGCGCTCCGCTTTGCCGATGCCGCGCATCTTCGGGCCGAAGGCGACGTTGTCGAGCACGGTCCGCCACGGGAACAGCGCGAAGGACTGAAACACGACTCCGCGATCGCGCCCCGGGCCTTTCACGGGCTCACCGCCGACGAGGATTTCGCCGCCGGTTGCCGGAATGAAGCCCGCGATCATGTTGAGGATGGTCGATTTGCCGCAGCCCGACGGTCCGACGATCGAGACGAACTCGCCGGCCGGCACATCGAGCGACACGTCGTGCACTGCGGTGACCTGCGTGCCGGCGTAGAGGTCGAAATAGGTCTTCGACAGGTTGCGGATTGTGAGACTCTTCACCGCTGCACCAAACCCCACCTCTGGCCGGTCGCGCGCTCGACCGGCGCCAGGATCCAGCTGTCGACGATGTACCAGAGGATTCCCAGAATGATCATGCCGAGAATGATCTCGGTGACGGAGCCGGCACGGCGCGCGTCGAACATCAGGAACCCGATTCCGCTGGTGCCGACGATGATCTCGGCGGCGATCAGCGCGCGCCATCCGTAACCGAGGCCGTTGCGCAGTCCGGTCACGATGTTGGGCAGCGCGCCGGGCAGCACCACCTCCCAGAGCACGCGGGCGCGCGAAGCGCCAAGATTCAAGGCGGCACGATACATGTTCTCATGGATGGTGCGGACACCCAGCACGGTGTTGAGCACGACGGGGAAGATCACCGTATAGACGATGACGAACGTCATGGTGACGAGGCCATAGCCGAACCAGATCACCAGGATCGGCAGCCAGGCGATGTCGCCGATCGCCTGAAAGAACAGGAGCACCGGCCAGAGCGCCGCGTGCGCGCGCCGGCTCATGCCGATCAGCAGGCCGAGCGGAATGCCCAGCGCGATGCCCCACAAGGCGCCGACGGCAAGCCGCACCATGCTGTCTTGCAGATACTCCGGCAGGATGCCTTTGTAGGTGAGCGAGGTGAAGGATCGCCATACTTCGCCCGGCCCCGGCAGGAACACGCGCGGGAAGATCTGCAAATACGTCACGAGCCACCACAGCGCCACGACCGGAATGAACGGCACCAGCGAGCCGATGGAGGGAAAGCGCGTGACGAGACGGAGATATCCGCTCCAGATGTGGAGGAGGGCGGTCATGCTCGCTGCACCATGCCCCAGCGCTCGATGGTCGCGCGCTCCAGCGGCGTGAGCACGAGGCGGTCCAGCAAGAGCCAGAGCACGCCGATCACGATCATGCCGAGCACGATGACTTCGGTGCGATAGAAGTCGCGCGCCACGAACAGCATGTAGCCGAGGCCGACATTGGTTGCGATCATCTCGGCGGCGATCAGGCCGCGCCACGCAAACCCGAGCCCCGTGCGGATGCCGGTCACGATGTTCGGCAAGGCGCCTGGCAGCAGCACCTCGGTGAGCATCGCGTAAGGTCCCGCGCCAAGCGAGGCGGCCGCGTTGCGCACCGGCATCGGAATGGTCGAGACGCCGAGCAACGTGTTGTAGGCGACGATGAAGAAGACGGCGTTGAAGATCACGAAGGTGATCGCCCCGAACCCGTAACCGAACCAGAGCGTGGCGATCGGGATCCACGCGATTCCGGCGAGCACCGAGAAAAAGCGAAACAGCGGCGTAAGAAATACGGAGACGGCCTTGCTCACGCCCATCGCGATGCCGAGCGGAATGGCGACCGCGAGCGCCAGCACGGTCCCGGCCAGCACGCGTGTGAGGCTTGCGGCGATATGGGCGATCAGCGTGCCGTCCTGGATGCCCTCGATCCCCGCTTGCACCACCGCGTTGAGGTGCGGAAAGAGGCGGGGGTTCACGTTGAAATACGGAACCAGGATTGCCCAGAGCGCGAGCAACACCGCAAAGGGCGCAGTGAAGGCAACCGTCCCGTAAAGCAGCCTCCGCCCGGCGTTAGAGTGCAAAGATACGTCCCCATCCTTTGACGCGACCCGTATCGATACCTGCCATCTTCAGGCTCTTCCATACCGTGGTCGATACGGTGTCGTAGATCGGAATGCCGTGCGCGGCTTCGAGCTCCTCGGCGAGCGGCGCGCCGCGCATGTTGGTGCAGATGATCGCGATCGCATCGGGCTTTGCGGCTGCCACGTCGCGGACCATCGCGCGCATTTGGGCATCGGTCACGGTCGAGAACAAGAAGTTGTCCTGCATGCCGAGATGGCGCTCTGCCACAACGCGGAATCCGGCGTTCTGGTAGTTCGCATTGATGCGCGCTTGCACGTCGCCGAGATAGGGCGTGACAAAGCCGACGCGTTTTGCGCCGGTTTGCTCCAGGATCTCATTGAGCGCCAGCATGGCGGTGCAGGCCGCAATCCCGGTCGCCCCGGTGATGCGCTCGCAAAGCCGCACATCTCGCTCAAAGCCGAGCCAGCCGGAAGACGTGCCGTTCCAGGCGATTGCATTGACCTTGGCGTGCGCCAGCAGTTCGGCGGCGCCCAAGATTTCCGAATCGTCGAATTGGGCGAGCGCGGGCGCGGACAGCGCGATTTCGGTCACCTTGAAGCGCGAGAAGTGCGCCGTGACCTCCGGCAGGCCGGAGATCATGGCCGTGGTCACAGGCTCCAGAATGGTGTTCGAGGAAGGCGTGAGCATTCCCAGGAAAATGCGCTCCGTCATTGGTCGTCTTGCGCTCCCTCGCTGCCCGCACCCTAGCGTCAGTCGGCCGATCCGGAAAATCGGAAAGGATGGCATACCCTTTGCTCGAAGAGCGCCTCGGCAAGCAGGCCCAGTTGGGCCCGTGTTCAGTCGCCGCAGGCCGTATGCAATTCGCCGAAAGAAGTGGCAGACTGGCGCGGCCTTGGGCGGCGCAGACAAAACATGGGAGACAAGGTGATGGATCGCAGGACTTTCTTGAAGACCACGGCAGGCGCAGGCGCGCTCATGACGACAGGCGGCGTGTTCGCGCCCGCGATCGCGCAAGGCGCCGCGAAGACCCTTCGCTTTGTGCCGCAGGCCAATCTGGCGAATTTCGATCCCATCTGGGGCACGCAATATGTCGTGCGCAACGCCGCGGTGCTGGTGTGGGACACGCTTTACGGCTTCGATGAGATGCTGCAGCCGCAGCGGCAGATGGTCGAGAGCGAGGAGACGGCCAGCGACGGTCTCACCTGGACCTTCAAGCTGCGCCCCGGACTGAAATTCCACGACGGCCAACCGGTGCTCTCCAAGGACGTGGTCGCAAGCTTGACCCGCTGGACCGCGCGCGACCCGATGGGCCTGATGCTCAAGGCGATCCAGCAGGAACTGACCGCGGTCGACGATCGCACCTTCAAATGGGTGTTGAAGAAGCCCTATCCGAAGATGCTGCTCGCGCTCGCGAAGAACTCGACGCCGATGGCGTTCATCATGCCGGAGCGACTCGCCAAGACCGATCCGTTCAAGCAGATCGACGAGTATGTCGGGTCGGGCCCGATGAAGTTCGCAAAGGGAGAATGGGTCCCGGGCGCGAAGGCGGTGTTCGAGAAGTTTGCCGACTACCAGCCGCGCCAGGAGAAGGCCTCATGGCTTGCGGGTGGCAAGAACATGCTGGTCGACCGCATCGAGTGGGTGATCATGCCCGATCCGGCCACCGCCTCGGCGGCGCTGCAGAACGGCGAAGTCGACTGGTGGGAGAACCCGATCTCCGACCTCGTGCCGGTGCTCAAGCGCAACCGCAACGTCGCGGTCGACATCGCCGATCCGCTCGGCAACATCGGCACCTTCCGCATGAATCACCTGCATCCGCCGTTCAACGACGTGCGGGCGCGGCGCGCGGTGCTGATGGCGCTCGACCAGGAAGAGTACATGCGCGCGCTGGTCGGGGATGACAACAGCCTGTGGAAGCCGCTGCCGGGATATTTCACGCCCGACACGCCGCTCTATAGCGAGGAGGGTGGCGAAATCCTCAAGGGCAAGCGCGACATCGCGGGCGCCAAGAAACTGCTGGCGGAAAGCGGATACACCAACCAGCCGGTCACCTGCGTGGTGGCGCAGGATCAGCCGATCACCAAGGGGCAGGGCGACGTGACCGCCGAACTGCTCAAGCGCATCGGCATGAACGTCGATTTCGTCGCCACCGACTGGGGCACGACCGGCCAGCGCCGCGCGCAGAAATCGCCGCCCGGGCAGGGCGGTTGGGCCATGTTCCACTCCTGGCATTCGGGCTCGGATTGCATCAACCCGGCCGTTTACATCGCGATCCGCGCCAGCGGCGACGGCGCCTGGTTCGGCTGGCCGAACGTGCCGGACGTCGAGAAGGAAGTGGCCAACTGGTTCGACGCAAAAACGCTCGACGAGGAGAAGGCCGCGGCGCGCCGCCTCAACAAGGCGGCACTCGACAACGTCGTGTTCGCGCCGACCGGCTTCTTCCTCACCTATCAGGCGTGGCGCAAGAACGTCAGCGGCATCGTGAAGGGGCCGCTGCCGTTCTTCTGGGGCGTCTCGAAGAGCGCGTGATCTCGCGGTAACGTAACTCGCATGTTCGCCTACGTCGTCAGGCGTATTCTGGCGACCATCCCGGTCATGGTGGTGGTCGCGCTGTTCGTGTTCAGCCTGCTGTTCATCGCGCCGGGCGATCCGGCCGCGGTGATCGCAGGCGACCAGGCGACGCCGCAGGACGTGGAGCGCATCCGCCAGAGCCTTGGGCTCGACCGGCCGTTCCTCGTGCAGTTCTCCGACTGGGCATGGCGGCTGGTGCATTTCGACCTCGGCCGGTCGATCTTCACCAACCTGCCGGTCACCACCATGATCGCGCAGCGCATCGAGCCGACCATGTCGCTGATGGTCGTCACCCTGCTGCTCTCGATCGTGGTCGCCGTGCCGATCGGCGTGCTCGCCGCCTGGAAGGCCGGCACCTGGTTCGATCGGGCCATCATGGGCTTCGCGGTGTTCGGCTTCTCGGTGCCGGTGTTCGTGGTCGGCTATCTGTTGGCCTACTTCTTCGCGCTGCAGCTCGAGTGGCTTCCCGTTCAGGGCTACACGCCGATCAGCCGCGGGCTGTGGCCGTGGCTGGAAAATCTGATCCTGCCGTCGATCGCGCTTGGCTGCGTCTACATCGCGCTGATCGCGCGTATCACGCGCGCGACCATGCTCGAGGTTTTGCAACAGGACTACATCCGCACCGCCCGCGCCAAGGGCCTCGCGCAGGGCCCGATCCTGTTCATTCACGCCCTGAAGAACGCGTCCGTCCCGATCGTCACCGTGATCGGGATCGGCATCGCGCTCCTGATCGGCGGAGCGGTGGTGACCGAAAGCGTGTTCGCCATTCCCGGCCTCGGCCGGCTGACCGTCGACGCGATTTTGCGGCGCGACTATCCTGTGATCCAGGGCGTCGTGCTGCTGTTCAGCTTCGTCTACGTGCTGGTTAATCTGGTGATCGACCTTCTCTACACGCTGCTCGATCCGAGGATCCGCTATTGAGCCCGCCGCCCGCCATCGCCGTCCCGGCTGAGCACGTCGCCGCAGCGCCCGCGCTGCCGGATCTGTGGCCGCCGGTCAAG
>JBAVXH010000153.1:0-5934 GCA_049698215.1 Xanthobacteraceae bacterium | reverse complement strand
ATGTCGGCCGGATCGGTGATGTGGCGCAGGTCGGTGGTGGCGAGGTTCTCCGCCGTGGATGCGCCTTCGCGGCGGCCCGTACCGGCTTCTGAATCGATACCCTCGCCGCGCGCTGCGCGGTCCGGCAGCGCTTTCGGGCCAGCCGACCTTCCAGCCTCGGCAACACGGCGCGCGCGAAGCTTGTTCTCGGCCGCGACCCCGGTCAGCGTTTGCGAGGAGCGCATGTGGCGGCGCTGCCAGAACGCATCGAAGATCTCATCGAACTTCTCCCAGTCCGAATAGGTCGCGCAGAACAGCGAGCGCAGCGCGGATTGGAGCGAGTGCGGCCGCGCGGCGGCGGATGAGGCCAGGACCGAAAGCGCGTCGCGCGTCTCGGCAAGCCCGACCCTGAATCCGTTGTCACGCAAGGTGCGCGCGAAGCCGGCGAGCCGGCGGCGGGCGTCTTGACCAATCGTCCGCTCGTCCCCGCGAAAGCGGGGACCCAGCTTGCTTTCTGGATTCCCGCTTTCGCGGGAATGAGCGGAGAGAGAATCCATCACGCCACCTTGCCGAGCAGCCGTTCGGTCACCTCGCGGGTGATGCGCGCGCGATCCTCGTGCGTTTTGAGCAGGCACATCATCGTCTCGTGCACGGCTTCGGGCTCCTGCCGCAGGTCGTGCAGTTCGAGCCCGGCCAGCGTCGCCGCCCAGTCGAGTGTCTCGGCGACGCCCGGCACCTTGCGCAAGTCTTCCTTGCGTACCGCATCGACCATGCGGGCGACCTGCAGCGCGAGCGTCGTGTCGATGCCCGGCAGGCGCGTCAGGATGATCTTCGCCTCGCGGTCGACATCGGGGAAGTCCACGTAGTGATAAAGGCAGCGCCGCCGCAGCGCGTCGGAGAGTTCGCGCGTGCCGTTCGATGTCAGCACCACGCGCGGGATCGAGATCGCCTTGATCGTGCCGAGTTCCGGAATGCTCACCTGGAAGTCCGACAAGAGCTCCAGCAGGAACGCCTCGAACTCTTCATCGGCGCGATCGACCTCGTCGACCAGCAGCACCGGCGGCTTCTCGCGCCTTATCGCGGCGAGCAGCGGACGCTCCAGCAGATAGCGCTCCGAGAAAATGTGCTCCTCGATCGCGTCTGCGTTCTCGCCAACGCCCTCGCGTGTCTTGATGGCGAGAAGCTGGCGCTGATAGTTCCACTCGTAGAGCGCGGCGTTCTGATCGAGGCCCTCGTAGCATTGCAGGCGGATCAACTCCGCGCCGTGCACGGCGGCGAGCGCCTTGGCGACCTCGGTCTTGCCGACGCCGGCCTCGCCTTCGAGCAGCAGCGGGCGCTTGAGGAACTCCATCAGCCATAGCGCCGTCGCGATATCGCGATCGGCGATGTAGCCCGCGGCGGCGAGGCGGTCGGAAATGGTTTCGCGGTTCATGGACACGGCGCGGTCTCTCGATTCCGTCATACCCCGCGAAGGCGGGGTATCCAGTATCCACCGTAGATGTGGGCAGGCCCCGGTATCTTCGCGAGGCCTGCGTTTGCTGGATCGCCCGCCTTCGCGGGCGATGACGGCGCAGCGTTACCCATGCAGCCCGAGTTTCTCAGCGGCTTCCCAGGTGCGCCAGGCGTCATGCGGCATCTGGATGTGCGTCGAGCCGAGGAACGCGAACGCGTCGTTGATGGCATTCGAGAAGCACGGCACGCCGCCGACATTCGGGCTTTCGCCGACGCCCTTGGCGCCGATCGGATGATGCGGCGAAGGCGTTGTCGTGTAGTCGGTCTCCCAATGCGGGGTCTCGACCGCAGTCGGCAGGAAGTAGTCCATCAGCGAAGCGGTCGTGACATTGCCTTCCGCGTCGTAATGGATCTCCTGGCCCATCGCGATGCCGAAGGCCTCGGTCAGACCGCCGTGGATCTGCCCCTCGATGATCATCGGGTTGATGCGCGTGCCGCAATCGTCGAGCGCGTAGAAGCGGCGCGTTTTCGCCTCGCCGGTGTCGGCATCGATATCCATCACGCAGATGTAGGCGCCGAACGGGAAGGTGAAATTCGGCGGATCGTAATAGTTGACCGCCTCCAGCCCCGGCTCCATGCCGGGCGGTACCTCGTGATAGGCCGCCCACGCAAGCTCCGTCATGGTCTTGAAGCGCTCGGGATTGCCGCGCACGCGGAAGCGGTCGACATCCCATTCGAGATCGTCGTCGTGCACTTCCAGCATGTAGGCGGCGATCATCTGCGCCTTGGCCTTGATCTTGCGGCAGGCCATCGCGGTCGCGGCGCCTGAGACCGGCGTCGAGCGCGAGCCGTAGGTGCCGAGCCCGTAGGGCGAGGTATCGGTGTTGCCGTCCTCGATCTTGATGTTGTCGGCCGCGATCCCAAGCTCGCTCGCGATGATCTGGGCGTAGGTCGTCTCGTGCCCCTGGCCCTGCGACTTGGTGCCGAGCCGGCAGATGCCGCTTCCCGTCGGGTGGATGCGGATTTCGGCTGAGTCGAACATCGCGATGCCAAGAATGTCGCATGCGCGCGACGGACCGGCACCGACGATCTCGGTGAAGAACGCGACGCCGATTCCCATCAGCGTGCGAGTCTCGCCGCGCTTGAACGCTTCGCGCTTCGCCGCCTGTTCCTCGCGCAATTTCTTGTAGCCGACCGAGTCCATCGCCTTCTGCAAGGCGACGTGATAGTCGCCGGAATCGTATTGCCAGCCCATCGCTGAGTTGTAAGGAAACTGCTCGCGCCGGATCAGGTTCTTCATCCGGAATTCGGCGGGGTCCATCTTGAGTTTCTGCGCCATGATGTCCATCCCGCGCTCGATCGCGTAGGCGGCCTCGGTGACGCGGAACGAGCAGCGATACGCAACGCCGCCCGGCGCCTTGTTGGTGTACACACCATCGACCGAACAGTGCGCGGCCGGGAAGTCGTACGAGCCGGTGATGATGCTGAACAGCCCGGCCGGCCACTTGGTGGCGTTGGCGCAGGCATCGAACGCGCCATGATCCGCGATGGTGTAGCAACGCAGGCCCGTCACCTTGCCGTCCTTGGTGGCGGCGATTTCGGTGAGCATGTGGAAGTCGCGGGCGAAGGCCGTGGTCGAGAGGTTCTCGATGCGATCCTCGACCCACTTCACCGGACGCCCGGTGACGATCGAGGCGACGATGGCGCAGATGTAGCCCGAATAAGCGCCGACCTTGTTGCCGAAGCCACCGCCGATGTCGGGCGCGATCACGTGGATCTTGTGCTCGGGGATCTTCGATATCAACGAGCCGACCGTGCGGATCACGTGCGGGGCCTGGAACGTGCCCCATAAGGTGAGCTCGCCCCTGATCTTGTCGAAGGAGGCGACGCACTGGCAGGTCTCGAGCGGGCATGGGTGGCAGCGCGGGTAGGCGATCAGCTCCTTGATCGTGACCTCCGCTTTCTCGAAGGCCGCATCGGTCGCGGTCTTGTCGCCGGCCTGCCAGTTGAAGACGTGGTTGGGATGCCGGCGCCTGCCGTGCGCGCCGTCGAGCTTGTCCTTGATGTCCTCACGGATCACCGGCGCGCTCGGATCCATCGCCTTGTGGGGATCGACGTTGCAGGGAAGCTGCTCGTACTCGACCTCGACGAGGTCGGCCGCATCCGCCGCCGCGTAGCGGTCCTCCGCGATCACGAAGGCGACTTCCTGGTTCTGGAACAGCACCTTGCCGTCGGCCAGCACCATCTGCATGTCGCCGGCTAGCGTCGGCATCCAGGCGAGGTTGACGGTTTTCAAGGTCTCGGCGGTGAGCACCGCGACCACGCCGGGCACGGCGGCGGCTTTCGTCGTGTCGATGTTCTTGACGCGCGCATGCGCATACGGCGAACGCGTGAAATCGCCATACAGCATGCCGGGCAATTTCAGATCGTCGACGTAATTGCCCTTGCCCTGGACGAAGCGGATGTCCTCGACGCGTTTGCGCCGGCAGCCCATGCCTTCCAGTTTCTCGGCGCGTTCGGCGGAGGTGGGGGTCATGTCGTTCATTCTGCGGCCTCCTGGAACGGCACGCCGTTGATCTTGGCGGCGGCGTATTGAATGGCCTTCACGATGTTCTGGTAGCCGGTGCAACGGCACAGGTTGCCCGAAATGCCGTAACGGATTTCCTCTTCGCTCGGATTCTTGTTCTCCTGCAGCAGCCGGTAGGCGCGCGTGATCATGCCGGGCGTGCAGAAGCCGCATTGCAGGCCGTGCATCTCGCGGAAGCCTTCCTGCAAGGCGTGCAGCGTGCCGTCGGCGTTCGCCATGCCTTCGATGGTGCGGATGTCGGCGCCGTTCGCCTGCACGGCGAACATGGTGCACGATTTGACCGACTTGCCGTCGAGATCGACCGTGCAGGCGCCGCAATGGCTCGTCTCGCAGCCGATATGCGGGCCGGTGATGCTCAGCTGCTCGCGCAGCAGATGGATCAGCAGGGTGCGCGGCTCGACCAGCGCGTCGATCGCCTTGCCGTTCACCGTCAGGGACACGTGCGATTTGGCCATGTGCTTTGCTCCCTAGGCGCGAGCGCGTGCTTTGGCGGCCGCGAGCGCGCGGGCCACCATCACGCCGGCCATCTTGGTGCGGTATTGCGGCGTGCCGCGCCGGTCGGACGCGGGCGAGGTGATCTTCTCGGCGGCCGCCACGGCATTCTTCACCGTCGCGGCGTCGAGCTTCGTGCCGACGACGATCTTCGCGGCCTCCTCGGCCCAGAGCGGCGTCTCGGCCACATTGGTCAGCCCGATCGACGCGCTGCCAATGTCGCCGCTCCCGTTGACGGTGAGGATCACGGCCGCGGCTGCGGTCGCATAGTCGCCGATCTTGCGCTTGAGTTTCTGGTAGGCGCAGCCGTGCCCTGCAGGCGGCACCGGGATGCGGATCGCGGTCAGGATTTCGCCCGGCTCGAGCGTGGTGAAATAGGCGCCCTGATAGAAATCGCGCGCTGCGATGCGCCGCTCGCCACCCTTGCCGGTAACCTGATAGGTCGCCCCGAGGCACAGCATCACGGCCGGCATGTCGTTGCCGGGATCGCCATTCGCCACATTGCCGCCGAGCGTGCCCATGTAGCGCACCTGCGGATCGGCGATCTGGAGCGCGGTCTCGCGCAGGAGCGGGAGTTTGCGCGCCAGCACATCCGAGGCGATCAGGTCGTGCTGCGTGGTCATCGCGCCGATGACGATCTCGGCGCCGTCCTGAATGCCTTTCAGGTCCGCGAGGCCACCGAGATCGACCAGATGATCGGGCGTCGCGAGGCGGAGCTTCATCATCGGGATCAGGCTGTGCCCGCCCGCGATCGTGCGCGCGCCTTCGCCGAGATCGGCGAGGAGCGCGACCGCATCCTTAAGGGAGCTTGGGCGATGGTAGGCGAATGATCCAGGAATCACGTCACGTCCTCCCTGGGTACCGGCCGGGTGCATGTGCGGGCCGGGCGTCGGTTATCGTTGAGGAGGTCTAGTGTGACGAAGTGTGCGCCGCAGCAACAACGACTGGTGCACGAGGCGGCCAAATCGCGCACGAAGTGCCGCCTCTCCGCACGAACTGCGACAGGATTGCTGACTGAATTCAAGAGGCTTGACGAATCTCGGCGTCCATTTTCGAACCGATACGCGACTTGAGCCAGCCGACCCGGCTACGGCTCACTGGAACCGCATAGATGTCAGGCGCATCGAGTTCGACCAGCCCGCTGTCGCCCGCGCGCTTGAGCCGGATCACACGCTCGATATTCACGATATGGCTGCGATGCACGCGCACGAAGCGCGATGTGTCGAGGCGTGTTTCGACATCGCTGATCGGCAGGGGGCAGAACAGCTTGGCTGTGCCGTCGAAGATCGTGGTGTAGTGCGCATTGGCGTGCACCGCCACGATGGTCTCGACGGCGATGTGATGCGTCGCGCCGTCGCGCTCCACCGGCAGATGGCGCGCGAAGCGGCGTGGCGGCGCGCCGATCCCGCCGAGCGGAGCATGAC
>JBAVXH010000152.1:0-11178 GCA_049698215.1 Xanthobacteraceae bacterium | reverse complement strand
TGTTGCGCTAACGCGATAGGTGCCGAGTTCATTTCCGCTTGGATCGCTGGCGAGATAGTAGGTTGCCCCAGCCGAGGCAGTGTAGGTAAGCCGCGAACTCCAGCCGGGACCTGAGCCGTTGGGCCCGTTCGCGCTGTCGCCCAAGAGGAAGTTGCCGCTCGCGTCGCGGAGCTGCAGCGAGGGGAACTGCAAGGTCCCGTGACCGGTGTTGCTGCCTTCAAGATCGAACCGATAGGTCGTCCCGGCGACAAGCGTCACGGCGAACCAGTCCGCATCGCCGGTCGTCTCAATGTTGCCGGTTGTTTGGCTGCCGACGGCGACGACCCCCGTCGTTGCCGTCGAGGCTGCGTAATCGTCGGCGACGGCGCCCAGCGAGATTGCGCCGATGCGGTAGGTACCCAGTTCGTTGCCGCTTGGATCGCTGGCCAAGTAGTAGGTAGCGCTGCTTTGAGCCGTATAGGTGAGCCGCGAACTCCAGCCCGGACCTGAGCCGTTCGGCCCGCTCGCGCTGTCGCCCAAGAGGAAGTTGCCGCTCGCGTCGCGGAGCTGCAGCGAGGGGAACTGCAGGGTCCCTTGGCCGGTATTGCTGCCTTCAAGATCGAACCGATAGGTCGTCCCGGCGACAAGCGTCACGGCGAACCAGTCCGCATCGCCGGTCGTCTCGATGTTGCCCGTGGCCGAACCGCCGACGGCGACGCCCCCCATCGTCGCCGTCGAGGCCGCATAGTCGTCGGCGATCGCGCCCAGCGAGGTTGCGCTGATGCGGTAGGTACCGAGTTCATTGCCGCTTGGGTCGCTGGCTAAGTAGTAGGTAGCGCTGCTTTGAGCCGTATAGGTAAGGCGTGAACTCCAGCCCGGACCTGACCCGTTGAGTCCACTCGCGCTGTCGCCCAACAGAAAGTTGCCACTCGGATCGCGGAGCTGCAGCGAGGGGAACTGCAGGGTCCCTTGACCGGTGTTGCTGCCTTCAAGATCGAGCCGATAGGTCGTCCCGGCGACAAGCGTCACGGCGAACCAGTCGGCGTCGCCGGTCGTCTCGATGTTGCCGGTTGCCGAGCCGCCGACGGGAACCACACCCGTGGTCGCGGTTGAGGCCGCGTAGTCATCGGCCATCAGCTGCTGTTCCCCCGAACCGTCCCTGACACCCGCAGAAATTGTCGGTGCGCAACCTAGCGGCGGTAGGGCATGCCCATCAAGTCGGGATTCTTACGGGCCCTGCCAGACATGGCCCCAAAAAAATAGCGCGCCCCGAAGGGCGCGCAGAGAGGTTTGCGGAGGTCACTCGCAAACGGAAGGAATTACTGAACAGCGGTCCCTTCGCGCACGGTCACGGCGGCGGGCTTGCCGGCCTTGACCACCGGGCCATGGGCCTGGAGGTTCGCGGAGGCGCTGGAGTCATCGGTCACGCGGGCGGTGACGCCGACCAGGATCACGGCGATCGCTGCAACGAGCGATACAGCCACGATCTTCAGGTGGGTCGTGCGATCAGCAGTAACGAGCGAATGGTTCATGGGATTCTCTCCCCGGTCCTGTCAGTTGGTCGTTGCGACCGGGCGTTTGGTTCAATCGAGCAACGCAGATTCCCGGTTAAAGTTTCAGTTGATTGTGGCGCCTTCTTCGCCCGCCCTTCCAGCGAAGGCCGGAAATGCGGTTTATGTTATTGATTAATGTGGGGTCTTTCGGCCGGGGCGGAAGGGCTGGCGCCGGTCACAAGGCCGTGCCAGCCGGATCAACGGCGATGACGGAGCCGTGATCTGGAGGTAGCCAGAAACCGTCTTGGCGGTCGCGAGCGGCTCTCTGCTATCAAAGGCCTCCCGGGGAGGTCGCCGCCATGAAAATCACCCAGGTCCGGAGCCACGTGCTCGAGGCGGCGCTGTCGCAGCCCTTCGCCTATTCGCGCGCCTGGTACGACAGGCGCACCGCCTCGCTGGTCGAAATCGAGACGGATACGGGGCTCACCGGCTGGGGCGAGTGCTACGGCCCGGCCCGGATGACTGCGGCGGTGGTTGAAGCCATCGCCCCCTGGCTGATCGGGGAGGACCCGCTGCGGACCGACGCGCTCTGGCAGATGGTCTACGCCCGGCTGCGCGATCACGGCCAGAAAGGCGTCGTCATCCAGGGCCTCTCCGGCATCGACATCGCGCTCTGGGACATCAAGGGGAAGCATTTCGGCGTGCCCGCGTATCGGCTGATGGGCGGGCCGCTGCGCACGGAGGTGCGCGCCTATGCGACCGGGCTCTACCGGCGCAAGTCGGGCGACCCGCTACGCTATCTGGCGGAGGAGGCCGCCGGCTATGTCAGCGAGGGCTTCACGGCGGTGAAGCTGAAGGTCGGCTTCGGCGTCGAGGAGGACGCGGCGGTCACCCGCGCCGTTCGCGAGGCGATCGGCCCCAAGGTCGGACTGATGGTCGACGCCAACCACGCGTTCGATGCGGTGGCGGCGACCCGCCTCGGCCGGATGATCGAGCAATATGACATCGGCTGGTTCGAAGAGCCGGTCCCGCCCGAAGATCTCGCGGGCTACCGGGCCGTGAAAGCCGCGCTCTCGATCCCGATCGCGGGCGGCGAGTGCGAGTTCACCCGCTACGGGTTCCGCGAGCAGCTCGTCTCGCGCGCGGTCGACATCGTTCAGCCGGATACCTGCGCGGCGGGCGGGCTCACCGAATGCAAGAAGATCGCCGACATGTCGGAGGCGTTCGGCGTCCGCTACAACCCGCACGTCTGGGGAACCGGGATCGCGATCGCGGCCTCGCTGCAGCTCCTCGCCGTGCTGCCGTCGCACACGCCAACATCGCTGAGCGCACTCGAGCCGCTGCTCGAGTTCGACCGTACCGAGCATCCGATCCGCCAGGCGGTCCTGACCGAGCCGATCGAGCCGATGCGCGGCATGGTGCGCGCCCCCGACGGACCGGGGCTGGGGATCTGATTGACCGGAAGGCGCTGGCGCGATTTGCGGCGGCGCAGTGAGGCGGATTGGGATCCGCGTCACTGGCAGCCATTCGAGACGTATTCCAGCATCCTCTTGAACTTGTCGTCGAAGTACGGGCCGTAGGCGACGCCCGGCTGCGTCTCGACGCCGAACGATGTCACACTGATCGCCAGATTCGACTCTGGATCGGAAGCTGTTTGGTATTTGGCAATCCAGGCTCCGCCGCTTGAGCCTTGCTTGTTATTCACGTCGCCGTGGCGCAACTCGATAACGCCTTCATGGAGAACGACTGGACCGGTGGCGACCCGCATGATCTGGCCGCTGTCGATGTCTTGGGGATAACCGATCTTGACGATCGACTCGTTTGTCGCTGACCCGTCAGGCCGCCAACCAAAGTGCCCCGTCGGCGAGGTGTCTTCCGCGAGCAACATCGCATAGTCGCGCTGGTAGCGTTTCTCGCTTCGGTCCACCCATTCATCTGGAGTGGCAATGCACTTCCATCCATAGCGGCGCGAATACGCTCCGTGATGGTACTGCAGCGCGAAGGCAAAATTCGAATAGTACTGGCCGGTGATGTGGTCGCGTACGCAATGGGCGGCCGTCAGGATAACGCCTGGCGCGATGAACTGCGCGGAGCAAACCGCATCGCCGCCCGGCGCGCGGTAGAACAGTTTTCCGGCCCATTTGAGTGGGGGCGTCTTGAGATTCTCCGGGATATTCTGCGCTTTGCTCGGACTGTCGCTTGGCGGAAATACCGCCGTTGGCGGAGCGGGTCTTGAGATGACCGGGCCGATCGCAGGCGACCCTGGCGTGAGAACCGGTAATGGGGTCGGTATAGCCTTTCGGATGCGGCTCAGGTTCCACGCCGCGGCAGCTTGCATGCCCCGTGGAGCCGACATGGCCTGTATCCCCTGTCGCCGCGCCTGAGCCTCTGCCACCCTTTGTGCCGCTGCCTCTTGCGCCCGCCGCTTTGCGTCATCGGCCTCCTGCTGCTTCTTCGCGGCGGCCGCGCGGCGTTCTTCCTCCTGCTTGCGCTTTACCTCAGCGGCTCGGTCGGCGATCTCCTTGGTAGTCAGGCACTCGTTGCTACCGACACACTGGGTACCTTTCGGACAATAGCGCGAGTTGCCCTTGCAGATGACGGCATCGGCCGGCGCGCAACCGCCACCGGGGATGCACTTGTTTCCCGCAGTACACGAGAGGCCGCGCCCACAATCAATTGCCGTCTTGTCGATGCATCCGCCGCCGCGCGAGCACTTCTGTCCGGAGCTGCATGATTTGCCGCTGCCACAATCGACCTCTCCAGCGGCAAGGCACTTGTTACCGCTTCCGCATTTGCTGCCGGCGTTGCAGCTATAGCTGCCGCAGTCGACGGCATCCTTGTCCAGGCAAACGTTGCGCGTCCGGCCACATTTCTTTCCTTGGTCGCAATAGCCTTTACCTGGCCCGCAATCCACGGCACCGGTCGGAATGCATCGCCCACCACGCGCGCATTGCTGCCCGGAGCCGCAGTGATGGCCGCCGCAGTCAGTGTCATCATCGGCGAGGCAGGCGCGATGCGATCGGCCGCATCGTTGGCCCGGCTGACAGTAGTAAGGCCCGCAGTCGACGCTGCCCTCGGGTTGACATCCCCCTGACCGCGAACATTGTTGCCCCGGATTGCAATAGGAGTTGCCGCAATCCACGGCGCCTTCGGGCGTGCAGCCGTATCGCGAGCAATAATTGCCGGGATTACAACATTGATTTGAATTGCCGCAGTACTCAGTCCCCGCCGGGCAAATCGGCTCCTGGACCCCGCACGTCTCGCCCAGGTTCAGAAAGTGCCCGTCAGGGCGTTGGCACATCATACCTCCACCACCGCTGACCCATTGCCCAGGAGGTGGACATAAATTGCTCGGAAGAAATTGTGCAGGTGCGCTGGTGATGCAGATCAACAGCACGAAAAATTCAACCGCCAGCAAACTGGCGAATCTCGTCGAAAAACCGCCGCGATCCTGCAAACGATTCACAACGCAGCCCCCGCCGCGAACACAGGACTATTAATCCCAGAGTGGTGCCGCAATTGCAACCAGAGCGATTTTTGGCTCCCTAAATCCCGCCCACGGTCTTCAGCCGCGCGCGCGGATGGATTTCCGACTGCGACAGCACGCTGGTCTGGGTGCGGAAGCGCTCGACGATCGAGCGCACGAACGGCCGCACGCCAGGTGAAGTGACCAGCACCGGGGCCTCGCCTTCGCGCGCCGCATCCTCGAAGCGCTCGCGGATGAGCGTGATGAATTCGGAAAGCTTCGAGGGCTGCATCGCGAGGCTCTTGTCCTCGCCCTGGCCGACGATCGACTCGGCGAAAGCCTGCTCCCATTTGGGCGAAAGCGCGATCAGCGGCAGGTAGCCGGCAGGCGAGGTGTGCTGCGCGCAGATCTGGCGCGCAAGGCGCGCGCGCACATGTTCGACCAGGTAGGTCGGGTTACGGGTGAAGGCGAGCGCGTCCGCGATGCCTTCGAGGATGGTCGGCAGGTCGCGGATCGAGATGCGCTCGGCGAGCAGCAACTGCAGCACGCGCTGGATGCCCGACACGGTGATCTGCGCCGGCGCGATGTCCTTGACCAGCTCGGCTTGCTCCTTGGAGAGCTCTTTGAGCAGCTTCTGCACCTCCGCGTAGGACAAGAGTTCCGACATATTGCCCTTGAGCACTTCGGTGAGATGCGTCGCCAGCACCGTCGCGGCATCGACCACCGTGTAGCCCTTGATCGCGGCTTCTTCCTTGAGCGAGGCATCGACCCAGGTGGCGGGCAGGCCGAACGTCGGCTCGGTCGTGTGCAGGCCCGGCAGCGTCACCTGCGCACCCGCCGGGTCCATCACCATGTGCTGGCTCGGCCAGACGCGGCCCTGGCCGGCGTCGACCTCCTTGAGCTTGATGATGTAGGCGTTCGCCTCGAGCTGCACGTTGTCGAGGATGCGCACGGCCGGCATCACGAAGCCCATCTCGGCGGCGAGCGAGCGGCGCAGCGCCTTGATCTGCTCGGTGAGGCGGTCGGATCCGTCGGGCGAATTGACCAGCGGCAGCAGCGCGTAGCCGAGCTCGATCTTGAGGTCGTCGATCTTGAGCGCCGCGCTGATCGGCTCTTCGGCGGGCTCGGTCTTGGCCACGGTCGCGGCCTTGCCGGCCTCGACCGCCGCCGCGACCTGCGTGCGCTTCTCGATCATGTAGGCGAGCGCGCCGGCGCCGCCGCCGAGCAGCAGGAACGGCAGCATCGGGATGCCCGGCAGAAGCGACATCACGATCATGACGGCGGCCGACATGCCGAGCGCCTTCGGATAGCCGGAGAGCTGCTTCAAGAGCGCCTTGTCGACGCCGCCGCCGACTCCCGCCTTGGAGACGAGCAGGCCCGCCGCGGTCGAGACGATCAGCGCCGGAACCTGGGTGACCAGGCCGTCGCCGACGGTGAGCAGCGTGTAGGTGCGGGCGGCCTCGGCGAACGGCATGCCCTGCTGGGCGATGCCGATGATCATGCCGCCGATGATGTTGATGAACACGACCAGGAGGCCCGCGATCGCGTCGCCGCGCACGAATTTCGAGGCGCCGTCCATCGCGCCGTAGAAGGCGCTTTCGTCCTCCAGGTGCTTGCGGCGAGTGCGCGCGTCCTGCTCGTTGATCAGGCCGGCCGAGAGGTCCGCATCGATCGCCATCTGCTTGCCCGGCATGGCGTCGAGGTTGAAGCGCGCCGCGACTTCGGCGATGCGGCCGGAGCCCTTGGTGATGACGACGAAGTTCACGATCACCAGGATCGTGAACACGATGATGCCGATCACGAAGTTGCCGCTCATCACGAAGTTGCCGAACGCCTCGATCACGTGGCCGGCGGCGGCGGTGCCCTCGTGCCCGCGCGACAGGATCAGCCGCGTCGATGCCAGGTTCAGCGCGAGGCGCAGCATCGTGGAGATGAGCAGGATGGTCGGGAAGGCCGAGAACTCGAGCGGCGCCTGGATGAACAGCGCCGTCATCAGGATCAGCACGGACAGGATGATGGAAACCGCCAGGGCAAAGTCGAGCAGCACCGCCGGCAGCGGCAGGATCAGGACCATCAGGATGGTCAGCACGCCGAGCGCGAGCGCCAGATCCCCGCGTTTGGCGAGATCGCCGAAGCGGAAGCCCAACGAGAACCCGCCCGATTGTCCTGCGGTGACGTCGGTCATCGCGACTGCGCCGTTCTACCCTGTGCGTGAAGCTTGAAAGAACGCAACAAGCGGGAGCACGGCGCCACGCTTCGCGGCCGGTCAGGCCGCAAAGGAAGCGAGGTCATGCAACAAGAAACGAAGGCAAGGCACCCCAGCCAGGCAATTCTTGCCGGGTGCATGGTTACCGTCCGGTTAATACGGGGTGCAGGGGGACTAGTTTCGCGTGGCCGGTGTAATCTCACATGGGGACGGGGCTGCGACCGGGAGGACGCCATGCGACGGCTGGCTCTGGCAGTTCTGCTCTTGGCGTGTGCCGGCCTCACGGAGGCCTCGGCCTGCAACTTCGTGAACTTCCGCTTTTTCTTCGGCACCGACTCCGAGACCGACATGACGGCGAGGAGCGGGCAGCCGTGTTCGATGCCGCTGATTACCGGCGGACGGGCGAGCTACTCGGGCATTGTGATCAGCCGGCCGCCACGCGGCGGCACGGCGCGCGCCGACTCCTCGGGCGTCACCTACCAGTCGAGGCCAGGATACAGGGGGCCGGATTCATTTGCCTTCAGGGTTTCGGGCACCACCCCACACAGGACTGGGTCGACGACCGTGCTGGTGAGGGTCACGGTCCAATAGCGCGCTTCCGGCCCATTCTTTCTTCCCAGCGGCCCGCGGGATATCAGTGCGGCCGGGAAGAGGGACATCCGGATGCAAATCGGAATCGTCGGTCTCGGCCGCATGGGCGCGAACATCGCGCGGCGCCTGATGCGCCACGGCCATCAATGCGTGGTGTTCGACGCCAATCTCGATGCGAGTCTTGCGCTCGGGCGCGAAGGGGCGACGTCGTCCGCGGCCCTGCAGGACCTGGTCAAGCGGCTCGACGCCCCGCGCGTGGTCTGGCTGATGGTGCCGGCGGGGGATGCGACCGCGCAGGCGGTGGAGGAGCTCGGCCGCCTGATGGCGGAAGGCGATACCATCATCGACGGCGGCAACTCGTTCTGGAAGGACGACATCGCCCGCGCCAAGGCGTTGCGCGGAAAGGGCATCCACTATCTCGATGTCGGCACCAGCGGCGGCGTCTGGGGGCTGGAGCGCGGCTACTGCCTGATGATCGGCGGCGAGAAGGCCGTGGTCGATCGGCTCGATCCGGTCTTCCGCGCGCTTAGCCCCGGCGCGGGCGACATTGCGCCGACGCCGCACCGGGAGGGTCGCGATCCGAGGCCGGGGCAGGGCTACCTCCACGCCGGGCCGAACGGGGCCGGGCACTTCGTGAAGATGATCCACAATGGCATCGAATACGGCCTGATGCAGGCCTATGCGGAAGGCTTCGATATCTTGAAGCATGCCGGCGACGCATCGCTCCCGGAGGAGCACCGGCTCGAGCTCAACCTTGCGGATATCGCCGAGACCTGGCGGCGCGGCAGCGTGATCACGTCATGGCTGCTGGACCTGACCGCCGCGGCGCTGGCGCAAGAGGGCGATCTCGCATCGTACTCGGGTCATGTGGCCGACTCCGGCGAAGGGCGCTGGACCCTGATGGCGGCGATCGAGGAAGCGGTGCCGGCGGATGTGTTGTCCGCTGCACTCTATGCGCGCTTTCGCTCGCGGCAGGAGCACACGTTCGCCGAGAAGATCCTCTCGGCGATGCGCAAGGGATTTGGCGGCCATCAGGAGCCGAAATAAATGGTTCCGAGCGTTGCCGCCATCGTGGTGATGGGCGTTTCGGGTGCGGGTAAATCGACCGTCGGGAAGCTGATCGCGGCGCAACTCGGCTGCCCGTTTCGCGATGCTGACAGCTTTCACCCGCAGGCCAACATCGAGAAGATGAGCCGCGGCGAGCCGCTCACCGACGACGACCGCTGGCCGTGGCTTGCCGCAATCGCGGCGTGGATCGCCGAGCACCGCGCCGCGGGCACGACCTGTGTCGTCACCTGCTCGGCGCTCAAGCGCGTCTATCGCGACATCGTCACAGCCAGGCAGAGCGCGGACGTGCGGCTCGTTTATCTCAAAGGCGCGTTCGACCTGATCGCCGCGCGGCTCGCCGCACGCAAGGGCCACTTCATGCCGCCGGGGCTATTGCGCAGCCAGTTCGACGCATTGCAGGAGCCGGGTGCCGATGAGCACGCGGTCACGGTGTCGATCGATGCCGCGCCGGAGGAGATTGCGGAAAGAGTACTGAAGAGGCTTTCCGACTAGAGGTCACTCTTGACTCCTCAAGATCATACGTTCACTATTTGTTCTTATATTTTTGGAGCGCGGAGAGTTCGATGGCCTTCGCATTCGACACACTTTCCTATGCACGCTACCTGCGTGAGCGCGGTGTGGTACAAGAGCAAGCCGAGGCCCATGCCGAGGCTGCCAGGCAATTCATCATGGCCGAGCTTGTGACCAAGACCGATCTGCAGACCGCGCTCACGCACGTGGACGCAAAGCTCGACAATCTGGGCCTCCGGCTGACCGTGCGCCTCGGCGTGCTGCTGGCCGCCGGCATTGCGATTCTGAGCGCCGTGATCAAGCTCGCTTGAGGCACCAAGCGTCATGCGCGGGCTTGACCCGCGCATCCATCAATAAAGACTCATTCTAACGATGGATTGCCGGGCATCAGGGCGTTTACGCCCGTCTTTGCGGGCTATGCCCGGCAATGACGAAAGTCAGCCCGCCACCACGCGCAGCGCTGGCCGCGCGTGCACCGTGTGATCGTGCAGCGAGCAGCCGAAGGTCTGCTCGATCTTGCCCCAGCCGATTGGCGTGATGGTCAGAGCGCGCGTGTCGCGCTTGCGCGCGATCCAACGCAGCCCCATCAGCCGGTCCGCGAGCGCGGCGCCGACCGCGCCGGAAAGATGGGCGCGCCGCTCGCTCCAGTCGATGCAGGTGCGGCAGAACGCTCGCCGGGTCCGTCGGGCCTTAGACAGATCGACTCCGAAATTTGCAAAGAAAGCCTCTCCCGACGGCGTCACCACGCCGCCATCGTCGGCGAACTCGACATGGCCGTGCTCGTTTAGCGCATCGGCGAGCACGACTCCGAGCTGGCCAGCAACGTGGTCGTAGCACATGCGCGCCTGGCGCATCGTGTCGTCGATGCGGATCGGCTTGAGACGCGGCGGTGCGACGGCGGCGACCTCCGAAATGCTTTCCAGCATGGCGGCCACGTGGCGGCCCGCAAGTTTGAAATAGCGATGACGCCCCTGCTGCGCCGAGGCGATCAGTTGCGCCTTGGCGAGCTTGCCCAGGTGGCCGCTCGCGGTTTGTGGCGTGACGTGTGCCGCGTAGGCGAGCTCGCTTGCGGTGAGCGCGCGGCCGTCGAGCAGCGCGACCAGGATGTTGGCGCGCGCCGGATCGCCGACCAGTGCGGCGATGGCGGCCATGTCGAGGACTTGGCTCATGGCTCGAATATAGCGCGAGGCGTCGCGCGCGGCACGCCGCAATGCTTCGGTGCTGGCCGAAGTGTTCCGGCGACCATTTCGGCGGCCACCGAAACAACGGGCGGCGCTGGAGCCCATCTTCTCCCCGACACGACAAGGAGAAGACCATGCCCACAGTCGATCTCTATCTGCCGCCGAAGGCCTACACGGCGTGGCGCCGCAAGGAACCGATCCACCCTGTCGCGGACGCGGTCTCGCTGATCGCAAGCTGGATCGAGCGGTCACGCCAGCGCCGGCTGCTGGCTGCGCTCGACGATCACGCGTTGCGGGATATCGGGATTACGCGGGTTGAGGCGGTGCGGGAGGCGGAGAAGCCGTTTTGGACGTGACTCGAACACCGCTCGTCCCCGCGAAAGCGGGGACCCAGGGCCACAAGAAAAGAACTGGATGCCCGCTTTCGCGGGCATGAGCGGAGTTAGATTACCCTGCCATCCTGAATTCCCCGCCGCTGCCGGGCGGCGGGATGTTCAATCCATCACCTGCATACTCGTTGAGCTTGTTGCGCAGCGTGCGGATCGAAATGCCGAGAATGTTCGCCGCGTGGGTCCGGTTGCCGAGGCAGTGCTTCAGGGTTTCCAGGATCAGGTCGCGCTCGACGTCCGCCACCGTGCGGCCGACCAGCGCACGCGTGACGGCTTCCGCCGCAAAGGTTGCGTG
>JBAVXH010000151.1:0-20631 GCA_049698215.1 Xanthobacteraceae bacterium | reverse complement strand
GTACACGGTGCCGCGTGCCTCTCGGGCGCGCACCACCTTGAAGCCGCTGCGTGTGCAACTGGCTGAGGATGGCCCGCACGCTGTGTGGCTTGCTGCGATTGAGCTTCTGCAGTTCCGGCACCGTCGCGCCGCGCTTGCGGCTGACGGCGGCCAGCACGGCGGCCACGGCCGGCTGCAGGTGGTACGGGGGCGCTTTGGCATTGACACTCTCCTAGGTTGTGAGAGGGCCAACGAAGCATCCTTCGGCCGTGAAGCCGAGCGGAAAGACGAACAATATGAACGTGTTAAGGCGCGCCGGCAGGGGACGCAGGGCCAGCGCCGGCTACCTGAAAGCTACCTAGTCTAGGTAGCCATGTTCTGAGCCGAAGTCAGAATTGCGCTAGGGAAATGGGCGAAAGGTGGATGGAGCGGGTGAAGGGAATCGAACCCTCGTCGTAAGCTTGGAAGGCTTCTGCTCTACCATTGAGCTACACCCGCATCAGTCATCCGATTACCGGAGACTGATTACTGCCGTCTGAAAGTGGTGGGGGAAGCAGGACTCGAACCTGCGAAGGCTAAGCCAGCGGATTTACAGTCCGCCCCCTTTGCCGCTCGGGACATTCCCCCGCTCGCCGTCGAACCTCATGGAATCTCAGGCAAATTGCAAGCAGTCCGCCTCATCGGCGGAACTCCCGCGGGCGGGTGTTATGGTGACGCCTCGCACGGGTGTCAACCGGAAAAGCCCCGCCCGCGTTCCCCTGAAGCTGAGGATCTCATGACTGGCTCCGTCGATGTGCACATAGAAGGGCGAAAGCTCGGCAGCGTAGCGCGCGTTGTTCTGCAGAACGCCGCCAAGCTCAACACGCTGAACAGCCATCTGATGCTGACGTTCGTCGCCGAGCTCGAGGCGCTCGCCAAACGCGAGGATCTGCGCGCCGTCGTCCTCACCGGCGCGGGCGACAAGGCCTTCATCGGCGGCGCCGACATCTTCGAGATGGCAACGCTTGATGCGGAGCATGCCGAGGCGTTCATCACGCTGGTGCATCGCTCCTGCAATGCGCTGCGCGAGATGCCGGTCCCGGTGATCGCGCGCGTCAACGGCTATGCGCTCGGCGCCGGCCTCGAGATCGCCGCGGCCTGCGATCTGCGCATCGCGTCCTCCAACGCGGTGTTCGGCATGCCGGAGGTGAAGGTTGGCATCCCCTCGGTGGTCGAGGCCGCGCTGTTGCCCGGCCTGATCGGCTGGGGCCGCACGCGCGAGCTGCTGCTGTTCGGCGAAAACATCGATGCCGCGACCGCGCTCGCCTGGAGGCTGGTGGAATACGTGGTTGCGCCAGCCGATCTCGATACCGCCGTGGACGCCCGCCTCGATACGCTGCTCGGCGCCGGACCGCAGGCCGTGCGGCTGCAGAAAAAGCTGATCCGCGACTGGGAGAATATGACTTTGGATCAAGCGGTTCGCGCCGGCATTGAAAGCTTCAAGCAAGCTTACGCGACCGACGAACCGGCGGACATGATGGCAGCGTTCACGAAGCGGCGCCGCTAAGGCGATCCGATTGTTTGGGCATGATCTTGTCCGAAAACCGGTACCCACTTTTCGGGATCATGCCTCCTAGTACTTCGTCGCCGGAGCGATCTGCTTCGTCGGCTGTTTCTGCTTGAGGACCTTGTCGCGCCGCGAGTCCGGCCCGCCGGTGTAAATACGCTTGATCTTCGCTTTGCCAGGCGGCTCGGGCTGCGGGTTGAGCGCCAGGTTCTGGCGCTGCGGCGGCGGACTGGCATCGGCCGGAACGAGCAGGCCCGTGGCCAGGAATGCGGCGGTGATCAGGCTCATATCTTCCCCCAATCTCAACGGCAGATAGACCCTAGACCTGCTGGCGCCGAATTGCCATCGGCAGGCGCGTGGCCTTGAGGCCCCTCCTCGCCCGACGCTCAGCGGCGCAACGCGCCGTAGGCGAACCCGATCAGCCCGGCGATCGCCAGCGTGGTGTAGGGCCGGACCTTGATCGAATGGAGGATCGCGCCGCTCACGCTGTTCTGGACCCTCTCCATTCCGTCCACGGCTCCGCGCGCCGCATCGGCCGTGTTCGAGATCGCGCTGTCCACCTTTTCATGCGTGCTGCGGATGGCGGAGACGCCACGCCGCGTGATGTCGTCGAGCTTTGCTTCGTAATCTGTCGCCAAATTGCTTGCCATGACGTTCCTCGATGGTGAGATGGCAGGAAACCGTGCAAGCCCGCGGTTTGTTCCTTGAATCCCCGTCCGGCGGACCATTTGCCCGCGAGGCCGGACCGTGACACATCACCGCCATGCCGAAGAAACCCTGGGACCCAAAACAGACGCATCGGCGCCCGGGCGAACGACGCGCGCCGAAGGACAAGAGCCGCTTCGCGCCGAAGCCGAAGCCGGTGCGCCCGAAGATCGAGGACGGCGTCGCGATCCTTTACGGCTGGCACACGGTCGCGGCCGCCCTCGCCAACCCGCGCCGCAAGGTGCGCAAAATTGTTGCGACCGAGAATGCCGCGCGCCGTCTCGCCGACGAACGGCTCACCCTTCCGGTGCAGCCGGAGATCGTGCGGCCGGACGCGATCGCGGCGCGGCTCTCGCCCGATGCCGTACATAACGGCCTGCTGGTGGAGGCCGAGCCCCTCCCCGCGCTTGAGCTTGAAGACCTGATTGATGAAGGCACCGTTCTGGTGCTCGACCAGATCACCGACCCGCATAACGTCGGCGCGATCCTGCGCTCCGCGGCAGCGTTCGGCGTGACGGCGATCGTCACCACCGCGCGGCATTCGCCGGAGGCAACCGGCGTGCTCGCGAAGTCCGCATCCGGCGCGCTCGATCTCGTGCCGATCGTGACGGTGCAAAATCTGGCGCACGCGCTCAGCGAGATGAAGGCGCGCGGCTACCTCACCGTCGGGCTCGACAGCGAAGGCGAGACCGATCTCGCGGCGGCAAGCTTGCGCGAGCCGCTCGCACTCGTGCTCGGCGCGGAGGGCAAGGGCCTGCGCGCGCTGACGCGCGAGACCTGCGATATCCGCGCGCGGCTCGAGTTGCCAGGCGTGCTCAAGAGCCTCAACGTGTCGAATGCCGCGGCCGTCGCGCTCTACGCGGCCACGCAACAGCTGCAGAAGTCCTGAAAACGCAAGCGGCGGGCCGAAGCCCGCCGCATGTATCAATTCGCGAATTGCCTGGTGCTGTTAGCGGCGCCAGCCGCCACGGCCCATCGGGTGCACGGAACCAGCACGCATGCCGCCGTAACCGACACGGCCCACACCGCCGTAGCCGACACGGCCCACACCGCCGTACCCGACGCGGCCCACACCGCCGTAGCCAACGCGGCCCACACCGCCGTAGCCAACGCGGCCCATGCCCCAACCACCGCGATAGCCCAAACCACCGCGATAACCCAAGCCGCCACGATAGCCGAGGCCGCCTCGGTAACCCCAGCCGGCACGGTAGCCGTAGCCGCCGCGATAACCCAGGCCGCCATAACCAAGGCCCCGGTAGCCCAAGCCGCGATAGCCGTAACCACCGTAACCACCGCCGTAGCCGTAGCCGCCGCCATAACCGGCGTAGCCGCCGCCATAACCGCCGCCGACGTAGGGATAGCCACCGCCGTAGCCGTAGGACGGCGCCGGCGTGCCGATCACCGGCGCGTCATAGGCCGGGCCCTGGTTCACGACATACATCGGCGACGCGTAGCCGCCGTAGCCGTAACCGCCACCGCAGGGATTGGCGCAGCCCCCGTAAGAAACGGGCGCCGCGTACGAGACGCTGTAAGCGACCGGCGCCGAGTAGATCGGCGCCGCATAACCGAAGCCGCAACCGCTGTAGCAAGCGGATGCGGAAGAGACAGACAGCAGGCTCGCCGCCGCCGCGAATGCGGCGGCAGTGAGTAGTCGGACGGGACGTCCAGTCATTGTTTTACGCTCCCTGTTACACTCGGCTCGGCGAGCCTTGGTCATGAGGCTTCTCGACCTCAAACTCCTGTTTCAAAAACGCCGCCCACGCGGCGCCAGAATGACCGGCGGCGGATCATACGGCGGATATTGGGTGACCGGCTGACTGAAGTCCGACTGGGTTGACCAGTCGCGCCGGAAGTTTGTCGGACGCGGACGATGATGCTTCGGCTCGACTTCCTGGCGGCCGAGGCGCGGCTTGCGTCCGCTCTGCGGATAGTAGCTGCGCGAGTCGTAGGGCGGCGCGGCGAACTCGACCAATCCATCGACGACGACGCCATGGGTCGGACGCGCCAAGCCCCAGTCGCCCCAGATCACCGCGCCATCGACGATCACACCGTTCATGATGACCGGGACTCCGAACTTGCCGGGAATTGCGATCACCGGTCCGGTCTGCGCGCGCGCCGGCGCCGCCACCATCGCGGCGCAAACAGCGGTGAGAACAAGAGCAACGCGCATAAAATTCCAGTGCACTTCCGTGAAACTCAACTTTCTCAATAACGAAAGTGCCGACGGGAAGCGGTTAACGCGCGCCTGAAATCCCTCGGTAACATTAATTGCGCGTCGCGCCGATCACGCAATTCGCGCCGGCTTCGCCTTTTGCAGCATTGCGTTACCGCCGCGCGCCGTGGCACGCGTCATATCTTAACGCCGGACTAGGGCCCTGAACCTGAAGTTCGCACTCACCAAGCTGCCGACACGGTTGCGAACTTCAGGTTCAAAGGGCAATAGATTCGTAAAGTTGGTAGTGTCCTTCGATTCCGAAGTTCGCATCGGAGCATGCTGCAAGGTAGGGCGAACTTCGGAATCGGGACACTGGGGATCCGCGACTCATGCCGCCACGCCAGCCCGCACCGCGCAACCCGCGCGCCGCCACCTTTCGGGCGCGCTATGACGATCTCGAGAAGCGCCGCGAGGAGCTCATGGCGCGCCTGGCCGTGCTTGCCGCGACAGGCTCGCCACATCCCGCGCTCGGGCGTGCGCGCACGCTGCTCAACACGACATTCCGCAAGGCCTCGCTGGTGCAGCGCGCCGCGGTGCTCGAAGCCGCGGACTGGCTCATCATGATGATCGACCGCGCGCAGATGCTGCTGTGAACGCAGAAGTTCCGCGCCGTCGCCTCTCCTTCGTCATCCCGGCCAAGCGCTGCGCAGCTGCGCGCGAGCCGGGACCCAGTACACGCCGGACCATCGGCATCGGCTCGATCAAGAGAATTGCGTTTACTGGGTCGCCCGCTTTCGCGGGCGATGACGACGGTGGGATCGCGGACGATGACGATGGAAAGATGCTTTCGCCGCAAGATTGGCACGTCGGCAAGCCATCGTATTCGACCAATTGATGTGCCTCGCGCCACGCACAGCATCGCGCCGATCGGCAGCGCGCTCTGGTAAATTTTGTCTGTAGTGTCAGGCGATTAGCCGCTGGACGTTAGACCTTCGACGTAAGACCAGTGGTGCAAAGACAGCGTAGCGCGCCCTAGCTACGCCACCCTTGAGCACAGCCGATCGCGGGCCGTTCCGCGTCTGCTGTTGCGCCGGGAAACAACCTCAGGGGCACTTTATGGCGACCACCACAGTCGACGACCGCAGAGTCGTTGCAAAAAAACAGAACGACGGTCTCGTGATTTTCGCGTCGTCGCTCGGCACCGTGTTCGAGTGGTACGATTTCTACATCTACGGCACGCTCGGCGCGATTCTCGCCAGCAAGTTCTTCTCCGGCGTTGCGCCGAACGCCGCCTTCATCTTTACGCTGCTCGCCTTCGCGGCCGGCTTCGCAGTCCGCCCGTTCGGCGCACTGGTGTTCGGCCGCCTCGGCGATCTCGTCGGCCGCAAATACACCTTCCTCGTCACCATGACGCTGATGGGCATCGGCACGTTCCTGATCGGCGTGCTGCCGACCTACGCGTCGATCGGCATCCTGGCTCCGATCCTGCTGATCGTGCTGCGCCTCCTGCAAGGCCTCGCGCTCGGCGGCGAGTACGGCGGCGCGGCGACCTACGTCGCCGAGCATGCGCCGCAGGGCAAGCGCGGCCTCTACACCTCGTGGATCCAGACCACCGCGACGCTCGGCCTGTTCATGGCGCTGCTGGTCATTCTCGGCATCCGCACCGCGATGGGCGAAGCCGCCTTCAACGACTGGGGCTGGCGCATTCCGTTCCTGCTCTCGGTGATCCTGCTCGGCGTCTCGATCTGGATCCGGCTGCAGCTCGCCGAGTCGCCCGCGTTCCAGCGGATGAAGGACGAAGGCACGCAATCCAAGGCGCCGCTCAAGGAAGCGTTCGGCAACTGGGCGAACGCCAAGATCGCGATCCTCGCGCTGCTCGGCGCCACCGCCGGCGAGGCCGTGGTGTGGTATGCGGGGCAGTTCTACGCGCTGTTTTTCCTCACCCAGACCATCAAGGTGCCCGCGGTCGATGCGCAGATCATGATCGTGATCGCGCTCGCGATCGGAACGCCGTTCTTCATCGTCTTCGGCTGGCTCTCCGACAAGATCGGCCGCAAGCCGATCATGATGGCGGGCTTCCTGCTTGCGGTGGTGACCTACTTCCCGATCTTCCAGGGCATTACGCACTTCGCCAACCCGGCGCTCGAGAAGGCGCTCGCCGAATCGCCGGTGACGGTCGTGGCGGACCCGGCGCAGTGCTCGTTCCAGCTCAAGCTGACCGGCACCGAGGTGTACACCAAGCCGTGCGACGTCGCGAAGTCGACGCTGGTCACGCGCTCGGTGAACTACAACAACGAGTCGGCGGCCGCGGGCGCGCCCGTGGTGGTGAAGGTCGGCAGCGACAGCTACACTGCCGGCACGCCGGACTTCGTGAAGAACCTCAACGAAGCGATCACCAAGCACGGCTACCCGGCATCGGCTGATCCGAAGCAGATCAACACCCCGATGACGGTGCTGCTGCTGACCATCCTCGTGATCTACGTCACGATGGTGTACGCGCCGATCGCCGCGTTCCTGGTGGAGCTGTTCCCGACCCGCATCCGCTACAGCGGCATGTCGCTGCCCTATCACATCGGCAACGGCTGGTTCGGCGGCTTCCTGCCCGCAACGGTCTTCGCCATCGTTGCGGCGACCGGCAACATCTACTCCGGCCTCTGGTATCCGATCGTGGTGGCGGCGATGAGCTTCATCGTGTGCCTGATCTTCCTGCCAGAGACCAAGGACCGCGACATCCACAAGATCTGACGCTTCCTGCGTTAGGTGCAAAATCGAGGGCCGGCGGCGCAAGCTGCCGGCCCTTCGGCTTTGCGGGAGCCTTGAGAACCGCGCACGCGGCTGATATCTCGGCTCGCCACGCCGTCGCGCCGGCAGCCGGATTAGCTCAGCGGTAGAGCAGCGGTTTTGTAATTCGTTCGTTGCCGTTTTGCCGTGTGTCGCTGAGTATCAGAACAGCCCATTTCATCAGCACTTGCGAAGCGCGGCAGCCTTTCGCGTATCAATGTGTTTTTGCACGTACCAGCGAATTGGGTAGCAAGAGCGGTAGCAAAGGCGCCCGCAATCCAACGCGCGAAAACGACCAAGCGCCTTGACCAGAAACGCGGCTTTGCGGACGCAGACTCGATCACGGCGTGGCGCGACGGGCGGCGGAAAGCGGCGCGGTCAAATGGGCATCGCCGACATCAGGGCCTCAGCTTCTTGAAGTGTTTCTTCCAGATACTTCAGCCCGAACAGCCCGACATTATTCGGGTGCGGATTAGCGACTTCGCTGCCTTTATGGACGTAAGGCACTTTGTAGGTCACGCCGCGGTCCATCACGTCCAAAAGCTTCACGTGGGCAAATTGAGCTTCAATGACACCGAACACTGCGAAGGGGTGCGGAAAGTTTGTCATTTCTTTCTCAAAGCGAGCACGCTCTTCGGCCGTAGGCTCAACCTGTCGAGCGTAACCGGGGTCTTGGTGGGTAACCGCACCCAACGTGTGCTCATCGGCATTTCTGGCGTGCCAGAGGTACGACAACAAAGGATCGTTCCGCCGTTCATGGACCTTTTGACCCCACCAGCCATAGCTACGCGGGTTCGACTTAGCCCCCTGTTCAAGCTTCGTGTAGACCCGTCCAGAGGCGACAAGAAAGGCGGACCAATGCCTTTCGATTTCGGCCAAATGCGTCGCGCCTCCCATATCGGTGATGCTCTGAAACGCCCTATCGAACTCGATGCGAGCCGCGTCGACTGCTTTCTTGTCCATCGCTGCCAACTTTAGCCACTGCTCTACATTATCACCGTTATGCGGGCGCGCGCGGGCGCGCGTAATGCGGTATATATGGGAGAACTTGGCAAATCTGGCAGACGGACATGTCGCCGCTTGATTGGAGGGTACTGTTGGCGGGGGTCGCCGTGGTTGCCGCTGTCTGGGCGACCTGGCCGAGCGGTGGTCAGATCAACCTTAGCACCTGCCAACCCTCTGGACTATTCGGCCCTCTCAGCGCGCGGCTGTACGGGGTGACTTTCTGGAAGGCTCAACTGTCATATCTCAGAGACGCCGAGATCGGTGCGCACCGCCTGATCGGCACCCTTCACAAAGCGCAATCGGACGCTGACCGAGCCACAGATGAAGCTCGCACGAGCCAAGATCAAATATATCGAAAACACCCCAGCCTTGCGCCAAGCCCTGCTCAGGAGCACGCGGAGCGCCTCCGTCGTCAAGCGGACCGGATCGAAGGGGCGGCAGCGATTGACTCCGTGGTACAGCGCGTTCAGGGCGGCATCAGCGATTATCGAGCCTGCGCACGTGCCATCAGCGCGGGTGAACTGAAATAAGCAGTCAACGGATAAATACCACGGGGATGGGAACGGATGAAGTTCGAAAAGGGGATAACCGAGATCGCTCGCATCCACGAGGACATTCAACCCACTGCAGGGGGATCATTCTCCGTCGTGCTGCTCGTACTGTTTCAAATTGGGATGGCCTTCGCGTTTCTTTCGGGAGCGCAGAGCGCCGTCCAAGAGGCCGCCGTCGGTACGGTCTGGATCGCTGGTAATATCTTGCTCGGGCTTTGCGTTGCCGTTGGACGGCGGCGCACTTACTACGTAACGCGACGCGAACCGCACCAATGACAAGACCGATTGCATCCGCTGTCAAATTTGTTGGGCTCAGCGTTCTACTATTGCTCTCGTTCGCTGTGCGTAATTTAGAAGCCGCCGAGTACGCGACTTCGGAAAGCGGCCGAAGAGTACTCTTACGGGACGACGGAACTTGGGTAGCCGCCGGTTCCCCTCCCGTCGCGCAACAACAAGGATCGGATCGAGGTACCGAGGAACAAACGTTGCAAGCGAAGTGTAGAAGCGAATGGGGCGACGATTTTCGTATGCGGGCCTACTGCGAAAAGCAGCAACGTGAATCGCTACAGACTCTCTCAATGGGCAGCCCGCCAGACATTCCTCAGGACCAGTTCATTTCCGTGCGGCGCCGCTGCACAGGAGAATGGCCGGGTGATTATCGGATGCAAGCGTATTGTGAGAAACAACAATTCGGCGCGATCCGCGAGTTGAGGAAGAGATAGCCGTGTGGGCATTCGTTTGACGCCAAGAACGAAACATCGCCATTAGCGCCCGCGCCGCCCGCCAATTGGGTAGCAAAGCCGTAGCAAATCGAGTAAGCGAACCCGCTAACCCATTGAAATGCCGGATTAGCTCAGCGGTAGAGCAGCGGTTTTGTAAACCGAAGGTCGGGGGTTCAATCCCCTCATCCGGCACCACTACACCATCGCCACGCAGGTGATCCCGGGATTGAGCTCCACGAGCAGCGGTGTGAGCCAGCCGGCGCGCGAGTCCGCGGATGGATGCTCCTGCACCAGAACAAGATGCCCGCACGCGGCGCAGCGATGGATCGCATGGTCTTGCAGCGACTGCAGCACCGGCACGCTCTCGACTTCCACCATGCCACAACCGCATTCAACGCAAGCGAATCCCTCACACGATGTGCGCATGCATCCACTCCCGTATTCCGCCCAAGCGAACCGTCTAACGCGCGGATGCGGTCGCAGTTTGACGGTACGTCGTTGCCCACTGCCTTTCGCGCGCGGACGGTGAATGCGAAGCAATTGAATTAAGGTGCCACGCGACGTGCGTGAGGCGTTTCGCGAGAGCGCACCGCAACTTGGCCACGCTTCCTTGCGCAGCGCTCACAAAGCCGCCGCATTGTGCCGTCATTCCCGCCAGCAATGCGCAAGGTCGTCGCCGCAATTCTGATCGTCGTCGTGCTGTTCGTCGCCTGGTCGGCGTGGCCGTTCTTCGGCGTCTACGCGCTTGCGCGCGCTGTGCAGTCCGGCGACATCGCCCGCATCGAGGAGCGCGTCGACTATCCGGCGCTCGGCCGCTCGCTGCGCAGCCAGGTGCTCGCGACCTATGCGCGGCAGACCGGCCTGCCGCTCGACCGCGGCCTCATCGGTAACCTCGCATCCGCGGTCGCTGACCCGCTGATTGCGAAAATCCTCTCGCGCGTTGCGCTCGCCCAGTTCTTGCAGAACGGCTGGCCGACGCCTGTCCTCGGCGACCGTCCGCCGACCATCCCGGCGCCGAACTGGAACGCGCTCGGCGATGTCTGGGCGCTCTATGCCAGCGCGCAGTACGGCCTGCGCGACTTCAGCCTGCGGCTTCCGGTGACCGAGCCGCGCGCGCGGCAATATCGCGTCAACCTGACACTCGACGGCCTCACGTGGAAGCTCACCGGCTTCGAGCTGCCGGACGAGGTGGCCGACCGTTTGGCGCGCGAACTCGTCAAGCAAAGAGCGAGTTGACCGGTGCGCCGCGCGCTCGCATGCTGGCATGCGATGCGACGGATGGTCCTCATTGCGCTTCTTCTGATCCCCGGCGTGGCGCTCGCCGGCAGCCCGCAGCGTCCGCTCGGCTCGTACAACGATCCCCTGCTGTTCGGCATGACCTACGACGAGGTCGCGCGGCGCGTCGATGCGCCGCTGGTCTACCTTTCGGGCCCGCGTGGCTCGGAGCGCTATAGGGTGGAGCGGATGTCGAGCGTGCCGGGCTGGTACCCGGTCGACGCGCGCATCATCCTCCAGTTCCGCCGCGGGCGGCTCACCGGCTGGCGCCGCGACTGGCAGATGCGGCCCTACTGGTTCTAGTGCCGCTCCGGCTCGCGCGTGACGCTGGCCTCGAACCGCTTCAGCACGATCAGGATCACCAGCGCGAGCGCGAGCCCGGCTGCTGCGACGAGCCAGTCCCCGAGCCCGCAGGCGATGCCAAGCGCTGCCGCGATCAGCACCGTCGTCGCTGTCGTTAACCCGTGCACCTTGTTGGTGCTGGTATCGCGCAGGATCACGCCTGCGCCGATGAAGCCAACGCCGACGGTCAACCCCTGCACGATGCCTTGAAGCACGCGGCTCATCGCGTCCGGCTCGCCGTTGAGCCCGAAATAGCGTAGCGCCGCGACCGTCACCATCGCGGCGCCGAGCGATACCAGGGCGAGCGTGCGCATCCCGATCGGCTTGTCGCTCGTCTGGCGCGGCCAGCCGAGGATAATGCCGGCGAGCGCGGCAGCGAGCAGCCGCAGAATGACCATGACGTCAGCGGACAACAGGTCGGCTTTCACGGTTCCTCCTCGCCCCCGCCCGGCACAACCAGCATAGCAGAAGGCTAGGCGTGGCTTGCAGCTTGGCTTATGAATCGCGGGAAATGCGGAGCCCTGAGCCGCCAACACTTCAGGCGAGGAACCCCATGAGCACGAACCTCGGCACCATGGAAGAACTGCCGTCCGACTATCGGGACGCGGTCGCGAGCGCGAACACGACGCCGCTCTGGCCGCTGATGCGCAAGGCGCTGCCGCATGACGCGCCGCAGCCGCAGAGCAAGGCGTGCCTCTGGGCCTTCGACACCATCCGCCCGCTGCTCTTGCGTGCGGGCGAGCTGACGCCCGTGGAGAAAGCCGAGCGGCGCGTGCTGATCCTCTCCGATCCGGGCCGCGGGCCCGGCGCGATGCGCGTCGCGGGACCGATTTTCTGCGGCATGCAGCTCCTGCTGCCGGGCGAGAAGGCGCCCGCGCATCGCCACACGCCGAGCGCGGCACGCATCGTGGTCGAGGGCGAAGGCGCCTACACCATCGTGAACGGCGAGAAGTGCATGATGGAGCGCGGCGACCTGATCCTCACGCCAGGCGGCGCGTGGCACGACCACGGCCATGACGGCAAAGGCCCGGTGATCTGGCTCGACGCGCTCGACCTGCCGCTGTTCATCGATCTCGAAGCCGCCTACTCGATCGAGCGCGAACTGCAGGCGCCGAAAAATCGTCCCGATGCATCCGAGGTCGAGTATGCGACCCCCGGCATGGTACCGGCGCGCCGCAACGGGCATGCGCGCCCGACCTATCCGATGATGCGTTATCCGTGGGCGAACGCCGTGGCCGGCCTGCGCGCGCTCGCCGAGCACACGCCGCGCTCGGAGGCGGTCGAGCTCGATTACATCAATCCGGAAACCGGCGATGCGTGCCTGCCGACGATGGGCTTCACCGCCATGATGCTGCGCGCGGGCGAGACCGTGAAGCCGCCGCTGCGCTCGACCAGCGCGGTGCATCACGTGGTCGAAGGCGCGGGCAAGTCGACCATCAACGGCGAGACCTTCGCGTGGAAGGCCGGCGACACGTTCTCGGCGCCGTGCTTCTCGCTGATCGAGCATTCAGCGGCCAAGGAGCCCGCGTTCCTGATCCGCGTGCACGACACGCCACTGCAACAGAAGCTGAACTATTACGAAGAGCGGCCGCGGCCGCAGTAACAGGTTCTCCGCTCATGCCCGCGAAAGCGGGCATCCAGAAAGAAAAAGAACTGGGTCCCTGCTGGAGTTTATCCCCGACTTGATCGGGGACGGGGACGAGCGGAAGCGAGGTCATTCGGGAGGGCGACATGAAACGGGGACTTTTCCTCGCGGCGAGCCTCGCCGCGCTCATCTGCACATCCGCGCACGCCGCAACGCTCGACACCATCAAGCAGCGCGGCACCGTGAACTGCGGCACGGCGCCGAACCTGCCGGGCTTTGCCTATACCGACGACAAGAACGTGCGGCGCGGCTTCGATGTCGATCTCTGCCGCGCGCTCGCCGCCGCCGTGCTCGGCGACGCCGACAAGGTGCAGCTCTCGCCGCTCGGGCTGCGCGACGGGTTCGCGACGCTGACCACCGGCGGCGTCGATGTGCTGACGCACCGCCTCACCTGGACCTACAACCGCGACAACGGGACCGGCCTCGATTTCCTGATGGTCGTCTACTACGACGGCCAGGGCTTCATGGTGCCGAAGGCCATGGGCGTCAAAAGCGTCAACGACCTGAAAGGCGCTTCGATCTGCGTCGCGCAGGGCTCGACCACCGAGCTCAACATCGCTGACTATTTCCGCTCGCGCAAAATGGACTACCGCATCGTCACGTTCCAGGACCTCGACGAAGCGCGCAACGCCTATGATCAGGGGCGCTGCGATGCCTGGACCAACGACCGCTCGGCGCTTGCGGCGCGCGGCCTGCAGCTAAAGAACCGCGACGCGCACGTCATCCTGCCGGAGATCATCTCGAAAGAGCCGATCGGTCCGATCGTGCGCCAGAACGACAGCCAATGGGCGCACATCGTGCGCTGGACCTTTTTCGCGCTGATCGCGGCGGAAGAGCTGGGCGTCACGCAGGCCAACGTCGACGAGATGAAGAAGAGCGATGTGCCCGAGGTGAAGCGGCTGCTCGGCGTCGGCGACGATCTCGGCCAAAAGAACGGCCTCTCCGCCGACTGGGCCTATCAGGCGATCAAGCAGGTCGGAAACTACGCTGATATTTTCGAGCGCCATCTCGGCGAAGGCACGCGGCTCGGCCTTTCGCGCGGCCAGAACAAGCTGTGGAAGGACGGCGGCCTGCTGATCGCGCCACCGTTCAGGTGAGAAAACTCAGCTGTCATCCCGGCCGAGCGAAGCGAGAGCCGGGACCCATCTCTCCGAGAGCACCGTGAGCCCAGTGATACATGGATCCCGGCTCTCCCCCGGCCAAGTGCCGGGGTCGGCCGGGATGACAATCCCGCCTCCCCGCCGCGCGCGCTTCGCGCTGCCGCGCGGGGAGCGCGCCTGGCGCGCGTTCGCGATCCAGGCCGTGGTGCTGGTGCTGATCGCAGCACTCCTTGCGTGGGTCGCCTCGAATGTCGTCACCAACATCACGCGGCTCAACATCAACACCGGCTTTTCGTTCCTAGCGCGCCCGGCCGGCTTTGAGATCTCGCAGAAGCTCGTCGACTACGGCGACAGCGCCAGCTACCTCGATGTCTTCATCATCGCGCTACTCAACACCGTGGTACTGACCGCGATCGCGATCCTGTTCGCGACGCTGCTCGGCTTCGCCATCGGTTTCGCGCGGCTCTCCTCGAACCAGCTCGTGGCTGGCGTCGCCGCCGGATACGTCGAGATCGTGCGCAACGTGCCGCTGCTCTTGCAGCTCTTCTACTGGTACTTCGCAGTGCTGCGTCCGCTACCGAACCCGCGGCAAAGTCTTAGCCTCTTCGACATCGCGTTCCTCAACAAGCGCGGGCTCTACCTGCCCCACCCGATTTTCGAGTCGGGCTTCGGCGCACTGATGCTCACCCTCGCGGCGATGCTTCTCATCGGTCTCGCGCTGCTCTGGATGAACCAGCGCCATCGCGCACGCACCGGGTCCGGCCTGCACAGTGTACGGCTGATCGCGCTGTTCCTCGTTGTTCCACCGCTCATCGTCGCGTGGCTCACCGGCTTCCCGTTGTCATGGGACGTGCCGCACCTTGCCGGCTTCAACTTCACCGGCGGCATGACGGTGATCCCCGAGTTCGTCGCGATGGCGCTCGCGCTTTCGCTCTACGGCGCGTCCTACATCGCCGAGATCGTGCGCTCCGGCATCAGCGCGGTCCCCGCCGGGCAGATCGATGCGGGGCGCGCGCTCGGCCTCTCGCGCGGCGCGATCAACCGCTTCGTCGTGATCCCACAGGCGCTGCGTGTGATCCTGCCGCCGCTCGGCACACAATACATCGTGCTCCTGAAAAACTCCTCGCTCGCCGCGGCCATCGCGTATCCCGACCTGATGCTGGTGTTCGGCGGCACGGTGCTGAACCAGACCGGCCAGCCGCTCGAAGTCATGATCATCACCATGGCGAGTTACGTGCTGATCGGCCTCGCCATCGGCGCCGTGATCAACCTGCTCAACCGCCGCGTCCAGCTGGTGGAGCGCTGATGAGCAAGCTGCGCGCATTTCTGGAGAGCTGCGTCGCGACGCCCTTCAATGCGATGCTGTCGGTCGTCACGCTGCTGCTCGTCAGCTGGCTGCTGACCGATCTTGTTTCATGGGCAGTCATCGACGCGGTGTGGGCCGGAAATTCTTCGCGTGCCTGCGACGGGCACGACGCGGCCTGCTGGGTGTTCATCCGGTTGCGCTTCGAGCAGCTCCTCTACGGTCCCTACCCGGCGTCCGAACGCTGGCGCGTCGCCATCGTGGCGATGCTGGCGGTGCTCGCGATCGGGCTCATGTTGATGCCGATGCGCCGCGCCGAAACGCGCAGGCTGATCGGGCTTGCCGCCTTGATTCTGCTGCCGCTCATCGCGGAGCCGCTCCTCGCCGGCGGCTTCGCCGGGCTGAAGCGGGTGCCGACCACCGACTGGGGCGGCATCATGCTCACCATCGTGATCGCGAGCTGGACGATTGCGACCTCGATTCCGCTCGGCCTCCTGCTCGCGCTCGGCCGCCGCTCGGAGCTGCCGGTGATTTCCTATGCATGCGCGACATTCATCGAGATGTGGCGCAGCCTGCCGCTGATCGGCGTTCTGTTCCTCGCGGTGGTGATGTTTCCGCTGTTCGTGCCGCAGGGTTTCGAGTCCGACAAGCTCGTCCGCGCGCTGATCGCGTTCACGCTGTTCAATGCCGCAATCTTCGCCGAAGTCTTCCGCGGCGGCCTGCAGGCGATCCCGCATGGCCAGCGGGAGGCCGCGCGTAGTCTCGGCCTCGGCTACTGGCGCACCACAGGCCTTGTCGTGCTGCCGCAGGTCATCCGCATCGTGATGCCCGGCATGATCAACACCTGTGTCTCCATCATCAAGGAAACGACCGTGGTGCTGATCATCGGCCTCATCGAATTCCTGGCGGTGCTGCAGATCGCCTTCGCAGACCCCGAATGGCTGATCGGCGATCAGGTGCGCTCGACCGGTTACCTCTTCGCCGCCCTGGTGTTCTGGTCGCTCTGCTTTGGCCTCTCGCGCTACAGCGCGCGGCTTGACCGCCGGATGCGGGCGGCCTCAACCCACTGAGTTTCGTATGGTCAAAGCAACATTCGCCATCTCATATCGCGCTTGACTTGGGTCCGGCCCGCCTATTTGCTTGCGCGCGCTCAAGAAAATCGAGGGGAAACAGGTGGACCAGAGGACAGGCAGCACCAACGACGGTGCCAAGACGGCCCCAAGCGAGCGCTCCGAACGCCACAGCATCCAGTCGGTCGATCGCGCCATCACGCTGCTGGAAGCGATCGCTGAAGCCGGCGGCGAGTGCTCGCTCACCGAGCTGTCGCACCGCACGCATCTGAATATCTCGACCTGTCACCACCTGCTCTCCACGCTGGTGCAGCGCGGCTACGTGGCGAAGGTGCCGGTGCGGCGCTCCTACGCGCTTGGCGCGCGCATTCTCTATCTCAGCAACGCCTCGCTTCAGGTCGACCTGCCGGCGCGCGCCGCGCCGTTCATCGAGCGGATCAACGAGAAGACCGGCGAGACCGTGCACCTCGCCGTGCTGCAGGGCGACGCGATGATGAAGGTCGCCAAGCGCGAGTCGCGTCATCCGGTGCGCGTCGATACCGGCACGCTCGGCAAGAGCGATGCGCCGCACGCGACCGCGAGCGGCAAGGCGATGCTCGCCTGGCTGCCCGAGGACGACATGCGCCGCGTGCTCTCCAAGGGACTGCCCCGCTTCACGCCCAAGACCATCACCGAGTGGCCCGCGCTGATCGAGGCGTTGCGCCATGTGCGCCGTAACGGCTTCGCGATGGATGACGAGGAGTACCAGCCGGGTGTGATTTGCGTCGGTGCTCCGATCCGCGACCACAACGGCGCGGTAGTCGGCGCAATCAGCGCCTCGACGCCCACGATGCGGGCGAACAATGATCACCTGGCCCTTGTGCGCGAGCAGGTGGTGTCGGCCGTGCGTGCGCTCTCCGCCGAACTCGGTGCCCACGGTTCGAAATCACCTCCCCGCGTTGCGGCTGAATAAAGGAAACAGAACGATGTATGCACCAGCCGGCGTGAAGACCTCGAAGGACATGCTCGTGCCCGACACGATGCGGGCCTGGGTGCTCGGCGATCCGGGTGAGCTGAAGCTCAGCGAAAAGCCGGTGCCGGTGCCGAAGCGCGCCGAGGTGCTGGTGCGCATTGACGCGGTGGCGATCTGCGCGACCGACCTCGAGATCATCTGGCACGGCCCGCCCGCCTCGATTCAGGGCGGCATGCCATTCAACAAGAACTGGACGCCGGGCCATGAGTACATGGGCACGGTTGCGGCGCTCGGCCCCGGCGTCGACGAATACAAGATCGGCCAGCGCGTCACGGTGGAAATCCACGCCGGCTGTGGCCAGTGCAAACGCTGCCGCATGGGCATGTACACCTCGTGCCACAACTACGGGCTCAACTACGGCGATGTCGACAAGGGCCACCGGGCCAACGGCTTCACCACCGACGGCGGCTTCTGCGAATATCAGATCAACAACATCAACACGCTGGTCGCGATCCCCGACGCGATGTCGGACGAGGAGGCAACGCTCGTGGTCACCGCCGGCACCGCCATGTACGGCCTCACCGAACTTGGCGGACTGGTGGCGGGCGAGAGCGTGGTGGTCACCGGCCCCGGGCCGATCGGGCTGCTCGGCGTCGCAGTCGCAAAGGCGCTCGGCGCGCATCCGGTGATCCTCACCGGCACGCGCGACAACCGCCTCAAGATCGGGCTCGAGCTCGGCGCCGACCATGTCGTCAACGCGCGCAACGAGAGCAACGTGGTTGACGCGGTCAAGAAACTCAACGGCAGCAAGGGTGTCGACTATGTGGTCGAGTGCTCCGGCGCGCCGAACGCCGTGAACGAGGCGATCCGCATGGTGAACCGCGGCGGCAAGGTTTGCCTTGCGGCCTTCCCGCACGAGGAGACGCCGGTCGATATCGCGCACATCGTGCGCAACAACATCTACCTGTACGGCATCCGCGGCGAGGGCAAGAGCGCAACGCACCGTGCCGAGGCGTTCATGTCGCAGAAGCGCTTCGACGCCACCAAGGTGCACACCCACACCTTCCCGCTCGAGGACCTGCCGACCGCGATCAAGTACGCGCGCGAGCGGATCGACGACGCGATCAAGGTGGTGGTGAAGACACGCGGTACCGTGGCGCAGCGGGTGGCGGCGGAGTAGCTTGCTCGCGGGGCGATAAAGAACAACGCGGGAGGAAGCCATGAGGATGATTGTGGCGGCGCTCGCCGCCGTGCTCTCCGTCGCCTCGGCGCAAGCGCAGCCCTACCCTTCGCGCGCGATCACCGTGATCGTCCCGTTCCCGGCCGGCGGCCCGAGCGATGTTGTGGCGCGCATCGTCACCGAGCAGATGGGCAAGCAGCTCGGACAGACGATAGTGATCGAAAATGTCGGCGGCGCGGGCGGCACGATTGGCTCGGCGCGTGTCGCAGCTGCGGCGCCCGACGGATACACGCTGCTCGCTGGCTCGATGGGCTCGCATGTGTCCGCGCCGGTGCTCACCCCGAATGTCAAATACGACTCGGCGCGCGACTTCGAGCCGATCGGATTCACCGCGCATGCGCCGGCCGTGATCGTCGCGCGCAAGGATTTTCCCGCAAAGGATCTGCGCGAGTTCGTCACCTACCTGAGGCAGAACGGCGAAGCCGTGAAGCAGGCGCATGGCGGCATCGGCGCCTCCTCGCACATGGCCTGCGTGATGTTTTCCGCCGGCACCGGCGTGAAGCCGACCGCGGTTGCCTACCGCGGCACCGGCCCGGCGATGAACGATCTGATCGGCGGGCATGTCGATTATTTCTGCGAGCAGGCGGTCAGCGTGACCAGCCAGATCGCCTCCGGTGCGATCAAGGCCTACGCGGTGTCCTCGCCGCAGCGGCTTGCGACGCTGCCCGACGTGCCGACCGCGAAGGAACTCGGCATCGATTACGCGATGGACATCTGGGCCGGCATCTTCGCGCCGACGGGAACTCCGCCCGAGATCATCGCCAAGCTCGCGGACGCGCTCGACAAGTCGCTCGACGACTCCACCGTGCAGAAACGCCTCACCGATCTCGGCGGCGACGTCCCGGCAAAGGGCGAGCGCAGCCCGGCCAGGTTCGACGCCTTCGTGAAGGCCGAGATCGCGCGCTGGTCGCCGATCCTGAAGGCGGCGGCTCCGGAGAACTAAACCGAGGGCGGGCAAAGGAGCGCAGCGACGTGCCCGCCGCATCTCAGATGGCGGGCACGCTTCGCTTTGCCCGCCCTACAAATCGGAGATAGATTTGCGCGCGGGGCGGCCGAAGGAGCCACCGTTGAACGATTTCACACGACGCGGCCTGATCGCGGGCGCCTCGGTCGCCGCCGCGGGCGCGCTGCCCGCGGAAGCCGCCGCGCCGCCCATCGGCAAGCAGGCGCCGAGCATCTATCGCTACAAGATCGGCAGCTTCGAGGTGACCGCGCTCTACGACGGCGTGTGGTATCGGCCGATCGACGAGAAATTCGTGCGCAAGGCCGACTACGCGGACGTGCGCCGCGAAATGTCAGATGCCTTCATGCCGGAAGAGAAGCTTGCGACGCCGTTCACCACGGTGCTGGTCAACACCGGCAAGAAGCTGATCCTGCTCGACACCGGCACCGGCGGGCAGATCGCCTCGACTGCAGGCTCGTTCAGCGACAACCTGAAGGCGGCCGGGATCAATCCGAAGGCGATCGACCAGATCGTGATCTCGCATTTCCATCCCGACCACATCAACGGCATCAAGACCAAGGACAACGCGCTGATCTTTCCGAATGCCGAGATCACGGTGCCGGAGGCCGAGTGGGCGTTCTGGGCCGACGACGCCAACATGCGCGCGGCGCCGGACGGTTTGAAGATCGTGTTCCACAACGTGCGGCGCATCTTCGCCGGCATCGCCAAGGACGTGACGCACTATCGCCCCGGCAAGGAGGTCGCGCCCGGGATCGAAGCGGTCGATGCGGCGGGCCACACGCCCGGCCACACAGTGTTCGCGCTACAGTCGGGCAAGGACTCGCTGATGGTGTTGAGCGACACCACGCAGCACCCGGCGCTGTTCGCGCGCCATCCGGAATGGCAGCCGCAGTTCGATATCGACGGCCCGCTCGCCGTCACGACGCGCAAGAAGCTGCTCGACCGCGCCGCCGCCGACCGCACGCTGGTCACCGGCTATCACTTCCCCTTCCCGGCCTGCGGACACATCGTCAAGACTGCGACCGGCTACGAGCACGTGCCGTTGCTGTGGAATATCGCGGTGTGACTTGGCCCCGCGAAGCCTCACTCCACTGTCATCCCGGACAGCCCGAAGGGCTGATTCGGGACCCATCGATCCACAATTGCTGCGGATGATGCGGTCCGGGCGCGGCTTCATCAGCACGCGCGGCCCGACCACGTTGTCGACGACGGTCTGTTCGGCGCCGGCCGCGACGCCGTTGTTGCGCGCGAGGTCGTCGCCGCGCGCCACGATGGTGTCGAGCTCGTTGAGCATCG
>JBAVXH010000150.1:0-42105 GCA_049698215.1 Xanthobacteraceae bacterium | reverse complement strand
GGGTCCTACCGCGAGGCGGACCACGGGTGCGGCGCTTCCGCACCAGCGCCTGTCGGCGCTCTGCTCCCCTCACTTTTTTCGGGGAGCGGAAACGGACGAAGGGGCACCCGCCCCCTCCTCAACGGGCCGCGCAGCGTTGGCTGCGCAACCAAATCCCACGAAACCAAACGACGCGGCCGCGGTTCTAGGAGTGGAACTAGACCCCACTGGGAGAGATCGGCCATGGAACTCGCCAAGGGCTTCCTGAGGAGCATTTTCGAACACGAGGGTGGAGCCACGTCGCTCTCCCGCAGAGACGCCCTGGCCGGTCTGGGGCTCGCGGGCGTGCTACTCGCCGCGCCGAAGCTGCTGGCGTCAACGGCCGCGGAGGCGAAGCCGCTCGATAAGCCTGCCGCCGTTGCCGGTTCCTCGGCGGCTGCGCAGACCAGTGAAGCGGACGCTGCGGACCTGAACGGAGCCGACGCGACCGACCTGAGCGCGCGCCGCTATTGGCGCCGCCGCTACTACCGCCCCTACTGGCGCCGCCGCTACTACGTGCGCCGGCGCTACTACCGCCCCTATTGGCGCCGTCGCTATTGGCGCCGTCGCTACTGGCGTCGCCGCTACTGGTAGTAAGGTCGCGGCGGCGATTTCGCCGGCACGCCATTCGCGCTACGCTCCTCCGGCAATCGCCGGAGGATCGCCATGAGTTCACTCGCCAGCAAATCGGGCCCGCGTTATCGCCACACCGGGACGCAAGAGGAGCCCTACGAGACGATCAGCGTCGAAAAGCTCACCCCCATCATCGGCGCGGAAATTTCCGGCGTCGACATCGGAAAGCTCGTCACCGACGATCGCTCCAACTCCCAGATGGACGAGATCCATCGCGCGCTCGCCGAAAATCTCGTGATCTTCTTTCGCGACCAGCACATCTCGCCGCAGCAGCATCTCGCCTTCGGCCGCAAGTTCGGCGAATTGCACATCCACCCCGCCGCGCCGCATGAGGAGGGCGAGCCGGCGTTGATGAAGATCTATGCGGACAGGAATTCGCCGCGCGCCAACGGCGAGGGCTGGCACACGGACGTCTCGTGCGACGAGGAGCCGCCGATGGGCTCGATCCTCTACATCAAGCAGTGCCCGCCGCGCGGCGGCGACACGCTGTTCGCCAACATGTACGCGGCCTACGAATCACTCTCGGACCGGATGAAGGCCTATCTCGACGGGCTGACTGCGCTGCACGACGGCGAGATGGCCTATCGCGGGCTCTATGCGAACTACGGCGTCGCGGACAAGCAGACCTATCCGCGTGCCGAGCACCCGGTGGTACGCACGCATCCGGTGACGGCCAAGAAGGCGCTTTACGTCAACCGCGGCTTCACCTCGCACATCGTCGGGCTGCCGCGCGACGAGAGCGACGCGATCCTGCGCTATCTCTATGAGCACTGCGAGAACCCGCTGTTCCAGTGCCGCTTTCGCTGGACCGAGAACGCGATCGCGTTCTGGGACAATCGCTGCGCGCAGCACCGCGCCATGTGGGACTACTGGCCGCACACGCGCTCGGGCAATCGCGTGACGGTGAAGGGCGAACGGCCGGTGTGAGCAAGATTGTGGGGCGGGCAAAGCGAAGCGTGCCCGCCATCACGTCGAAACGGCGGGGCACGTCGCTTCGCTCCTTTGCCCGCCCCACGGCTCGTGTGCCGGAATAACAAGAAAAAGGCGGGCTACGCTTGCGCGCAGCCCGCCGGCTGAAAAAAGCGGTACTCAAAACGGTTACGTAATGAAAGCCGCGATCGTGCAACGAAGTCAGGATAGGCCCGTTGCGCGCCACGCTGTGTGAAGCGGCTCACACTTCGGGACGGGGAATGATGAAGCCCTTCACGCTGCATATCCCCGACGCCGCCATCGCGGATCTGCGCGAGCGCCTCGCGCGCACGCGGCTGCCCGATGAGCCGCCGCTGCCACCGTGGTCGACCGGCACGAGCGTCGCGTATCTCAAACCGCTGCTCGACTACTGGCAGAACGGCTTCGACTGGCGCGCCTGGGAGGGCAAGCTCAATTCATTTCCGCAATACACGGTGCCGATCCGCGGCATCGATCTGCATGTCATCCACGCGCCGGGCAAGAAGCCGAACGCGATGCCGCTGCTGCTCTCGCACGGCTGGCCCGGCTCGGTGTTCGAATTCCACAAGATCATCCCGTTGCTCACCGAGCATTTCACCGTGATCGCGCCGTCGCTGCCGGGCTACACGCTCTCGTTCAAGCCGGGCCAGCCGCGCTTCGGCGTGATCGAGATCGCGGATTTGTTCGCCGAGCTGATGGTGACGCTCGGCTATGACAAGTTCGGCGCGCAGGGCGGTGACTGGGGCTCGTTCATCACGTCGGTGCTGGGCCAGCGCTATCCGCAGCGCGTCACCGGCATCCACATCAATCTGCTGCCGGTGCGGCGCGATCCCGCGATGCTGTCGAACCCGAACGCGGAGGAGCAAACATACCTCGCGCAGCTCAACAACTTCCTCAAGGAGGAAACCGGCTACCAGTGGATCCAGGGGACCAAGCCGCAGACGCTGGCGTTCGGCCTGACCGACTCTCCCGCGGGCCTCGCCGCCTGGATCGTGGAGAAATTCCACGCCTGGACCGACAACAAGGGCAGTCCCGAAGATGCGGTCAGCCGCGACGAGATGCTCGCCAACATCTCGCTCTACTGGTTCACGGGTGCGATCGGCTCGTCGTTCTGGCCCTACTACGCTCGCATGCACGGCCCCTGGCCGATCCCGGACGGCGAGACCGTGACGGTGCCGATGGGTTATGCGGAATTCCCGCGCGAAATTTTAAGCCCGCCGCGCTCGCTTGCGGCACGCACTTTCGCCGACATCCGCTGCTGGACGCGCATGGAGAAGGGCGGGCATTTCGCGGCGCTCGAGCAACCTGAGAAGCTGGCGCACGAGGTCATCGAATTCTTCGATGCCTTGACGTAGAGGGCGGTCCCAAAGACGCGTGTCAATTCACCAGCGCCGGCTGCTCGGCTTCGTGCGCGATCATGTGAGGCCCCGGCGCATCCTCCGGTAACTCCGCGATCATCTGGTCGATGCGATCCATCACGTACCGCGAAAACGGGCCGAGGTGCATGTAGAACGCCAGCAGCAATACGATATAGCGCACCGATTTCGGATTGGTGGCGACGCAACGGGTGAAGGCTTCCCAGAAGATGCGTTTGGGCTCGGGCAATTTCGCCACCAGCCGCTGCACCAGCTCCATGTTGCCCGCACCGCCCCTGCGGCGGGAATCGCTGCCCTTCATTTGATGCGTGCGGCCTGTGTTGTTCAGCATGTCGATCAGGCGATTGAGGCGGCCCGCATAGGCAACCGGGTCGTAGACTTTTTCGAGAATGTCGCGGTAGTCCTGCAAAATGTCGCGGCGCGGCCGCCTGGTGTCGAAGTTGAGCCCGTGGGTGCACTGGTCTTCCTTCGGCGCCGCGTTCGGAACCGGATGGAGCCGGCCTTCCTGCATCAGCCGGCGCGTCAGTTGCGTGTTCGGCAGCGCGTAGAGCAAACCGACCATGGCGACGGGGATCGCCGAATCCTCGATCAACTCGACCATCGCATCGGCGATGGACAGCTTTTCATTATCGAACCCGACGATGAAGCCGGCGGTCACGAACATCCCGGCTTCGTAGATCTTGTGAATGCTCTCCGGAATGCTGCGGCGCGTGTTCTGCTTCTTCTTCATCTGCCGCAAGGTTTCGGGATCGGGGCTTTCGATGCCGACGAACACGCCGACGAAGTTGGCCTCGTTCATCAGCCGCAGCAGTTCGGGATCGTCGGCAAGGTTGATCGACGCCTCGGTGGTGAATTCGAACGGATAGTCGTGCTGCTCGAGCCACTTCCTCAGATCGGGAAGGAAGGCTTTCACGGCCTTCTTGTTGCCGATGAGGTTGTCGTCGACGAAATCGACGTGGCCGCGATAGCCAAGCTCGTAGAGGCGGTCGAGCTCGGCGAGCATCTGCGGCGTGGTCTTGGTGCGCGGCACCCGGCCATAAAGTTCGATGATGTCGCAGAATTCACAGGTGAACGGACAGCCGCGCGAGAACTGTACGCCGACATACAAATAGTCGTCGAATTTCAGGAGATCGAAGCGCGGGATCGGTGTCTTGGTGACATCGATGGTAAATTTGGGCGCCTCGAAAATCCCCTCGCGCGCGCCCGCTTCCCACGCGGCGACGAAGTCATCGATCACGGCTTCGGCCTCGCCGCGAATCTGGAAATTGGCGCTGGTGAATGCGTAGGGAACGGAGGTCACGCCCGGTCCGCCGATCGCGATCGGCTTGCCGCGCGCGCGGCACATCTCGATGATCTCGACCGCATCAAGATGCTGCGGGATCATGCCGCCGGTCATGACGAGGTCGGCCCAGTCGAGGTCGGCGTCCTTGAGGTCCTCGGTGTTGCGGTCGATGAGGCGAATTGTCCAACTGGGCGGCAGCATCGCCGCGATGGTGATCAGCCCCAGCGGCGCGGTCGGATATTTCGCGCCGAACAGCTCGCAGGCCGCCTGAAAGTTCCAGAACGCGCCCGTCGCAAAGCGCGGGTAGACCAGAAGCACGTTCGTGGATTGCGCCGCTGACACGCGAAAGCTCCCCCGCTGTGCGGCCGATGCGCCGCGCTGCCGACCCTAGGTCAGGGACGAGGTCAAGTCCACTTCGAGGGTCGAGGGGGAGGTTCCGGACCTGACGCGATCCCGATACCGCCTCACCGCGGTTGATTTCACTTCGCATCCATCCGCGCTACGTTGCGGCATCAAAACAAGCACGTCCGAGGAGCCCATGACCTTCACCTACGACCATATCCATATCCGCAGCCGCGACCCCGAGAAGACCGCGGCCTATTTCGAGCGCATGTTCGAGGCGCAAATCATCCGTTCGATGCAGGAGGGCAAGCCGCGTATCGACATGAAGATCGGCGGGCAGGACGTGTTCATCGCGCCGATCGAACAGAACAGCAAGGTGAATGCGCCGCCGGTGACCCCCTACGAGGGGCTCGACCATTTCGGGCTACGGGTGAAGGACATCGACAAGGTGGTGGCGGACCTCAAGGCGAAGGGCGCCGAGTTCACCATGGAACTCAATTCGCCGCGCCCCGGCATCAAGATCTGCTTCGTCCGCGGGCCCGAGGGCGTGTCGATCGAAGTGCTGGAGCGTGGGATCAAGTGATGCGCCGCATTGCCGCGCTGGCGCTGCTGCTGGCGCTGACCGCGCCTGCGGCCGCCGACTATCCCGACAAGCCGGTGCGGCTGATCATCCCGTTCCCGCCCGGCGGCAGCAACGACGTGGTCGGGCGGCTGGTCGCCAACCAGCTCTCCGAGAAGCTCGGCCACAAGGTGTTCGTCGACAACCGCGGCGGCGCTGGCGGCGTGATCGGGACGGAGGCGGCGGCGTCCGCGGCGCCTGACGGCTACACGCTGCTGGTGGTGTCGATCGCGCACGCCGTCAACCCGGCGCTCTACACGCTCAAATACGACCCGATCAAATCCTTCACGCCGATCTCCATCATGGCGACGGGACCGAACGTGCTCGCGGTCAATCCGTCGCTGCCGGTGAAGGACGTGAAGGAGCTGGTGGCGCTGGCGAAGGAGAAGCCCGGTTCGATCGACTATGCGTCGGCCGGCGTCGGCAGCTTTCAGCATCTCGGCGGCGAATTGTTCAAGCTGGTCGCGGGCGTCAACTTGCAGCACGTGCCCTACAAGGGCGGCGGCCCGGCGATGCAGGACGTGATCGCCGGGCATGTGAAGGTGATGTTCTCATCATTGGTGCAGACGACGCCGTTCATCAATTCCGGGCAGTTGCGCGCACTCGGAGTCGGCGGCGCGAAGCGCAATCCTGTGCTGCCAAACGTGCCGACGATTCAGGAGGCCGGGGTACCCGGCTATATCGCGGACAACTGGTGGGGCATCGTCGGTCCGGCCGGAATGCCCAAGGAGATCGTCGACCGGCTCTACCGGGACATCCAGGAGGTGCTCAAGTCGCGCGAGCTGACCGAGGCGTTCGCGCGCGAAGGCGCCGAAGCGGTCACGATGACAAGCGACGACTTCGCCAAATACATCGAAAACGAGATCGTGAAGTGGGGCCGCGTCGTGAAGGAAGGCAACATCAAGGCGCAGTGACTATATCGGCGGGCGAGAGCAGGGAGCCTAAGCAATGGAAGCCAAAACCTATCCCGTCACCCATACCGAAGCCGAGTGGCGCAAGATCCTCACCCCCGAGCAGTTTCATATCATGCGCGAACACGGCACCGAGCGACCGGGGAGCTGCGCACTCAACTACGAGAAGCGCGCCGGCACCTTCACCTGCGCGGGCTGCGGCCAGGAGCTGTTCAAGTCGAAGAAGAAGTTCGAAAGCGGCACCGGCTGGCCAAGCTTCAACGACCCGGAGCCCGGCTCGGTCGAGGAGTCGCACGACCGCTCATACGGCATGGTCCGCACCGAATGCCATTGCAGCCGTTGCGGCAGCCACCTCGGGCACGTCTTCCCGGACGGTCCGCCGCCCACCGGATTGCGTTATTGCATCAACGGCGTGGCGATGAATTTCAAGCCTGACTGAGCGCCGTCGCATCGCTGGATTGCATTTGGCCGCATTGACCTAAGCGCCGCCTTGCCCGATTCTGTGCCCAATCCGGCACAGGAGGCGAAGGCATGCTCCAGGAAGCGATCAAGAACGGCGTCGAACTCGAAACCGAGCGCTGGCAGGCGCGCGTCGATCTCGCCGCCGCGCACCGGCTTTGCGTGATGAACGACTTCCACGAAGGCATCTTCAATCACCTGACCTATCGGGTGCCCGGCACCAACGATCGCTACTACCAGATCCCGTTCGGCCTCTACTGGTCCGAGGTGACAGCAAGCTCGTTCATGGAAGTCAGCTATGACGGCGAGCGGCTTTCAGGCGAAGGCGAGGTCGAGCGCTCCTGCTATTGCATCCACGCGCCGATCCATAAGCTCGCGCAGCATGCCGGCGCGGTGTTCCACACCCACATGCCGTACGCGAGCGCGCTGACGCGCCTGAAGGACCAGCGCATCCCGCCGATCGGCCAGACCGAGATCGCGATCGGCATGCACACCGCTTACGACGACAGCTACGGCGGGCCGGCGTTCGATCCAAAGGAAGGCGAGCGACTTGCCGGCATCATCGCCGACAAGAAGATCCTGATGATGGCGAGCCACGGCGTCGCGACCGTGACGCCGACGATCTCGGAAGCGTTCGATCTGCTCTATTACACCGAGCGCGCCTGTCAGCAGATCATCCTTGCGATGCAGACCGGGCGCGAGCTCAACATCCTGCCGCAGCACGTGATCGACGACGCGATCAAGGAGTTCAAGACCGCGCCGGGCTACGGCAACAAGAAGCCGCACGTCTGGCACTTCGAGGCGATGAAGCGCGTCCTCGACAGGAAAGAGCCGGACTACAAGAACTAGGAACACAGCATCGCATTGGAGAGGCGGGCGCCTGGCGCGCCCGCCTCTTGCATTTCGTGCTACTCAGCAGCCTTCAATTTCCGGAGGCATTCTGATGAAAAATCCCTATTTGTTCGATCTCGCCCAATCGAAGCCGACGGTGACGAAGCCGGCAGGGACGGTGCGGGGCGCCTATGAGAAGGTGTTTCCGATCGTGAAGGGGCAAAAGGCCGCGATGTTCCTCGTGGTCCTCAAGCCCGGCGGCATCCGCGAGCCGCATTGGCATCCCGATGCGTGGGAGTTCGACTACTGCATCAGCGGCACGGCGCGGATGTCGATCGTCGGTCCGAACAATGAATGGAAGATCTTCGATGTGAAGCCGGGGCAGGTGGTCTTCGTGCCGATGGGCTTCTTTCATTATTTCGAGAACACGGGAAGGGATGACCTGCATTTCCTGGTGTCGTTCAACAACAGCCAGGCAGAAAGCGACGACGATATCGGGGTGTCGGTCTCGCTTGGCGGCATCCCAAACCATGTGCTCGCAGCGACGTTCGGCGTGCCCGAAAAGGTTTTCGATCAGGTTCCGAAGCTGCACGAGGAAGTTACGATCGTGTCGGGGAAGAAATGACACGCGCACTGGCCGGAATTGATGGCAAAACTTGACCCGATATAACCGCACCGTGCGCCGGAAGCCTCAGAGTGGGGTGCCCTTATGAATGGACCTGCCTGCTCCGAATAAGGTGGGCGCTTCTATCAACTCCCGGAAGTCGTCGTTGAACAGGTGTGTTATTTCTTCCCAACGGAAGTGGACCGTCTTTGCGCCAGCGGCGTAGCAGGCCACTTGATAGGGCGCGAAAACGAACTCTAAACCCTCGGCATCCACGACCACGGTGAAATTATCCCACTTAGGACCAGCGCCTTCGGCTATCCACTGGTCGAACTCGGTGAGACCCTCGCCCGTGTAGTCCACCTCCTCAAGGACTCTCTGCTTCTCCAATTCGAAGCGAATCGCCGCCGATAACACCAATAGCGTAGCGTCGTTTGACTTAAACAACTCGTGGGTAGCTAGTTCTCGTTGGCGTGCCCTGTCAAAACAGATGGAGGAAAATCCGTAGTTCGGATGTGCAGCGCCGGAGGCATACCAATCATGTGTAAAGAGGACACTTGCCAGTCGGGTTGACAATAAGCGGACTGAAAACCCCAATCCAACATAGCTTCGCAAGTTCTCACTCTGGCTCGGAAGCTCAGTCTGAAGCTGAGCCCCAGTGTCTCGAACGGCCGCGACAAAATTCGTTTTTATGAGTTCATTCAGCGCGGCGAGATCAGTCCCCTCGAATGAAGGATATTCAAGCTCAACGTCTACCTCACCTGAATGATCTTCCTCTTTCATGGTCGTGAAGAAGGTGGTCGAAGCGGATGGTGAATGCACCCAACCAAGCGCTTTCAACAGGTCTTGGTATCCAGAAGGTTTGAAAAGGTCGACGCGTTGAAGGTGCCCTAACTCGAAAGGAAGTTCACAAGCCGTTAAACGACATGGGATCAGATAAACATCCTCCGGGAGCTTCTCTTTCCATTTGTCCAGCGCGAATCGAATCTCTTTCCTGACGAAGCCGCGTTTCGCAACGGAATTGTGAGACAGAAATACGCAAAAGTAGTCAGCCTTGAACGCAGCTCGCCAAATCATTTGCTCCCAATCCTGGCCCGGGAGAATGTTGCGTTTATCCATCCAAACCGACAGGCCGTCGCGCCCCAGCTGGTCGGCGATCGCATTTGCCTCGGGAAAGTCCTCGGATGCATAGCTGATAAAAATCATGTCGGTGACTACTAGTCGAGAATCGCAAGGCCGTCGAACGAAAGAGCTCTATTGAGGTCCCTAACTGTGTAGCGTCTAGAACTTTCCGAATTTCAGATACGCCTCCTGCGGGTCCATGCCACCGAGGATCGCGGTGCGGATCTGGCTCTCGGTGCCGACCGCGACCGCCGCCGCCGAGACGATCTCGGCGGCGCGTGCACGCGGCACCACGATGATCCCGTCGCGGTCCGCCAGCACATAATCGTGCGGCGCGATCGACACCGGGCCGATCTTGATCGGCACATCCATCGCATCGACCATCCAGTAGCCCACGATATCGCGCGGCGTCGCGTAGCGCGCGTAGACCGGAAAACCCATCTCGATCAGGAATTCGACATCGCGGCAGCCGCCATCGGCAATCACGCCCGGCACGCCCTTGCGCATCAGCGTTTCGCCCGAGAGCTCGCCCATGTGCGCGACCTCCTCATCGTTCGCGGCGATCACCACGATGTGCCCGGACTTCGCCTTGGAGAGAAAGCCGGTCCAGGCGAGCAGCGTGTCGTGCGGCTCGGCCTTCGGATCGACCTTGCCGCGCACCGTGAACACGGGGCCGGCGATCGTGCGCGCGACGGTCACGGGATGCAGCGTGTGCGGCAGCGTGAAGTCCTTGCATCCCATGCCGCGCATCACGTCATGCACCACGCCGGTGTAGAGCATCGCGAGCCGTGGGCTTAAGTCTTCCGTCTTGTGCAGCATGTCGGCGGCCGCGCGTGCGCTTGCACTCGCGGCCCGCGCCATCTCGAGCGGGCTTCGCTTGCTGGCCATGGCCGCCTCCCGACCGCTCGTCGCCGCCAAAGGAGCGACGGATTTCCTAGATCGCGCTCGCCGCGATGTTCACGGTAAGCGCCAGCAACGCCGCATTGAACAGGAAAGAGACGATGCTGTGGGTCAGGGCGGTGCGGCGGATTGTCTTCGACGACACCGTGACGTCCGATGTCTGCGCGCACATACCGATGGTGAAGGCGAAATAGGCGAAATCCCAGTAGTCCGGCTCGGCATCGTCAGGAAATGACATGCCGCCGATCTGGCGGTCGCGGCCCTCACCGTAATACTCGTGCGCGTAATGCAGCGCGAAGATCGAATGGATGAAGGCCCACGACAGAACCACCGTTGCGGTCGCCAGAATGAGTTGGCCCGGCTGGCGGGTTTGTCCGGCCACCGTGCCGAGCTCGGCGAAGATCGCGCCGAGGCTCGCAACGGCCGCTGCCACGATCAGGAACAGGAGCGCGAGACTGCCCTCGTCCTGGTTGGCGGCGCGGCGCTTGAGGCGATGAACGTCCGAGCGGGCGACCAGGATGGCGGACAGCACCAGATAGAGTACGACGCCGACGTCCCAACCGATCAGAAGCCTGGTGGCGGCGCGCCAGTCGGTTGCGGCAAAGAGGATTGCAATGACCGCAAGTCCCACCGCACCTGAAATGAACAGCCGTGGCCGCGTGCGGATGATGCGGACAAAGCGCGGCGCGCGATGCAGATAGTTCGGCGCACTGGTGCTTTCGGCTGTCATGGCGCTATTCGAGCCTCAATTGCACTCTAGCTCAAGGGTGCGCGCCCGGCCGCGCACAGGGGTTATGGAAGAAACCGCATGGCCACGAAGCCGCGAAGCAAGGCGTTTCGGATCGTGCGGGCGGCCGTCATCGGCGTCCTGATCGTACTGCTCGTGCCCTATGCACTGGCGCCACTCTACCGCGTGATCGACCCTGTTTCGACCTTGATGCTGTGGCGGCGGGCAACGGGTGAGCGGGTCGAACGCACGTGGGCGCCGCTGACCGCAATCGCGCCGACCTTGCCGCGCACCGTGATGGCGGCCGAGGACGCGCGCTTTTGCCTGCACCACGGAGTCGACTTCGGCGAGCTGCGCGCCGCGATCGAGGACGCCGACGGCTTCTCCGAGGTGCGCGGCGGCTCGACCATTGCCCAGCAAACGGCGAAAAACCTGTTCCTGTGGCCGGGGCGTTCGGTCATCCGCAAGGCACTGGAATTTCCGCTCGCACTCTGGCTCGACGTCGTGCTCGGCAAGCGCCGGTTGATGGAGATCTATCTCAACATCGCCGAGTGGGGACCGAACGGCGAGTTCGGCGCGGAGGCCGCGGCCCGGCACGCCTTCGGCAGATCGGCCCGTGAGCTCGGGCCGCGTGAGGCGGCGCTGCTCGCCGCGATCCTGCCCAATCCGGTGGTACGCAGCGCCGCGCGTCCCGGCCCCGGGGTGCGCCGGCTGGCGGGAATTTATCAGGGGCGGGCCGCCCGGTTGTCCGCCGAATGCCTGCGCCGGCCGGGCTAGTGGTCCGATTCTAACATTCGCATCCCTGTGCGGCGGGCTCTGTTGCGAATGTTAGAATCAAAGGACCACTAGCAAGTATTAAATCCTAGTGGAGCTTTGGATTTGACATTCGCTTCGCGCGCCCGCGGCTGGCTGGGTGGCGAATGTCAAATCCGCTCCACTAGCCTTGGGCAGATCGATCCTCTATAAGCCCGCGTTCCCAGACAGTTTCGGGCGACCGCCGATGGGCGCGCGGGCCGATTTCCGGAGTGATTTCAATGGCTGTTCCAAAGAAAAAAACCTCGCCCTCACGCCGCGGCATGCGCCGCTCGGCCGATGCGCTCAAGCGCCCGGCCTACGTGGAAGACAAGGATTCGGGGGAGCTGCGCCGTCCGCACCATATCGACCTGAAGACCGGCATGTATCGCGGCCGCCAAGTGCTCAAGGTCAAGACCGAGGCCTGAGCCTCGGGTTTCGTGTAAGTTTGATGCGCGCCGGGGCGAAACCGGCGCGCGATATTTTTGCCTTAGTGGCCCGTTAGCGAGCATGATCGCTCGACCCCGGGGAGGCCCGTGTGATCGGATTTCCGCTGCTGATCATTCCGTTCGCGATCTACAACGTGATCGCGTTCGTGATGCCCTTCGACTGGAACACGAAGCTCTATTCGGGCGGATTTCGGCTGCCATCCGGCCTCGTGTTCGAGCCGACCGCCGGCGACGCGTTCATCCTCTTCTCGCTGCTGATGCTGATGTTCGAGGTCATCAAGTCGACCAAGCACGGCAAGTCGCTGATCGAGCATTTTCTGGCGCTTCTGCTGCTGTGCGGCGCCGCCGCCGAGTTTGCCATGGTCAATCCGGCGCAGCTGATGAACCAGCAGAACGTCCCGCAGCAGATGGGTAACTCGACCTTCGCGCTGTTCGTCGCGATCTGCGCGGTCGATCTGTTCGCAGGCCTTGCGGCGGCGCTGCGCCGCGCGCGACGCAAGGTGGTGGTCGAGCAGGCGCCTGTTGTCGTCGCGCCTGCCCCGGCACCCGTTGTGGTGCGTAGCGAGCCCACCCGCGTTGAGCCCGCTCCCGCTCCTGCCCCTCGCGTTGAACCCTCTCCCTTCGCGCCCGCGTCTGAGCCGGTGGTGAAAGCCGACCCGGTGCAAAAGATCGGCTCGTAGGCTAACGTCGCGCTCCCTCCTCTCCTGACTGTTTCCAAATGAAATTCCGCGACTTCCATCTGCCCGGCCGCTCGCCCGTCTATGCGCGCGAGGGAATGGCCGCGACCTCGCATCCCCTCGCGACTGTTGCGGCGATCGACACGCTGAAAGCGGGCGGCACCGCAGCCGATGCCGCCATTGCGGCGGTCGCGACGCTTTGCGTGGTCGAACCGGCGATGACCGGCATCGGCGGCGATTGCTTCTGTCTCGTGGCAAAGCCCGACGCGCCGGTGTGGGGCTACAACGGCTCCGGCCGCGCGGGCGCCGGTGCTTCAGCGGAGAAGCTTCGCGCCAAGGGCGTGCGCCACAAGATCGAGGCGACCTCGCCGCATGCGGTCACGGTGCCTGGTGCGATCGAAGCCTGGGAGTCGATCCTGAAGGCGCATGGCCGCTTCGGTCTCGATCGCGCGCTGCAGCCCGCCATCCGGCACGCCGAGGACGGCTTTCCGGTCGCGCCGCGCGTCGCCTACGACTGGGCGATCTTTGCCGAGAAACTCGCGCCGCATAGGGGCTCGGCGAAGTACTACTTGGTGAACGGCGGCGCGCCCGAGGTCGGACACGTGATGCGTCAGCCGGCGCTCGCGGCGACCTTGAAGGCGATCGCCAAGGGGGGAGCGAAGGCCTTTTACCAAGGTGAGATCGCAGCCGATATCGCCGCGACCGTGCAGTCCGCGGGCGGTGACATCACCGCAGAGGATCTGGCGCGCCACAAAGGCGACGTCGTCGCGCCGATCTCGACCAGCTATCGTGGGCTCGACATCGTCGAGCTGCCGCCGAGCGGGCAGGGGCTGACCGCGCTGGTACTGCTCAACATCCTGGAGAACTTCGATCTCGCCAAGCTCGATCCGTCCGGTGCGGAGCGCTATCACCTCGCGCTCGAAGCCGCGCGGCTCGCCTTCGGGGTGCGCGACACGCACATCGCCGATCCGGCCTTCATGCGCGTGGCGGGTCCGGACTTGCTCGACAAAGGCTTTGCCAAGAAGCTGAGTGCGCTGCTCGATCCCAACAAGCGCGTGCCGCTGCCAAAGGCGCCGACGCCCACGAGCGACACGATCTACATGACGGTGGTCGATCGCGACCGCATGGCCGTGTCGATCATCAACTCGCTCTATTCGGCCTTCGGCACCGGCATCTGCACCGAGAAGACCGGGATCATGCTGCACAATCGCGGCACCGGTTTCGTGGTCGAGCCCGATCACCCGAACATGATCGCGCCCGGCAAGCGGCCGATGCACACCATCATTCCGGCGCTCGCGATGCGTGGCGGCCGCTGCGTGATGCCGTTCGGCGTGATGGGCGCGGACTATCAGCCGATGGGCCACATGCAGGTCGTCACCAACATCGTGGACTACGGCATGGACGTTCAGCAGGCGATCGATGCGCCGCGTGTGTTCTTCCTCGGCGAGACCACCGAGATCGAGCATGGCGTCTCGGCGCAGGCGATCGAGGGGCTCAAGGCGCGCGGCCACAACGTGGTGCTGCGCCCTGCGCCGCATGGCGGCGGACAGGCGATTGCGATCGACTGGGAGCGCGGGCTGCTGATCGGCGGCTCCGATCCGCGCAAGGACGGCTGCGCGATCGGGTATTAGACCTCAGGCGAACAGGTCGCGATGCGTGCCGGTCCTGATCAGCAGGACTTCATTAGAGCCCTATCGTTCTTGGTTGAATCGGAGTCGGGCTCTAGCTTTTTGTTTGAGCATGATCTTTTCCGAAAACCGGTATCCACTTTTCGGGATCATGCTCTAGGCGTGACTTCGTAGATCAGGAGCCAGTCCGGCTCGATATGGCACTCCCACAGACCCTTCCATTCGCCCGACAGCCTGTGTGCGCGATAGGCGGCGGGGAGCTCGCCGTCCTCTGCAAGCAACTCGACGACTGCGAGCAGATCGGCGATGTCCTTGCCACACCGCTTCTGACGTTTGAAATCGTTCAAAAGCCGCTGCTGCTGGCGGATGCGCCGCATGGCGGGTCACCGCGAGCGCATCTTCTTTGTCCACTCCGCGACCGACCCGAACTCTTCAACGTTTTTGCCTGAGCGCGCATCCTTGATGGCTTGCCGTGTCTGCTTGTTCGGGATGCGCACCGCGAACGGGAGTCCTTTGTTCAACCTGACTTGTGCCAGGAACAACGTGATCGCCTCGCTTGAGGTCAGCCCGATCTTCTTGAGCACGGCCTCCGCATCGCGCTTGAGGTCCGGCTCAACGCGCGCCCGAACCGTTTGTGTCTTGCGCATGTCAAAAGTCCAGGGCGGGTCCAATTCGGTAGCACATATGGGCTACACCAGAGCAAGATGCAAGCAGATCAGACCCGCGTGCCGAAAACGCGCCCGCCCGACACCGGCTTGGTCATCGACCGATAGACCGCGATCGCCTCCTCCGGCTCGGCGCGGCGGCGCGCGCGGGTCTGCGGCGCCTGCATCCGCGTCGCGATCAGGTGCGCCACGAAGGGCGCGGAGGGAGGCCGCGTTGACGGTGGAGCGCGTTCGCTTCGTCGCGGCGCCTCGATCGCGATCAGGGCGGTGCCCTGCGCTTCAGGCGGGGTTGCCTCGTGCGCCTCACTCGCGACCTGCCGCGCGAAGGTGGAAACCGACGAACTCGCGCCAACGATACGCATGGCCGCTTCCTGTCTCGAAACGGGACAGAACGCCCGCTTCCAGGCCTGAGGTCGCAACCGGCGTGCCGCTCCGGTTTCCCATTGTCGGACGCTGCGATTTTGGGTTGTTTGCCAAATCCTTAAGGATTTCCCGACAGATTGGGCGCTTGCCGCCCTACCCAGAACAGGTTTCCCGTGACGCGTGACGCCCGGCCTCCCGCTCATAGCGCAACAGCCCGTGGCGCCGATCCCAATGGCATTCTCGCCTCGATCGGCCTCGTGCCCTACGACTGGCGCATCGATACCGACACGCTGACCTGGGGCGCCAATGCGGCGGAAGTGCTGCAGATCCGCGATGCCGCGCGCATCGCGACCGGACGCTCGTATGCGAGCTTCCTCGATCCAAAGAACACTTCGACGCGCTATGACGCCGTGATGGATGCAGGCGGGCGCGATTACGGCGCCGGCGTCCCGTATCAGACCGAGTACTGCCTGTTGACCGGCCCAGACGGCACCACGCCGCTCTGGGTCGAGGACAACGGCCGCTGGTTTGCCGGACCTGACGGGCGACCCGCGCGCGCACACGGCGTCGTGCGCGCCGTCACCGAGCGGCATCAGAACGAGCAGCAGCTCGATTACCTGTCGCGGTTCGATCGTCTCACCGGAGAGATGAACCGCAACGCACTGACCGAAACGCTTACGACGACTTTGGAAGAGGCGTTGAAGTACCGCGGCTCATGCGGCTTCATGATGATCGCAGTCGATAATCTGGCTCGCATCAACGAGTCCTACGGCTTCGGCGTCGCCGATGAGGTGATCGCCGCGGTCGGGCGGCGGCTGCGCAGCCGTATGCGCGCCGGCGACATGCTCGGCCGATTCTCGTCGAACAAGTTCGGCGTGGTGCTCAAGAACTGCACGCCCGACGACCTCACGATGGCGGCCGAACGGTTTCTGACCGCGGTCCGCGAGGATGTCGTGCAGACCGCGAACGGTCCGGTCGCTGCCACCATTACGATCGGCGGCGTGGCGGCGCCACGGCATGCGCGCACGGTCGCCGAGATCCTCGCGCACGCGCAGGAGTCACTCGACAGCGCCAAGGCCAAGCGGCGTGGCACCTTCACGGCATACCGGCCGAACGTTGAGCTCGAGGCATTGCGCCAGGAAAATGTTCGCTCGACCGACAAGATCATTACGGCGCTCAACGAGCGCCGCATCCTGCTCGCGTTCGAGCCCGTGGTGACGACATCGGGCCGCCAGCCGGCGTTCCATGAATGCCTGATGCGCATCCGCAGCACCGACGGCAGTGTTGTGGCGGCCACCGCCGTGGTGCCGGTCGCCGAGCAGCTCGGGCTGGTGCGGCTGATCGATCATCGGGTCATCGAACTGCTCGTCGCCGAACTCCTCGCCACGCCTGACATCCGGGTGAGCGTAAACGTCTCACCGGATTCGATCAGCGATCCGGACTGGTGGTCCGCCTTCAGCGCGCGCTTGCGTGCGCGGCCCGGCGTTGCGCAACGCATGATCCTGGAAATCACCGAGACCGCAGCGATCCACAACATCGACGAGACCGCAGGCTTCGTGACGCGCGCCAAGGATCTCGGCTGCCGCATCGCGATCGACGACTTCGGCGCCGGCTACACGTCATTCCGCAATCTGCGGCGGCTCGGCGTCGACATGATCAAGATCGATGGCGCCTTCGTGCAGAACCTGATGCGGTCGGAAGACGACCGCGCCTTCGTGCAGACCATGATCGGGCTGGGGCGGTCGCTCGGTCTCGAGACGGTCGCCGAGTGGGTCCAGGACGAGCAAACCGCCGCGCTGCTCGCCGGCTGGGGCTGCGACTATCTGCAGGGCGACCTGATCGGTCGCGCCAGCATCGATAGACCTTGGGCCGCGGCTACGCCTCCCGAGCGCGCGGCCCAATAACCCGTGCTGCCGGCTCGCTAGTGGAGATGGCAGCAACAGAAGTCCGCCTGAGCCACGTCCGCCGACTGATAATTTTGCGGGCGCCCTGAAATCCCAGCAACGACCGGCGGGTCGCTTGGATGATAGAAATCCCAGTCCTTGAGGGCGGTTGCGGCAATGTCGCCGATGCCGCTCTGAACAGGCGTGGCAGCTGACCCGGTGTGTAACGGCTTCCCGCTCCCGCTGAATGCCTTGCCCCATTGGACGCACGCGTCAGCACAGGTCTGCTTGGCCGCTACGTCTTGGCTCGGTCGGGGCAGCGCGGCCCGGCCGTAAACGAAATTGCGCCGAACCGCTCCGGCGACGCCCGGAGGAGCGACGTTTTCAAACCCGTTCGTATATCCGCCTGCCGGCCCATTTCGATGCACGGCCATGCAATAACCGATCGCCGCCGCGGCCGAATAGTCCGACCATGTATGTTGCGCGAAGACCGATCCAGCCGACGCAATCGAGGCAACTCCGAAAACACATGATGTTACAATCATCCGCTTCAACATGACACTCTCCAAAATCTATAATTGAATACGATCGACTCTCTCACAACGGCAAGAATTATGCAAGAACTATCTTAGGGTGTAATCCGGACATGACAACTTCGCTGAGCGCGGTGCGGAATGTTGTCGGGCTCCGAAAGTGCCGCGCAGGCTGATCGCTTACTTCTCGCCGCCGCTCAGCTTGTCGACCTTCTTCTGCATGTCGGAAAGCTGCCGCCGCAGTTCGTCGAGATCGCTTCCCGGCGACGCGGGCTTTTCTTCAGCCGCCGCCGGCTCGCCCTCGCGACGCGCGAACGGTGTGAACATCGAGAACGCGCGCTGGAACACTTCCATGTTGCGTCGCACCGTCTCGTCGAGCGGGCCGAACGGGCTGACGCCGAAGGCTTGCGAGATCTGATCGCGGAACTTCTGCTGCTCGCGTGTCAGCGAGTCGATCGATGTTTCCAGATAGCGCGGCACCAGCATCTGCATCGAGTCGCCGTAGAAGCGGATGAGCTGACGCAGGAAGTTGACCGGCAGCAGGTTCTGCGTGCCTTCCTTGTTCTCCTGCTCGGAGATGATCTGGACGAGCACCGAGCGGGTGATGTCCTCGCCGGTTTTCGCGTCGTAGACCGCAAAGTCCTCGCCGTTCTTCACCATGGTGGCGAGATCTTCGAGCGTCACGTAGGTGCTGGTGCCGGTATTGTAGAGCCGCCGGTTGGCGTACTTCTTGATAGTGACCGGTTCGGCGGATTTGGTCGCTGTGCTCATTCGCTCGTGCCCTCGGCGCGGGTGGCGGTGAAACCCCAAAAGGACTTTTTGCGCGGTAACCCGTGCCAGCATAAGCACTTTTGAGTGAAGGCGGCTACCGTTTTGTGCAAGGCGGCATACTGGCCGAAAAATGCCGATGGGCCTGTGCGCTACACCATGGTGCCCTGCAAAACCGGCATGCACGGATGGCTTATTGACAGCCTTCCGGAGGGGTATCAAATGCCCCCCAACATGAGGCGGACAGGCGGGCTCGACGCCGGATCAGGAGAATTGCATGCAGGACGATATCGTCATTGTTGGTGCGGCGCGTACGCCGGTCGGGGCGTTCAATGGAGCGTTTGGCAGCCTGCCGGCCCATGAGCTGGGCAAGGCGGCGATCCAGGAGGCGATGAAGCGCGCCGGGGTCGAGGGCGGCCAGGTTTCCGAAGTCATCATGGGGCAGATTCTCACCGCCGGGCAGGGACAGAACCCCGCGCGGCAGGCCTCGATCAACGCCGGCATCCCGGTGGAAAGCCCGGCCTGGGGCGTCAACCAACTCTGCGGTTCAGGCCTGCGTGCCGTCGCGCTCGGCTATCAGGCGATCATGAACGGCGACTCGGACATCGTGGTCGCGGGCGGCCAGGAATCGATGAGCATGGCTCCGCACGCCGCGTACCTGCGCTCGGGCCAGAAGATGGGCTCGCTCGAGATGGTCGACACAATGATCAAGGACGGGCTGTGGGATGCCTTCAACGGCTATCACATGGGCACGACCGCCGAGAACGTCGCCACCAAGTACCAGATCACGCGCCAGATGCAGGACGAGTTCGCGGCCGCCTCGCAGAACAAGGCGGAGGCCGCGCAGAAGGCCGGCAAGTTCAAGGACGAAATCGTCCCGGTGACGATCAAGGGCCGCAAGGGCGATATCGTGGTCGACACCGACGAGCACCCGAAGGCGGGCGTCACCGTTGAAGGGATCGCGAAACTCCGCCCGGCTTTCTCGAAGGATGGCACCGTCACGGCGGCGAACGCCTCGGGCATCAACGACGGCGCCGCCGCCCTCGTGCTGATGACCGCCAAGGCGGCCGCTGCGGCCGGCAAGAAGCCGCTCGCCCGCATCGTGTCGTGGGCGCATGCTGGCGTCGATCCGTCGATCATGGGCACGGGGCCTATCCCGGCTTCGCGCGCCGCGCTCAAGAAGGCCGGTTGGAACATCGGTGATCTCGATCTGGTCGAGGCAAATGAAGCCTTCGCCGCCCAGGCCTGCGCGGTGAACAAGGACCTCGGCTGGGACACCGGCAAGGTCAATGTGAACGGCGGCGCGATTGCGCTCGGGCATCCGATCGGTGCGTCCGGCGCGCGCGTGCTTATCACCCTGCTGCACGAGATGCAGAAGCGCGATGCCAAGAAGGGCCTCGCCACGCTTTGCATCGGCGGCGGCATGGGCATCGCGATGTGTGTGGAGCGGTGATCCCGCGAAACTCCTGATTTGCGGCGTGAGGGCCGGGCATAGCCCGTCGAAGACGGGCGTGAGCGCCCTTTTGCCCGGCTCTCAACGTCTCTAAGCTGTAACGAACGACAAAGTTGGGAGGAGTTCATGGCCCGAGTGGCAGTGGTGACCGGCGGAACGCGCGGTATCGGTGCATCGATCTCCAAGGCCTTGAAGGCCGCAGGCTACAAGGTCGCGGCGAACTACGGCGGCAACGACGAGGCCGCAAACAAGTTCAAGGCCGAAACCGGCATTGCCGTCTACAAGTGGGACGTCTCATCCTACGACGCATGCACGGCAGGCCTGAAGCAGGTCGAAACCGATCTCGGTCCGGTCGAAGTGCTGGTCAACAATGCCGGCATTACACGCGACGCGCCGTTCCATCGCATGACGCCGGAATACTGGAACCAGGTCATCAACACGAACTTGAACTCGCTGTTCAACATGACGCGCCCGGTCTGGGACGGCATGCGCACGCGCAAGTTCGGCCGGGTGATCAATATTTCCTCGATCAACGGGCAGAAGGGCCAATTCGGCCAGGTGAACTATTCGTCCGCCAAGGCCGGCGACCTCGGCTTCACCAAGGCGCTGGCGCTCGAAGGCGCGCGCGCCGGCATCACGGTGAATGCGATCTGCCCGGGCTACATCGCAACCGAGATGGTGATGGCAGTCCCGAAGGACGTGCTGGAGAAGAACATCCTGCCGCAGATTCCCGCGGGCCGCCTTGGCGAGCCGGACGAGATCGCGCGCTGCGTCGTGTTCCTCGCCTCCGACGATGCGGGCTTCATCACCGGCTCGACGTTGTCGGCCAACGGCGGGCAGGTGATGACCTAGCCCCGCGGGGGCCTTCATGGATGCGCTCGGTCTGACTGCGGAAGAGCTCGCACTGCAAGCGCGCGCTTGCGCGTTTGCCAACGAAGTCGTGCGCCCTCGCGCGGCCGAGGTCGACGCGACTGAGGAATACCCCTGGGACATCGTGAAGGCGCTGACCGACGCCAAATTCGTCGGCATGACGATTCCTACGGCGCACGGCGGGCAGGGGCGCTCGTTCCTCGATGCCGTGCTGGTCATCGAGGAGATGGCGAAGTGCTGCACCGTCACGGCGCGTATCGTGGTCGAGACCAACATGGGCGCGCTCTCGACCGTGATCGCCTACGGCAGCGAGGAGCAGAAGAAGCTCGCTGCCTCCCTCGTGCTCTCCGGCGACAAGCCCGCGATCTGCATCACCGAGCCGGACGCGGGCTCGGATGCGATGGCAATGACCACGCGTGCCGACCGCAAGGGCGACCGCTACATCATCAACGGCCGCAAGCACTGGATCACCGGCGGCGGCGTTTCGCGGCTGCATCTGATCTTCGCGCGCGTGTTCGATGAGGCCGGGCGCGATCTCGGCATTGGCGGTTTCCTCGCCGTGCGCCAAGAAAACGAAAACTTGGCGAAAGGCCTGCGTGTCGTGCGGCGCGAGCAGACGATGGGCCTGCGCGGCATGCCGGAAGGCGAACTGGCGTTCGAGAATCTCGAGGTGCCGCCCGGCATGGCGGTGCTGCCGCCGTCGGGCTTCCGGCGCGGCTTTGCCGACCTGATGAACGCCTACAACTCGCAACGCGTCGGCGCCGGGACGGTCGCGATGGGCATCGCGGCGGGCGCACTTGAGCTCGCCACCGATTGGGTGAAGCAGCGCGAGCAGTTCGGCCGCCCGATCGGTGAATTCCAGGGCCTGCAGTGGATGCTCGCCGACATGCAGACGCAGCTCACCGCGTCGCGGCTGATGCTTTACGCGGCCGCCCGCTCGCGCGGCGAAGGTTCGGTGTTCCCCGATCCGATGCTCGCCGCGCAGGCGAAGATCTTCGCGAGCGAAGCCGCGATCCGCATCGTCAACGACAGCTTGCAGATGTTCGGCGCGCGCGGCTATTCGCGCGATCTTCCTCTCGAAAGGATGGCGCGCGACGTGCGCATGTTCACGATCGGCGGCGGCACCGCGCAGGTGCTGCGCACGCTGGTTGCCTCGCGCATGCTCGGCTGGAAGCTGCCGCAGACGCGCGACGGCTACGTCGAAGCGAGCCAGCGGCCGCTCGCAGCGGAGTGAGGCGCGTCCGCCGAGGCCTAGAGCATGATCCCGAAAAGTGGGTACCGGTTTTCGGAAAAGATCATGCTCAAACAAAAAGCTAGAGCCCAACTCTGATTCAACAAAGAACGATAGGCTCTAGCGAGCCAGGCGGGGCCGCGCCACTCGCAACGGCGGACGTTTCCAGCGGCGGCTCCTGATGCGCGCTAGCCTGCCGACGTTTGTGCCCCCCAGCAGCGACATGTAGGTGGGCGGGTGATGCTGGTGGAAGGCTTCTTCAAGCCAGCTCGTGGTTTGGTAGCACCGGATGTCGAGCTCCGGTGCATCGCTGCTCGGCTGCTGGTATTGAAGTCCCCCGAGCCAACCCTGAATCTTCGACAAGAGGTCGGCCATCTCCGACGAAATCAGCACGTTGCACGGGAGGTCGTAGATGTACTGGACGTCAGGCAGGTTGCCGTAGACGAGCGGCGCGATGTCGAGCGGGTTCTGATAAAGCAGCTTGTACGAGAACAAATTGTTGAAGTACGCGGCGAAATCTGGATTGCCCGCGGTCGGCGCTGCGAATGTCACGGGCAGGATCGCCTGGTCATACTCGGTCAACGCCGTTTGCAGCCAAGGCGCAACCACGGTCGTGAGGCAACCGCCCAGACTGTGCCCGGTTACGACCAGCTGGCCGAGACCGGTGGCGGCGTTCGTGTTCGCAAGCCAGTCCTTGAGCGTCGCGCCGCCGTCCGGCTGGAACGACTGAACGGTTGTCAGGCCATCGTTGGTGCCGTTCGCGATCCACGCGGTGGGGCAGCTTTCCGTCCACGACAGCGGTACGGTATTTTCGGGGTCGGAATCCTCCCAGAGTTGCCAAGCGATTCCGACCGGATCCAGCTCGTCGATATCGGTCCCGCGGATCACCACACACGTGAACATCGGCGACGGCGCGTCCACCGGCTCGTAATAGCAAGCGACGAAGGCGAGGTTGGTGTCGAGCCAGTCCCAATCCGGCCCCCACTCGCAGGACCAGCCACCCCCTGATCTGATCGGCGGCATCGCATTGACGGAATCGTTGATGTCGTCCCAGTAGTACGAGATCTCGCAGAGCTGAAGCATCGCGATCGAGAAAGCGTTTTCGCCCACCTGCGCGACGATTTGCTTGGCGTTCTGGACTGTCATGTCCGCCCCCTCCGTCTCTAGCCGATCGCGATGCTACAATCGCGCGACCAGGATACAAACTAAAATAGTATCGACATGAAGCGCTGGCGTCAGGTCACGCGCGCCGATTACTCGAAGCGAATCAGCGGCCGCTGGCGGCGGAGTGACCTACCGGTCGGCGAGGCGCTTCAGCGCGGTCTCGAGGGAGCCGATGCGCTTGATCAGCCGCGCCTTCGCGGCGTGCGTGACGCTCGGCTGCGGCAGGGCCATCGTGTCGACGCCGGTACCGGTAAGCAGCCCCAGATAAGTCGCAAGGTGATGCTGGTGCAGCGCCTGCGCGTACCAGTCCGTCGCGTCATTGAGAAAAAATATGCCGGGCAAAATCTGCTGGCCTTGCGGGGGCTGCACGTAGCTCGCGTCCATGATGTCGAGCGCAGCCTCCATACCGAGCACGCCGAGCCAGATGATGTCCGGCGTGTCCAGCATGTCGTTCGCGTAGGTGTAGTTGATGCCGCCGAGGTCGTAGTAGGCGAGCGGGATGACGTCGAGCGAGTTCTGAAACCGACGCGCCGTGGGGAACAGCTTGTCGTAGTACGTCGTGAACTCCTTGTTGCCCGCGGTCGGCGCCGCGAACGTGATCGGCTGGATCGCGCCGCGATAGTTCGGCAGCAGAACGCGTATCCAGGTCGCAACGATGGTGGCGAGGCAGCCGCCGAGGCTGTGGCCGGTCACCAGTATGGTGACATTCGCGTTCGCGGCCTGCGAGAAGAACGTCGTCAGAAACTGGCCAAGCGTCTGTCCGTTGGCAGTCAACCCCTGAATGATTGCGAGACCATCGAGCGTGCCCGACGCGATACGGGCCGGATCGTTGAGCGCCCACGGCATCGGTTGCGGGTCGGACGCGTCGAGGTCTTGCCAGATCTGCTCGAGCATGCCCCAGATATCGGTGATGTCGAAATCGGTGCCGCGCAGCGTGACGCAGATGGTCTGCGGTCCCGTATTCGGATTCGGGAAATAACCCGCTACGAGCGCAAGGTTCGATTGGTCGCTGTCCTGTACCGGTCCCCAGATGCATTGCCACTGTCCGCCAGCCGCAAGCGGTGGCGCATTCTGCACGGCAGCCGGAATCGTGGTGATGTCCGGCAAATAGGACGCGGTGCAAAGCGCGAGCGTCGCAAGCGTCAGCGCATCGGCCTGGGGTGCGGGGTTTACGTTGGGCATGGTCTCTCCCGTGCTTTGCTGCGCCTCCCCGTGACGATAGCGCCTGACCGTTGCCAACTGAAATTGCTTTTGTGTGAGAAGTCGCGTCCGCTGCGGTCCGCATTGCGTCGTTTCCGCCGCTCGACTAAGCGAACGGCAAGCCCGCGCGAGTTCTTGATGCCATCCGCCACCCTCATCGGCTTCACGGCGATCCTGATGTGGTCGCTGCTCTCGCTGCTGACCGTCGCATCCGGCACGGTACCGCCGTTCCAGCTCGCCGCGATGACATTCGCCATCGGCGGCGGGATCGGCGCCGCCACGTGGCTGTTCCGCCCGGGCGCGGCGCGCGCGCTGAAACAGCCATGGCCGGTCTGGGCGCTCGGTGTCGGTGGGCTGTTCGGCTACCACGCGCTCTACTTCCTGGCGCTGCGCCTCGCGCCGCCGGCCGAGGCCCAGCTTGTGAGCTATCTGTGGCCGGTGCTGATCGTGCTCCTGTCCGCGCTGCTGCCGGGCGAGCGGTTGCGCACGCATCATCTTGCCGGCGCACTGATCGCGCTTTGCGGCACGGCGCTGCTGTTTGCGGGGCGCGGCATTTCATTCACCGGCGCCGATCTGCCCGGCTTTGCGGCGGCCTTCGTGGCGGCCTTCACCTGGGCGATCTATTCGGTCGCCTCGCGCCGCTTTGCCGATGTGCCGAGCGATGCCGTCGCGGGGTTCTGTCTGGTCACGGCAGCGCTCGCCGCGATCTCGCACATGCTGTTCGAGCAGACGCACTGGCCGGAGAACCTCACCCAATGGCTGGCGGTGATGGCGCTCGGCATCGGCCCGGTCGGCGCGGCGTTCTATGTCTGGGATATCGGCATGAAGCGCGGCGACATCCGCGTGCTTGGCGTCGTGTCTTATCTCGCGCCGCTGCTCTCCACGCTGTTTCTCGTGCTCGCCGGCTATGCGGCGGCGAGCCTCAGCCTTGCGGCCGCGGCGCTGCTGATTGCGGGCGGCGGCGTGCTCGCCGCAAAGGACATGATCCGGCGAAAAGCTTAAGCGGGCGCCCAGTCCTTCGGCGCCATCTCGAATGTCGCAAACTCGAATCCCGGCGCGACCGTGCAGCCGACCAAGGTCCACTCCCCGAGGCATTCGGCGGCCTGCCAGTAGCCGGCTGGCACGACGCCCTGCGGCCGTTCGCCCATCGCGATGTCGGGGCCGAGCTTCATGCGGCGGATCGCCCCATCGGGGGCAGCCATCTCCAGCACCAGCGGCGCGCCCGCGTGGTAATGCCAGACTTCAGCCGAATCGATGCGGTGCCAGTGCGAACGCTCAGTCCTGGCGAGCAGGAAGTAGATGGCGGTGGAAGCGGCGCGGCCGTTCGCGCCGGTGACCGGGTCGCGGAATGTCTCGCGGAAATGTCCGCCTTCCGGATGCGGCTTCAAGCCGAGCAGGCGGATGACATCGGTGGCGGCAAGCTGGCGCATGCGTTCTTTCCAAGGGAAGCTCAAGCACGCACAGATTGTGCGCATCCTGCGCCCCGCGTAAAGTCAAGCTGCGGGCGGGTGAGGGCGTCAAACGAGGGAGGCCGCGATGCGTCTCGTTCTTCTGTTCGGTCTTTGGGTGACCGCGCTGATCGGCTCGGCCCATGGCCAAATCGATCCCGGCAACAAGACTGTGATCGAGTCGCTGCGCGCGGGCGGCCATGTCATCGTGTTCCGCCACGGCGCAACACACCAGGATCAGGCCGACACCGATCCGCTCAACATCGGAAACGTCGCCAAGCAGCGCCAGCTCAACGATCAGGGCCGCGCGCTGGCGCGCGCGATCGGGGACGCAATGCGCAAGCTGAACATCCCGGTCGGGCAGGTGATCACCAGCCAGTTCTATCGCGCGATCGAGACCGGCACGCTGCTCGGCTTCGGCAATGTCACGTCGACCGCCGACATCTCGGAAGGCGGGCAGGTCGTCACGCCGATCGAGAACAATCGCCGCACGGCGGCCATGAAGACGCTCGCCTCCACCGCGCCGCCCGCCGGCACCAACGTCGTGCTGGTCTCGCACAAGCCGAACATCATGGATGCGTTCGGCAAGGACTGGTTCGATGTCTCCGAGGGCGAGGCCTCGGTGTTCAAGCCGGAGGGTACCGGCTATCGGCTTGTTGCCCGCGTGAAGGCGGCGGATTGGGGCAAGCTCGCGCAGTAGCGATGAACGAGAGGCCTTCATAAGCCGGGAAGGCAAAGCATCGACCGGGGCAACAGCGCAAGTCCAAAGCCGCCTAGCTGCCGGGCGGCCTGTTCCGTTTGAAATACAGAACCGCCCTAAGAACAGCGACCACCACGACAACCCAAGCAAGCTGAACTGTGCTGCCGAACTCCATGAAGCCCCCTTTCGTCTAGTGGATCGTTAGCCGAAGGGGCGGGAAGCGAGCAAAGAAAAATCAAACTGACCCACTGCCCGGGAGGGAGACCCATCCACCTGCGGATATCTTGCTACCACGGCCGGTCCGCGAGCAGGGGAAGCAACACGATCATCAAGGCAAGGGCGAGAACCGGCATGATCTCAAGAGGGTTGACCATCGGCTTCCCCCTGCTGTCAGGCTCGCGACGGTTTATTGCCGTCGCGAAGCGTGTCTGCGCGCAGCAGCCAATCAGCGGTCTTGAGCAGGTCGTCGCGCGCGCTCCAGTTCGCGGCCGCCCACCAGCGCGTGAGAAGCTGCTCGGCGTTCGCGGTGAGCCTTGATCCGAGCCCCGCGCGCTGCAGCGCCGCGATCTGCAGCATCAAGCGCGTGCGCCGCGCAAGTACGGCGGCGGCGCGTCGCTTCGGCGGCGGCCCGGCATCGACTGCGGCTTTGGGTGGCGATTGTCGGCGTCGCGGCACGTCTGACCGTCCGAAAACGAAGCTCTTCAGCTTCGCTTCGGTAGCGGCGCGACCAGTAACCGTTCGCGTATCTAAGGACAGGCTCGATGTAAATTCGGCGTAAACGACAACAGGTATCCCCGAACGATCAGGGGTATTCCGATAGCTCAGGCGCGGCGTCATGTCTGGCCCACGCCGTGGCGGTTGCCTGTCTGAGATTATCTTGCGTAATCAAAGTATTAGAAGAGCATAATACACCTTTAGCCTAATACGAGTTGAGCACAGACAACGGCTCGGTTCCCAACCTAGCGTGGCGCGATCGGCGACGCGCATGCGCGCGCCGCACAAGGGGGAACGTCCGTGAGCACAAGCACTCTTGCCCAAACCTCGACGCGCGCCGGCGGCATGACGAAGGACGAGAAATTCGTCATCTTCGCGTCGTCGCTCGGCACCGTCTTCGAATGGTACGACTTCTATCTCTACGCGACACTGGCGCCGTTTTTCGCCGCGCTGTTCTTCCCGCCCGGCAATGACACCGCCGCGCTGCTGTCCGCTTTCGCAACGTATGCCGCCGGCTTCCTGGTGCGCCCGTTCGGCGCGATCATCTTCGGCCGTATCGGTGATCTGGTCGGCCGCAAATACACCTTCCTCGTCACCATCGTGGTGATGGGCGGCGCGACCTTCCTGGTCGGCCTGCTTCCCACCTTCTCCGCCATCGGCTGGCTGGCGCCGATCCTTCTGGTGACGCTGCGCCTCGCGCAGGGCCTCGCCCTTGGTGGTGAATACGGCGGCGCCGCGACCTATGTGGCGGAGCACTCGCGGCCGCATGAGCGCGGTTACACGACAAGCTTCATCCAGACCACGGCGACGCTCGGCTTCTTCCTCGCGCTCTTGGTTATCGGGCTCAGCCGCGTCTACATGGACGCGAAAATGTTCGCCGAATGGGGCTGGCGCATTCCGTTCTGGATTTCGCTGGTCCTGCTGGTGTTCTCGGTCTGGATCCGGTTGCGGCTGAACGAGTCTCCGATCTTCGCGAAGATGAAGGAAGAGGGCAAAGGATCCAAGGCGCCGCTGACCGAGAGCTTCCTGCACTATCCGAACAACAAGTACGTGCTGCTCGCGCTGCTCGGCGCAACGGCGGGTCAAGGCGTGGTGTGGTACACGGGCCAGTTCTATGCGCTGTTCTTCCTCACCATTACGCTCAAGCTCGACTACGTGTCGGCCTACTCGCTGATCGCGCTTTCGCTCCTGATCGGCACGCCGTTCTTCATCGTGTTCGGCTGGCTGTCGGACCGGATCGGCCGGCTGAAGATCATCCTGGCGGGCTGCGCGATCGCGGCGATCACCTACTTCCCGCTGTTCGGGCTGCTTACGCACTACGTCAATCCGGACCTCGAAGCCTTCGCGCAGAAGAACCCGATCACGGTCACGGCCGACCAGTCGACCTGCAACTTCCACATCTTCGTGGGACCATGGTCGAACTTCACGCAGTGCGACCGCGCGCAGGACTTCCTCACCAAGTCGGGCCTCTCGTTCAAGATCGTGAGTGCGCCTGGCTCGAAGTCGGTCGATATGGCGCTTGGATCGACCAAGGTCGAGGGCTGGGACAATGCCAAGTGGACGGCGGCGCTCAGGGCTGCCGGCTACTCGCCGACAGCCGACAAGGCCAAGGTCAACTGGTTTATGGCTGAGCTGATCCTGGTGATCATGGTGATCTACGTCACCATGGTGTACGGCCCGATCGCGGCGTTCCTGGTCGAGATGTTCCCGACCAAGATCCGCTACACCTCGATGTCGCTGCCCTATCACATCGGCAACGGCTGGTTCGGCGGAATGCTGCCATTGCTCGCCACCGCGATCGTGGCCGCGACCGGCGATATCTACGCCGGCCTCTGGTATCCGATCGTCGTCGCGGTGATGACGCTGGTCGTCGGCCTAGTTTTCCTCCGCGATACCAAGGGGGTCGATATCACCACCAGCTCCGGCGTGGCGATTCAGAAAACGTAACCGGGGTTGCCGGCTACTGGATCAAGGAAAGGGCGGCCCTGCGGCCGCCCTTTCCGCATTTCTCAGTCTGAATCAGTCCCGCTCGCCAGCCGGTAGCCGACGCCGAGCTCGCTTACCAGAATGCGCGGCTGCTTCGGGTTTTGCTCGATCTTGCGGCGCAGCTTGCGCACGAGAATGCGCAGATAGTGCGCGTTCTGCATGTGCCTGGCACCCCACACCTCCTTGAGCAGGATGTTGTGCGTGACGACGTTACCGGCGTGCTGGGCAAGAACCTGAAGCAGGCGATATTCCTTGGGCGAAAGCGCGACGCGCGTCCCGTCGATCATGACGGCGCGTGCGGACAAGTCGATGGTGAGCCGCCCGAGTGTCACGACCGGCTCGCCCTTGGCGCCGCGCGCTTGCCGCCGCAGCGCGGTGCGCGCGCGTGCGAGCAACTCGGCCATGCTGAACGGCTTCACCACATAATCGTCGGCGCCGGCTTCCAGCAGCCGCACCTTGTCCTCGTCGCTCGCGCGCACCGAGAGCACGATGATCGGGACAGTGGACCACGACCGGATACGCTCCAGAACGCTCGCGCCATCGATGTCCGGCAGGTTGAGGTCGAGCACGATCAGGTCAAGCTGACGCAGCGTGGCGGTGCGCAGCCCCGCTTCGCCGGTCTCTTCTTCGAGCACGGTGAAATGCTCGATATCGAAACCCGCGCGCAGGAAGCGCCGGATCTGCGGCTCGTCATCGATGACAAGGACGACCGGTGGTATGTCACTCATCGGCGCCCTCGTCGGATGCCGGTTGCGGTTTGACCGGTAAGGTAATCGACAACGTTGCGCCGTTCCCAAGCCCGCTGCTGAATGCGCGGATGTGTCCGTCTGAGGCTTCGATCAACGCTCGCGCGATCCAAAGCCCGAGTCCCGACCCTGGCACGCTGAGGACGTGCCGCGGGCCGCGATAGAATCGCTCGAAGATCTTCTCTACCTCACCGGCAGCGATCCCTTCGCCTTCGTCGGTGACTTCGACATGAATGGTATTGCTGCTTTGTCCTGCGCTGACGGAGATCGGCGTGCCGGCTGGGGAGTATTTCGTCGCATTCTCGATCAATTGGCCAAGCGCGCTTTCCACCAGCGAAGAGTCGACATAGACGAGCGGCAAGTCGTCGGCGACAGCAAGCATGATCTCGCGTCCCGCTAGGAGTTGCCGCTTGCGCGCGAGCGCCGCGCTAACGATGTCCTCGGGATCGACCCACTCGCGCTGCGGCATGATTCCATCGCTGCTGATACGGGTCGCGTCGAGCAGGTTCTGGATATCGCCATTGAGACGTTCGGCCTCTTTGCGCACCACGCGCACCAGCGACGACAATTGCTCGTCCTGTTCGACGGCGGGCGACTGCGCCAGCACCGAGGTCGACCCGATGATTCCCGCAAGCGGAGTCCGCAGTCCGTGCGAGACCGAACCGATCAGGGCATCGCGCAGATTGTCCGCCTGCGCCCGCATCCGGGCCTGCCGCACCGTGACGGCCATGCGGCCGGTGATCGCCGCAACGGTGACGAACATCATCATGTCGACGAGCTGCGCCGGGCTGTGCACCCGGAAGTCATAGATCGGGGCGTAGAAGAAATAAGCCGGCGCGGCGAGGCCCAGGATGCCCGCGACCAGTGCCGGAACGGCGCCCCAGCGCAGCGCTGCCACGATGACGGGGATCAGGTACACGATCGTCACATGCTCGATCGGAAGCCAGACCGAGGCCGCCATCAGCGAGACGGTGACGACCGCGACGATGCAAAGCGCCAGCAGCACGCCGATCGCCTGATCGCGCCACGCCTGACCATGATGACGGATGAACGTCGCCCCGCGCATCGGGATATCGTAGCGACTTGGCGTCCGCCGCGCGACGTGATCGCGTGATGGCAGCGAGGTCCTTGAAATGCCAGGTTGCCGGAAACCAACGCGCCGGGCCCCCGTCTCTCTGTCTTCGGGCCTTCGGCGCGCGGTCGCGCTCAATGAGCACGCGCCCCTAGAACTTGTCCTTGCGGGCGCGGATCGCCCCAAACACCTGCGCGGGTGGGGCGCTTTCCATTCCGATCGCGCCGGAAACCGAGTGCAGATCGGCACGCAGGAACGGGTTGTAGGATTTTTCCTGCTGGATGGTGGTGGGAATTGTCGGCTTCTTCTGCTCGACGAGCCGCACGACGTCCTCGGCGCGCGTGCGCAGCGCCAGGTTCTTCGGCTCGATGGTGAGCGCGAAGTTCACGTTGGCGGCGGTGTATTCGTGGCCGCAGAACACTTCGGTGTCGGCGGGCAGATTGCGGATCTTGAGCAACGACGCCCACATCATCTCGGGATTTCCCTCGATGATGCGGCCGCAGCCGACCGAGAACAGCGTGTCGCCCACGAAGGCGAGCTTGTCCTCCTTGAACCAGTAGGAGATGTGGCCGGCGGTGTGGCCCGGCGTCTCGATGACGCGGCCGACCAGCGAGCCGACCTGCACCACATCGCCTTCGCGCACCGTCACGTCGATGTTGGGAATTTTCGACGCTTCCTGGCGCGGCGCGACGACGCGACAGCTGTGTTTCTGCTTCAGCGCCGGGATGCCGGCGGTGTGATCGCCATGATGATGCGTCACCAGGATGTCGGTGAGCCGCCAGCCGGTATCGGCGAGCGCCATCTCGATCGGCGCGGCTTCCGGTGCGTCGATGGCGGCGGTCGCGCCGGTCGCCGGATCGTGCAGCAGGACGCCGTAATTGTCCTTCAGGCAGAGGAAGAGGTGGGTCTTGGCAGGCATGGCTGGCTTGCTACTCCCGCAGGGCGGCGGCAAGCTAGCACGCCTTTTGCTGGTGCAATGCGGGAAATCTGCAGCGGTTCCCGTGACGGAACGAGAGTCCACCCGAGATCGCCAGGAGCCATCGCCCTGTTTCTCGATGTCGTCGACCTGCGCAACTTCTACGCCCAGCCGCTCGGTACGGTGGCGCGCCGCTTCGTGAGCCGCGGCATTCGCGCGCGCTGGGCCGATACACGCGGGATGCGCGTTGCGGGGCTTGGCTACGCGACACCGTATCTCGGTCTGTTCCGCGAGGAGGCGGAGCGGTGCCTCGCCTTCATGCCGGCCGCCCAGGGCGTGGTGAAATGGCCCTCGGCACGTCCGACGCTCACGACGCTGGTCGAGGAACTCGATCTGCCGCTTGCCGACGCGGCGGTCGACCGGGTGCTGCTGGTGCATGCGCTGGAGATGTCCCGCGACGCCGAGGCGATGCTGCGCGAAACCTGGCGCGTGCTTGCGGCGGGCGGACGGCTGCTCGCCGTGGTCCCGAATCGGCGCGGGGTATGGGCACGAACCGACACGACCCCGTTCGGCCATGGCCGGCCCTATTCGCGTTCGCAGATCACCGCACTGTTGCGCGAGACCTGGTTCACGCCGACGGGCTGGGGCGAGGCGCTCTATGTGCCGCCGATTGCGCGCAACTGGTTCCTGCGCTCCGCGGTCGCCTGGGAGCGCACGGGCGCAACGCTGTCCGCGCCGTTCGCCGGCGTGCATATCGTGGAAGCGACCAAGCAGGTCTATCGCGCGATTCCGGCGCGGCGAGAAAAACGTAGGCTGGTGCCGGCGCTCGAACCGGTGCTGGCGCCCGCGGCGCCGGGTGCGGCGCGCAGTGGCTAGCCTTAGCCGTTATCGTCCGGCCGCTCGCGTCCCGGGCCGCTGCCCGGCACGTTGTCGCGCGGGCCACGATGGCGACGACGGCGCCGATGCAGCGGGAAACGGTCCCCCTGCCCCCCGCCATTCTCGTAGCCGTTCTGGCCTTGCGGTTGAGCCTGCGGCGCACCGCCCGTGATGAAGGCCGGCAGGCCGGCTTCGTTGCCCGGCTCGGGCTGCGGCGCACGCGGCTGCGGCGGAGCATCGCGTTGTTCGCGCGGCTGATAATTGTTGTCGCGCTGTACGAAGGGTTGCGCATTCTGCGGCAGATAAGGCTGCTCGCCCGTGCCGAACGGCTGCCCGAAGGACTGGCCGTCCTCGTCGCCGCCTTCCTCGAACTGCTCATCCGAGCGCGGCTGGAACTGTTGATCGTTGCCACTCTCAGGCCGCGGCTGGAAGTTCGGGTTCTGCTGGCGGAATTGCTCCTGCGCCACCGCGATCAGCCGGAAATAATGCTCGGCGTGCTGGAAATAGTTCTCGGCCGAGACCGGATCGCCGGAGGTCTGGGCGTCACGCGCAAGCTGGAGATATTTCTCCGCCACGTGATTGGCTGTTCCGCGAATCTTCACATCAGGGCCGTTCGATTCGTAAACCCGCGTCAGGGGATTTTGATTGCGCCGGTTGTTGTGCTGCTGATTATTGCGCCCGCGCATACGTTTGTTGTGATGATGCTGCTGACCGTTTCTCATGGCTTGCTGTTCAACGACTCCTGATATGCCGCGGCTCTGACCCGGCGGCGACTTTCCCAGCCTCGATCCGGCGAAATGCCGGCACCAAAAATCCACAGCGGCTGCAATCGGCGCAGCCCATTCGCGCGTCGTTCGTCGGCGACGATGATCGCTTCCTGGACATTCCTAATCCGCCACGGCCCCGCCGCGGCACGATCACCCTTCGTCATGCGCTTTCGGGCTACACGCCCGGCCTGCGCTCAACCGGTGAAAACATTCGAATCCCGATGCAGCGAACGTGTCTTTCCCGAAGCGGAAATTTCCTCATTCGCCCTGTCCGCACCACCGCCTCACGGAGCCTCGCTCCGGGCCTCTCTGGCGATGCGTCACCCAATTGGGATCGATTCCTGAGATCGACCCTAATCGGTCTTTTGCGACATTCCAAGCGGTTTTTTGACCTTTATGGGCGCCCGGCAAATGTTCCGAATTGTAACTAACGCGCTGTCGCTGCGAGCCCTCTGGGAGTGCCGGATAGGTCGTGCCGGACCGCGGCAATTGCAAGGCCGCTCTGCACGAATAGTTCGCTTACGGCGCTCGCCTGTCCGGCGCCGATCTCGACCACGAGGTGGCCGGCGGGCTGCAACAGGCGCGGCGCAATCGCCGCAATCGTGCGATAGGCCGCAAGACCGTCCGCGCCGCCGTCCAGCGCTTGGTGCGGATCGTAGTCACGCACGTCCGGCGAGAGCGCGGCAATGTCCGCGCTCGCGATGTAGGGCGGGTTGGACACGACGAGATCGAACGTGCCTTCGGCCGCGGCGAAATCGCCGAGTGCGAAGTCGGCGCGATCGGCGAGGCCAAGCCGCCGCGCATTCGCGCGCGCGACGTCGAGCGCATCCCCCGCGATATCGATGCCGGTGCCGCGCGTATGCGGCAACTCCGAGAGCAGCGCGAGCAGGATTGCACCGGAGCCGGTGCCGAGATCGATGATCCGCAACGGCGCAGAGCGATCGAGCAGCGCGCGCGCTACTTCGACCACAGTTTCCGTTTCGGGGCGCGGCACCAGCACGGCTGGCGTCACCATGAAGGAGAGGCCCCAGAATTCCTTCTCGCCGATAATACGCGCGACCGGCTCACGCGCCAGGCGGCGCGCCGCCAACGCCTCGATCTGCAATGCAGCCGAGCCCGAGAGCTCTTGCTTCTCTGCTGCCGCAAGTCCCGCATGATCGAGCCTGAGCGCGTGCCCGAGCAGGATGCGAGCATCGAGTTCCGGCGATTCAATTCCCGCTGCGCGCAATTTCTCAGCAAGCGCGCGTCGCGCCTGCGCGACGGTCGCGTCGCGCGGTTTGATCACGCGTCTTCCGCGGCGAGCAGCTCGGCCTGATGCTCCTGCACCAATGCGTCGATGACCTCGCCCAGCGCCTCGCCCTCCAGGATCTGCGGCAGCTTGTAGAGCGTGAGATTGATACGGTGATCGCTCACGCGTCCCTGCGGATAGTTGTAGGTGCGGATGCGCTCGGAGCGGTCGCCGCTGCCGACCTGTCCGCGGCGCGCGGCGGCGCGCGCCGAATCGAGCTTTTGGCGTTCGTGGTCGTAGAGCCGCGAGCGCAGCACCGCCATTGCTTTGGCGCGATTGCGATGCTGCGAACGGTCTTCCTGCATCATCACCACGATGCCGGTCGGCAGATGCGTCAGCCGGATCGCGGACTCGGTCTTGTTGACGTGCTGGCCGCCCGCTCCGCCCGCGCGCATCGTATCGACCCTGATATCGCCCTCGTTAATCGTCATGTCGACTTCCTCGGCCTCGGGCAGCACCGCGACCGTCGCGGCCGAGGTGTGGATGCGGCCTGAACCTTCGGTATCGGGCACGCGCTGCACGCGATGCACGCCCGATTCAAACTTGAGCTTCGCGAATGCGCCGCGCCCCTTCACCTCGGCGATAATTTCCTTGTAGCCGCCCATGCTGCCCTCAGAGGCCGAGGCGATCTCGACCTTCCAGCCGTTCTTGGCGGCGAAGCGCTCATACATTCGGAACAGATCGCCGGCGAACAGCGAAGCTTCGTCGCCGCCGGTGCCGGCGCGGATTTCCAGGATGACGTTGCGCTCGTCCATGGCGTCTTTGGGAATAAGCGCGACACGGAGCTTCTGGGCGAGCGCCTCGCGCTTCGCTTCGAGCGTGGGCTTCTCGGTTTCGGCGAGCGCGCGCATCTCGGGATCGGTCGCGGCGTCGGCGAGCATCGCATCGAGATCGGCGATCTCATGTGCGACGCCCTGGTAGGACTTGATCGCCTCCACCACCGGCTGGAGCTCGTAGAACTCGCGCGAGAGCTTCACATAGGTGTCGCGGTCCGGACCGGTGGACAGGTCGGACTCGACCGTGCCGAGGCGGTTCACCAGAGCATCGAGCTTGGATTGGGGCAGGGTGACGGGCATGCGAGGATACGGGTCTGCGCGGCGCAGACCTTTATCCGGAATCGGCGCGGTCCGCCAAAGCCGATTGTCGAGAGGCGCCGCCGCGACGGGCGGCCGAACGACCTAGGACGCTGCCTTGAGCCGCCGCAGCGGGAACGATGCGTTCTCGTAGAGCTGGCGGATGCCGTTGCGATCGAACCGCTGCTCGCGCACTTCCAGATAGGCGCCGGCCAGCGCATCCGGTGGAAGCTGCTCGACGGCGAATTTGATGGCCTCAGCGGCCGTGGCAAATCGGCGGTATCCAAAGGCCGCCCGCTTGTACTTGCGGTTATGGGTCGGGAAAAGCTCCGCCTCAAGGCTGTAATCGAAGGCGAACTGCAGGACCGGGGCCGGAGCGGGCTCGTTTTGGACGAGTTTAGGTTTCTGCGGAGCCGAAACAGGCTTTTTGGCAACGGTCTTTTGTGCAGCGGCGCTGGTCATTGGTGGTATCTTCGGTAGCCGATTGTGAGTGGGAGATCGACCCGCATCATATATGCCGCGGTGCAGAAAAAGCCAGCCCAGACAGGCATTTTCCCGGCATGGTATGATGTAAGCCGGAACAAGGAGCGAACATGGCGCCCCACAACAGGCCCAATACCGAAACGCTCGAAAGGCCCGCAGCCTACGACCGGGATTTCTATACCTGGTCGCAGCAGCAGGGGCGGCTCGTGCGCGAGGGCCGCTGGGCTGACGTGGACCGGGAGAATGTCGCGGAGGAGATCGAATCCTTGGGGCGGGAACAGTTCAACAAGCTGGAAAGTGCGATCCGGGTCATCCTCATTCATATGTTGAAATGGGATCATCAGCCGGAGCGCAGATCGCGAAGTTGGGCCAACTCGATTGCGATGCAGCGGCTGGAGCTCGAAGACGTCCTCGACGACAATCCTGGCCTCAAGCCTCGTATCGCCGAAGCGATCCGCCGCGCCTATCGCAAGGCGCGATTGGAGGCGGCCAACGAAACTGGCCTTGCGTCGTCGCAATTTTCTGAAGCTTGCCCGTATTCGTTTGCCGACATCACGTCTCGCGCGTTCGATCACGAACCACTATAGCTGCAACCCTTCCGCCGCCGCGAAGGCCTCGAGCTTCTGGCGCAGCGAGCCCTTTGATCCGGCGCCATCGAGCAGGGGCTGGATCGTGGCCGCCGCCTTTTTGGCGTCGAGATCGAGCAGCATCGCCTTCACGGGACCGACCGCTGAGGCGGAGAGCGACATCGAGCGGTAGCCGATCGCAATGAGCGCGAGCGCGCCGATCGGCTGGGAAGCGAGCTCGCCGCACAGCGTCACCGGCTTTTTTGCCGCGTTGGCGCAGTCCACGATCTCCTTCAGCGCGCGCAGCAACGGCGGCGAGATCGGATCGAAGCGGCTGGCAATCCGCGTATTGCTGCGATCGGCCGCGAACATGAACTGCATCAGGTCGTTGGAGCCGACCGACAGGAAATCGACGCGTTTGAGCAATTCGTCGAGCTGATAGAGCAGGGCTGGTACCTCGACCATCACGCCGACATGAACGCGCTCGGGCAGCGCGTGCTTGTGACGGCGCAGATGCGTGAGTTCCTTCTCGACCAGCGCCTTCGCCTGGTCGAACTCGTCGACGGTTGTCACCATCGGAAACATGATGCGCAGCTCGCGCTCGGCCGCGGCATCGAGCAGCGCGCGGACCTGCGTGCGCAAAAGACCCGGGCGGTCGAGCCCGAGCCGGATGGCGCGCCAGCCGAGCGCCGGGTTCTCCTCTTCCTCCTCGAACCGCATGTAGGGCAGCACCTTGTCGCCGCCGATGTCGAGCGTACGGAACGTGACAGGGCGATCCTCGGCCGCGTCCAGCACCTGCCGGTAGAGCCGGAGCTGCTCGGCGCCGCGCGGCAGCTCCGCCGCCACCATGAACTGGAGCTCCGTGCGGAACAGGCCGATTCCCGCGGCGCCGGTTTCGGCGATGTGCGGCAGGTCGACCAGCAGACCGGCATTCACCAGCAGCGTGATCTTCTCGCCATCCTTGGTCACGGACGGCTTGCTGCGCAGCTCGGCGTACTGCTGCTGGCGCCGCGCGCGCAGCTTGACGCGGTCCGCGTAGTTCTTCTCCACGTCGGGCGTCGGACGCACATAGACATGGCCCATCGCGCCATCGACAATGATCGCATCGCCCGGATCGACGATGCCGGTTGCGTTGTCGATATGGCCGACCGCCGCGATGCCGAGCGCGCGCGCCACGATCGCGACGTGCGAGGTCGGGCCGCCTTCTTCCAGCACGAGACCGCGCAGCTTCTTGCGGTCGTAGTCGAGTAGCGCGGCGGGGCCCATCGCGCGCGCCACCAGGATCGCGTTGTCGGGCAGCTGTTCGCGCGAGGGCGCGTGGTCGCGCCCGACGAGCTGGCGCATCAGGCGGTTGGCGAGGTCGTCGAGGTCGTGCAGTCGCTCGCGCAGATAGGGGTCGGTCTGGCGCAGCATGCGGGCGCGGTTGTCGGACTGCACGCGCTCGACCGCGGCCTCTGCGGTCAGGCCGGTCGTCACCGCCTCATGCATCTTGTGGGTCCAGCCGCGATCGTTGGCGAACATCCGGTAGGCTTCCAGCACCTCGCGGTGCTCGCCGGCGTCCGCCACATCGCGGCGCTCCAGCATCACGTCGAGATCGGCGCGCAGCGTGTTGAGCGCGGCGTCGATGCGCTGCAGCTCCTTCTGCGGATCGTCGGCGATCAGCTTGGTGACGATGACGCGCGGCTCGTGCAGCACCACATGACCGAGCCCGATGCCGTCGGAAATCGACAGGCCCTCAAACTGCAGCGGCCGGTGCGCGGCGGGCTCCAGGCCCGGCTTGGCGAGCGCGGACAACTCGCCCGACGCAATGGTCTCGGCGAGCACCATCGCGGTCGTCTGCAGCGCCTCTTCCTCGTCCTCCGAATAGGACCGCGCCGCGCGGTTCTGCACCACCAGCACGCCAAGCGTGTTGCCGGCGCGCAGGATCGGGACGCCGAGGAACGAGTGGTAGATTTCTTCGCCGGTTTCCGGCCGGAACGAGAAGGCCGGATGGTGCTGGGCATCCGAGAGATTGAGCGATTTCGCCTCGCTTGCGACCAAACCGACGAGGCCTTCATCCTGGCGGAGCACGGTGACGTGGACCGCCTCGGGTTTGAGGCCCTCGGTTGCGTACAATTCCAGCGTCCCGTCGACGCGCAGCACATAGATCGAGCAGACCTCCGCAACCATGTTTGCGGCGATCAGCACCACGATCTTGTTGAGGCGTTCCTGCGCGCTGACCGGTTCCGCCATCACTTCGCGGAGCCGGCGCAACAGCACGCGCGGACCGCCGAGCGCGCCACGCATCGCTTTGTCCTTCGTGCCGTCGAGGCCCGGCGGAGCGCCCCCGGTCGGCCTTGTCTCGCTTAACCCGCGAGCGCCTCTCGCGGATCGCTCACGCTATAGCGAATGGCTCGTGTCGGGGGCAAGACAAACGCGCATCTACCACGCGTAGCTCGCCGCGATGCGGCCGCAGGCGGCGCGGAATTCATCGGAATCGATGATGCGCCGATAGGCCTCGCGAATGGTTTCGCGAGGTGGGGCGGTCTGCTGCGGTGCGGCAGCGCCGAACAGGCGCTCGCCGATGGCAGCGACGTCGGCCGCGCTTGCGGTTCGGGCAGGGTCCGCGACGCCGGCGATCAACAGGCCCAGCACTTCGCCGCGGTCCAGCAGCGGGAGCTTCGCGAACTCCACCCCGGTCAGCAGCAGCGCCAGCCGGTGATCCGGGTGCGTTGGGTCCTCCGCGGCGCCCTTGAAATTTCCGATCTGCGGGCCGTCCGCGTACCATTTGGGTCCCTCCGTGAGGCGCGATGCGATCGCGCATGCCTCCTCGGCGACATAGTAGCGGTTGAGCTCGTCATCCCAGACGTAGGCATAGCCGTGCCACGCCAGCAGCGGCTCCCACTCGTCCCAGGCCGGGGCAAGCGTCAAAGGCTTGATCGCCTCCACCACGATGATCTTGGGCCGGAAGCGCGAAAAATCCGCGCCGCGCAGGACGTCAGCCTCGGCGCCTTCGACATCGATCTTGAGGAACTCGAAACTGGTCGGCGCGTGCTGCTCGCAGAGCGCGGCCAGCGTCGCCATCGGCAGCGTCACGGCTTCGGCGCTGCGATTAACTTCTTTCTCGGCAGCTTGTGCGTGCTCGGCGACGGTGGTCGAGAGCCCGTGGAATTCGCGCTGGAGATAAAGCGTCGCGTCTCCGGCCGCGGCGCCGCACAGGCCTTCATAAAGCTGATCGCGCGGGCGCACTGCGCGGGCGAGCGCCGCGAGCGCGGGGTTCGGCTCGACGGCAATGCCCCGCCAGCCGGCCAGATAGAACGCAAACGACACGTTGTCGTAGACCGGATGACCGGCGCCGACGTCGACGTAAAAGCCGTTCGCGATGTCTCCGAGCGCTCGCCAGAGATGGAAGTCCTCGAACCGCTGCGCGTAGGCGAGGGGAGGGAGGGGCATTTCGCTTCCTTTCCCTCTCCCCGCTTGCGGGGAGAGGGTGCCGAGGACCGAAGGTCCGAGGCGGGTGAGGGGCATCGGCGAGACGGCAAGCAGCCCCTCATCCGGCTCGCTTGCGCTCGCCACCTTCTCCCCGCTTTGGCGGGGAGAAGGAAAGCAGGCACCGCCGCCGCTATTTATCCAACCCGTACAGACTATGCAGCGTGCGCACCGCCTCGTCGGTGCGGGCCACGTCGATCAGCAGCGAGAACTTGATCTCCGACGTGGTGATGGCGCGGATGTTGATCTTCTTCTCGGCGAGGCTCTTGAACGCCTGCGCGGCGACACCGGCGTGGCTGCGCATGCCGATGCCGATCACCGAGACCTTCGCGACATCGGTCGAGCCGTCGAGCGAGGCGTAGCCGATCGCGTCCTTCGATTTCTTCAGCACCACATTCGCGCGTTCGTAGTCGGACGAGGGCACCGTGAAGGTGAGGTCGGTGGTCGACCCGTCGGCCGAGATGTTCTGCACGATCATGTCGACGTTGACGTTGGCTTCGGCGAGCGGGCCGAAGATCGCGGCGGCGACGCCCGGCTTGTCGGGAACGTGGCGGATCGAGATCTGCGCCTCGTCCTTCGAGAACGCGATGCCGGTGACGACCTGCTGTTCCATGATTTCACTCTCGTCGCAAATCAGCGTGCCAGGCGGATGATTGGACATCGGGTCGATGTCCTCGGGCCGTTCGAAGCTCGACCGGACGAAGATGCGCACATTGTGCACCATGCCGAGCTCGATCGAGCGCACCTGCATGACCTTGGCGCCGAGCGAGGCCATCTCGAGCATTTCTTCAAACGCGACCTTTTCGAGACGGCGCGCGTGCGGCACGACGCGGGGGTCGGTCGTATAGACGCCGTCGACGTCGGTGTAGATGTCGCAACGGTCGGCATGAATGGCGGCCGCAATCGCCACAGCAGAAGTATCCGAGCCGCCGCGCCCCAGCGTGGTGATCCGGTTGGTGCCCTTGTGCATGCCCTGGAAGCCCGCGATCACGGCGACTTCCTTGCGCTCGCGGAAACGCCGGATCAGTTCGTCGCCGTTGACGTCCTCGATGCGCGCGGCGCCATGTGCATTCGAGGTGAGGATCGGAAGCTGCCAGCCCTGCCAGGAGCGCGCGTTCACGCCCATGCCTTCGAGCATGATCGCGAGCAGTCCGGCGGTCACCTGCTCTCCGGAAGCGACTACCGCGTCGTACTCCCGCGCATCGTGCAGCGGCGCCGCCTCGCGCGCCCAGGCGACCAGCTCATTGGTCTTGCCCGCCATGGCGGAGACCACGACCGCGACCTCGTGGCCGGCGTCGACCTCGCGCTTGACGTGGCGCGCCACGTTGCGGATGCGGTCGATATCGGCGACCGACGTTCCGCCGAATTTCATCACCAGACGCGCCATGAGCGGAGAGTGTCCCCGGGAAAAAGCGGGCTCTCCTTTAGCGAGGGCGGACAGGGGCTGCAACCCGCGCGCTTTCTTCCCCTCTCCCGCTTGCGGGAGAGGGTGGCGAGGACCGAAGGTCCGAGCCGGGAGAGGGCGCTGCTCCAAAATTAGGCCCTCTCCCGGCC